>NZ_CP044285.1:1581744-1898093 GCF_008728635.1 Hymenobacter baengnokdamensis | reverse complement strand
GCAAAGCATGGTCGAAAACTGGGAAACGCTCTATACCAACCTGCGCAAAGGCCAGCCCCGCGATAAAATGCTGGGGGAGCTGGGTCGCACTTCCTCTATGCTGCGCGACATGCTCAATGAGTCGTTCGACTCGATTGTGGTGGATACGCCGGCCCGCTTTGAGGAGATGAAGGAGTATGTGCATAAAATAGCGCCCGACCGCGTGGGGCTGGTAAAGCTGCACAACACCAAAGTTAAAGTATTTGAGCACCTGGGCATTGAGAAACAGCTTAAGACGCTGTTTGGTAAAACGGTGAGTGTGCCCGGCGGCGGCTACCTCGTGATAGAGCACACCGAGGCGCTCCACGTGGTAGACGTAAACTCGGGCTCGAAGAGCAACCAGGAGAACGACCAGGAGGCCACTGCGCTCATGATTAACCTGCTGGCCGCTAAAGAAGTGGCCCGGCAGCTGCGCCTGCGCGACATGGGGGGCATCATCGTGGTAGACTTTATCGACATGCGGGCCGCTGAGAGCCGCAAAAAGGTGGAGGACGCGGTGTACAACATCATGAAGCAGGATAAAGCCAAGTTCACCATCCTGCCCATTACCAAGTTTGGCCTGATGCAGATAACCCGGCAGCGGGTGCGGCCGGCCGAAACCATCATCACCGGCGAGGTGTGCCCAACCTGCGGCGGCACCGGCAAGATTTCGGCCTCCATTCAGGTAACCGACGAGATTGACAATAGCATCGACGACCTGCTGGTGAATCAAAACCAGGCGGGCATTACGCTGTATGTGCACCCTTTCCTGCATGCTTACTATACCAAAGGCCTGGTAAGCCGCCAGATGAAGTGGTATTTGAAATACTACAAGTGGGTGAAGGTAATGAAAGATACTGCTTTGGGGCTCACCGACTTCCGTATCGAGGACGAGCACGGCGAGCAGATTGAGCTGCACTCGGCGGCCGGCGCCATGGCCAGGGCGCAGGACCGGGAAGTAGTAGTGGAGGATGTCTGAACTGCGGATTGAGCGGATTAGTCGGATTAAGCGGATTTTGTAGCCGATTGCCACAGTCTTAGCGAAAATAAAGCGGGCCACCCGATGGGCGGCCCGCTTTATTTTCGCTATACCGGAGGTAGTCAGGAAGCTGCGCGAAACAGCTTCGCCAACAAAATCCGCTCAATCTGACTAATCCGCGTTTTAGAATTTCAACCCCAGGTCCAGGGCAAAAACGCTGTTTTTAATAGTAACATCGCTAAAGCCCCGGGTGCGCTCAAAGTAGTGGTCGAGGTTGACCAAGCCGTGGTGGTAGCTGAGGCCGGTGAGCACTTTGGTGCTTTTGCCCAGTTGATACTCAAGCCCGAGGCCACCAATCAGCCCGGCATCGACCGGGAAAACGTGGGCCGAAGCATCAGTTTGGGCATTGCCATTATAGGGGTCGGTATAGAATTTATCCCCATTGACGCGCGTTGAAACCGGAAAGCCCACCGAGCCGCCTACCTGGAAAAACACTCTGGTAGCCGGGGCCACTTCGTTGGTAAACAGCTTAAGCGTCAGGGGTATCTCCAGGTATTGAATAGCAATTTTTTGGCTGACCCGTGCGGCAGGAGTTGGTGGCACGGCCAGACCATTTTCCAGATAAGAGAACGTACCCCCTTTACCGGTCAGAAACAAACCGGTATTAAAGGCATAGTTTTCGCCGAAGAAGTAATCCAGAAATACCCCGCCCCCAAAGCTAAACTTGCTGCTCTCGCTTTGGAAAGAGGTGCTGGATGGGGAGCTGGTTCGGAAGTAGGAGATAGAAGGCGATACTTTCAGGCCAATTTCGACCTGAGCGAAGGCAGTAGAAGTGAGCGCCATCGCCGCCGCAGTGAGCAGAATTTTCTTCATGAATAAGAATAGTAAAGGTTGGTGGTCCTAAACGCAGACGGGCACTAGAAGGGTGTATTTTTACGCAAAAATAGCTACAGCTTGAAAGTATCTGCTTTTATCATGAGCCTGGCGCTGGTGGCCGGGGCAATGCTGGCCGGTTGCCAGCGCGACCCGGAAGGTGGCTGCCGCCCCGACCCGGCCAGCAATGCCCCGGCCGCCCCGGTGGTCCTGCGCCACCTCGAACGGCCTTTCTTCCAGATTAAAAATCCGGCCGAAGGGTTGCAGTTTATCCGGGCTAATCCCGTTTTTGCTCGCTATTATCTGCAGGCCGGGCAGGCCCCGATCGATACGCTGGCCAAGGCTTTGGCGCAGCTGGCTACCAACCCGGCTTTGCAGAAGCTGAGCCAGCAAACCGCGGCCGCGTTTGCCGATTCGGCCGGGCTGCACCGTGAGTTGGGGGCGCTTTTTGGGCGGGTGAAGTATTATTTTCCCGATTTTAAAGCGCCGGCCGTAGCCGCTACGTACGTAAGCGGGCTAATGGGCAAGGACATCTATGTAAACGACAGTCTGCTGGTAATCAGCCTCGACTGGTTTGCCGGCCCCCAGGCCAGCTACCGGCCCGACCTGCCCGGCTATATGCTGCGGCGCTACCGGCCGGCCTACGTGCTGCCCACGCTGGCGCTGGCCGTATCGAGCAAGTACAACCGCCATCAGCTCACGGCTACGTCGATGCTCGACCAGATGGTAGACCAGGGCAAGCGCCTCTATTTTGCCGGCCAGATGCTGCCCTGCACCCCCGACTCGCTGCTCATCGGCTTTACGGGCAAAGAGCTGAAAAATGTTAAGTTTAACGAAGCCCGCATCTGGGGGCATTTTCTGGAGAATAACCTGCTGTACACGACTACGCCGTTCGTGATTCAGAAGTACGTAGGGGAGCGGCCTAATGTGCCCGAGATAGACCGCACCTGCCCCGGCCGCGTGGGCCAGTGGGTGGGCTTGCAGATAATACGCAAGTACATGAGTGAGCACTCCGATGTGACGCTGCCCCAGCTTATGGCGCAAAAAGATGCGCAGCGTCTGCTCAACGACTCGCATTACCGGCCCAAAAAGTAAGGAGGCACAAGAACGGGTAGCCGGTACTATAGGCTTACCGGCTATCCGTTCTTGTTCTTCCTGCTTAATCAGGTACCATGCACATCGCTGTTTTCAGCCAGTACCATACCAGCCCCGACTGCCCGGCCACCAGTCGGCACTACACGCTGCTGGCTGAGCTGGCCAAGCATCATCGGCTGACGCTGCTGACTACGCCGGCCTGGCGAAGCCAGCAGCTGACGCAGGAGTTCGCCTGGGTACCGCCGGGGATAGAGTTACGCGAAGCGGCGATTCCGTATGAAAACAAGATGGGGCCGGCTCGCCGGGCGCTGGCTTTTGCGCAATATGCAGCCTGGGCGGTGCGGGCCGGGCGGCGCATCGACCGGCCCGACGTAGTTTGGGGCATCAGCACTCCGCTGACGGCGGCCTGGGCGGCCGCCCGCGTGGCTCGCCGCTGGCAGGTGCCGTGGGTGTTTGAGGTGCAGGACCTGTGGCCCTCTTTTCCGATTGCCATGGGGGCCGTGCCAACTGCCCTGGCCCGGCGCCAACTATTTGCGCTGGAAAAGCGGCTCTACGAAAGCGCGGCGCATATTGTGCCGCTCTCGCCCGATATGAGTGCTTATGTCGCCGGCTTAGGCATTGCGGAAAGCAAAATCACTACCTTACTCAATGGCACCGACCTCGACCTGGCTGCCCGGGCCACCCCGGCAGCGGTAGCTGCCCTGCGCCGGGCCCAGGGCCTGCAAGGCCAAAACGTAGTGCTTTATGCCGGCACCTTCGGCCGGGCCAACGATATGCCGACGGTAATTGCCGCTGCCGAGCAGCTGGTGGCTGCCGACCCGGCAGCCACATTCCTGTTTTTGGGCCACGGCTACTATGCGCCCCTGGTGGCCGCCGCTGCCGCCCGCTGGCCGGGGCGGATTCGGCTGGTGGGCGCGCAGCCACGGCACGCTATATTCAGCTGGTTTGCGCTGGCTGAGGTAGCGGTGGTATCGTTTCTGGATATGCCCGTGCTCGATACCAATTCACCGGCTAAGCTCTACGACGCCCTGGCCGTAGGTACGCCGATAATTGTCACGAATAACGGGTGGACTAAAACCCTGGTGGCCGAGCACGGCTGCGGCTGGTATTCGCCGGCCGGCGATGCGACGGCACTAGCGGCGCGGCTGGCAGCGGTGCTGGCAGCTACCGAAAGCCGCCGGGAAGCCGGCCAGCGCGGGCGGAAGCTGGCAATAACTCAATTTGACCGCTTGGTACTGGCCGAGCAAATGCGGCATATTCTGGAACGGGCCGCCCGGCCGGTGTAAGCGGACGCTGCGCTAAGGAATACAACGAAAAAGCCCGGCTGCAATTAGTTGCAGCCGGGCTTTCAGCAAAAGGAGTCTGTAGTTTTTATGACTACTTGATTTTTACCTTACGGCCGTTGCTTTTTACGCGGGCACCGGGCACTACTACCGTGTTAGGAGCTACCGTAGTCGTGTTAGGGTTTACGGTGGTTGTGGTCGACTCCACGGTATTGCTTGATGGCGTGGCCGGCATCACTTGCATCGGCGTCGCGACAGTAGTTGGGGTAGTCGTGGTCTGGCGGGTAGTAGTCGTGGTAGTGCTTTGCGCGCTGGCCGAATAGGCACCCGTTGTAAGCAAGGCAGCAAGAACAAGGAGCTTTTTCATGGTAAAAGAGTTTTCGGTGGAAAAGAGGCAAAGCTGGCTTCGATAGAAACCAACTTTAGTTTCACCGTTAACGCAACACGTCGTGCAAAGGTTGAGATTAGCGCAGCTCTCCGGTTCGTGTAGGCGGTGCAGCCGGACAACCTCAACCCCGGCTCCTCTTCAAAAGCGAGGAGAGCCAGCCGAGCAGTACCCTCACTGTGACTTGCGCCAGACTCAACACGCGGCGTTCACTGAAATAGCAAATACAACAAATTATAATATATAAAATATTAAATCAATAGAACAATTCGTCGGGCCTCTGGCAAGGCATATGAGTGCTGCTTCATCTTTTATATTGCAGGTTTCGCTACAGTGCCCTCCTTTTTACGCCATCATGACCAGCGCTCCATGCTCTATTATCTACCTGGCTTACGGCTCCGAAGAGCTTCAGGCAGAGGCATTATATAGCATTCTTTCATATTATAAGGTAGCGCAGCAGCCCGCGCAGCTACTGATTTATACCGACTCGCCAGCTTCATTTAACCAGGTATTTGGCGACCATGCCGGTATTATCTACCCCAACGTGACCCCGGCCGAATGGCAAAGCTGGCGGGGCAGCAGCAACAAGGTCTATTTGCTGAAAGCGGGCGTGTTGAGTCATGCCGGCCGGCACTACCCCGGCAACCTGCTCTTCGTCGATACCGATACTATCTGGCTTGCCGACCCGGCTCCACTCTTCACCCATATAGAGAATGGCCAGTGCATCATGCACGTTAGCGAAGGGCGGCTGGCCACTGGCAACCAGCTGAGCCGAAAAGTATACCGGCACCTGAAAAACCACACGTTTGTGGTGGGCGAAACCCAGTATACCGTTACGAAAAACACTGTCTTATATAACTCAGGGGTAATTGGCTTGCTGTCGGCGGCTACGCGCGCAGACGAAGTAATACTACTGGCCGACCAGCTATATGCTACTTATAACAAGCATATGATGGAGCAGCTGGCATTCGGCATGTGGCTCGCAACGACCGGGCCTATCCGCGAGGCGGCGCCTTATGTGCTCCACTATTGGAATTTGAAAGCCGCCCGCCCGCAGCTGGCGCAGCTGCTCCGCGCCTACGCCGGCAAGTCGCTGGATGAGTTTTATGCACGAGCTACGGCCCTGAACCTTGCGCAGCTGCACCGGGCTGAGATGGCGTACCGCGAATGCCCGTCGTGGCAGCGCACGCTGCTGAAGCTGCTGGGCCGCCACTGGCAAATGCCGACTGCCAGCCATTAGCAGACTCGCAAGCAGCGAATTACGAAATCGGCACCTTCCGCAGAATTGCCTCAATCAGGTCGTGCGTGCGGATGCCATCGGCCTCCGCTTCATAGGTCATTAATATGCGGTGATTCAGCACGTCTTCGGCTACATCTTTAATGTCTTCGGGCAGCACGTAGTCGCGGCCGTCGAGGTAGGCTACGGCGCGGGCAGCGCGGTGCAGGGCAATGCTGGCGCGGGGGCTGGCCCCAAACTGCACCGCCTGCGCAAACTCGGGCAGGTCGTAGTCGGCCGGCCGGCGGGTGGCGAATACGAGCTCAATGAGATACTTTTCGAGTGTATCCGAAATCTGCACCTGATTTATCTGGTCGCGGATGCCAAAGATATCCTCCCTGGTAAGCACGGGCTGCACATTGCCCTGAAAGCCCATATTGGCCATGCGCCGCATTACCTCCAGCTCGTCGGCTTTTTTGAGATAATCGACGTGCACTTTCAGCATGAAGCGGTCGACCTGGGCTTCGGGCAAGGGGTAGGTCCCCTCCTGCTCCACGGGGTTCTGGGTAGCCAGCACCAAAAAAGGCCGGTCGAGCGTGTAGGTCTGGTCGCCAATCGTGACCTGGTTTTCCTGCATGGCTTCGAGCAGGGCGCTCTGCACCTTGGCCGGCGAGCGGTTTATCTCGTCGGCCAGCACGAGGTTAGCGAAGATGGGCCCCTTCTTGACTTCAAAAACCGATTGGTTCTGGTTGTAAATCATGGTGCCGATAAGGTCGGAGGGCAGCAGGTCGGGCGTAAACTGCACGCGCTGAAAATGCAGGTGCAGCACCTGAGCCAGGGTCGAAACGGTGAGGGTTTTGGCCAGGCCCGGCACACCTTCGAGCAGAATATGCCCCCGGTAAACACCCCAATCAGTAAGCGACTCACCAGGGCGTGCTGCCCCACCACCACTTTTTCCATCTCAGCAAAAGCCTGGCGAATAAGCGGACGGTAATCGGTGGCGGAAATAGGCTGCATAAAACAAAGTAACGGCCGCAGGGCCATTTGCACGGCTAAAACACTCGTTAGAGCACCCGCTTGAGGAGCGCAAAATCCAACCCCGACCTACAAAATTCCGTTTGGAAAGCTTGCATTCTGTTTGTTTCGGGGGTCGCGTCCGGTTTCACTCACCTTTTCTCTGCCTGTGTCAGTCTATCTACGACGCTTTTTGTACGTAATTTTTGGGTTAATCGCGCTGGTGCTGCTGGCCGTGATTGGGATAGTAGTGTACCTGCAATTTCCATCGGGCCAGGACTTTGTGGCCCGCCGGGCCGAAGGCTACCTCCGCGACAAGCTGCACACCGAAGTGCGCCTCGGCACTTTTCGCACCGATTTTCGCCACGCTATAAACTTCGACAATGTGTATATGGCCGACCAGCAGCGCGACACGCTGCTTTCGGTGGGCCACCTGGGCGTGAGCATCGATATTTTTGCCTTGCTGCACAAGCAGGTGAATATCAAAGATGTGGAGCTGGAAAATGGCCGCGTGCGCCTGACTCGCACCGAGCCGGACAGCGTCAACAACTACGACTTTATTATTAAGGCCTTCAGCAGCCCGGCCACGCCGGCCGATACGGCTAAGTCGACCCTGAAGTACGATATCGGCAAGGTTCATTTGAGCAATATCCTGTTTACGCAGCAAGACCAGGTGGCCGGCTCCGACCTGCGGGCCAAGCTCGGCGACCTGCTCGTGAACATGGACGAGGTAGATGTCAATAACTCGGTTTATAAGGTGGATAACGCGGCCCTGCGGCACTCGTTTATCCGCATGGACCAGACCAAAACTGCCCCGCAGCTGGCCGCCAACCAGCCCACTAAGCCGCTGAGCCTCACATTCGGACTGAATAAGGCCACGCTGGAGGATGTGGGCTTTACGTACAAGAACGACCCGGCGGCGCAGTATATCGACACCCGTATCGGGCTGGCCGACGTGACAACCAGGAACATCGACCTGATTAAGGAGCACATCGACCTGGATAAGCTGACGCTTAAGAACACCACGTTTGCCTATTCCCAGAACAAGAATGTGCCAGTGGCGCAGCGCGTTATCAACCCTGCCGAGGCCGTGCGCAAAGTGGATGCCGCCGTGCAGCAGGCCACCGTCGAGCCCCTGAAATGGCGCGTCACGCTCAATCAGTCGGACATCAGCCAGCTGGCGGTAAATTTTGACAACTTCAACGACCCCAAGCTGAAAAGCCGCTATCCGGCACTCGACTACAGCCACCTGCACTTCACGGATTTGGTGCTGAATACCCGTGACTTAACCTTTACCGGCAACCGCACCACAGTGAAGATTGACGACCTGGCGGGCAAGGACCAGAGCGGCTTCGCCATCAGCTCGGCGCGGGCCAATGTGGAGTACGACTCGGTGCAGATTCGGCTCGACAGCCTCGATTTGATAACGCCCAACTCGCGCATCCGGCGCAGCCTGGGCATGCGCTATAAAAGCCTGGGCGCTATCGCGAAAGACCTGCCCAACCTGGGCCTGAACGGCGATTTGCGCAATACCCGCCTGGGCTTCCGCGACGTGCTGTACCTGGTGCCGAGCCTGGCCGGCACGCCGCCCTTTACCACCGGCCCCAACCAAAGCGTGCTGTTGAGCGGGCTGGTGAGCGGCCGGCTGGGCGACTTAACTATTCAGGACTTTGATTTTGTGGGGCTGCGCAATACGGTGGTGCAGGCGCGGCGGGCGCACATCGTGGGCCTCCCCAACGTGGACGGCCGCCTGTATACCGACCTGGATATTCAGCGCTTCAGCACTACGCGGGCCGACTTGCTGAGCGTGCTGCCCAAGGGCACCGTGCCCGATAATATTAGTATTCCCCCTACCCTTGCGCTGAGCGGCACCTTTAAGGGGCGGCCCACTACGCTGGCCTTCGATACCAACCTGAAGCTGCGCTCGACCTATGGCAACATGGCCTTTTCGGGTAAGCTGGGGGCCAGGCAGGCCAATGGCCAGCAGCCGCTGGTGGGTACCTTTGCGGTGCAAAGCTTTGATGCGGGTAAGCTGCTGAAAAACCCGTCGCTGGGCCCCATTACGGGCACCGGGCGCATTAATGCCACCGGCAACCTGCAAGACCCGAGCACGCTGGTGGGCAAGCTCACGGCAAATATTCAAAGCGCAAGATATAACGGCTATACCTACCACGGCGTAACCACGGCCGTGGATATCGACCGTAGCAAATACACCATCGCCGCCAGCAGCCACTCCGACCCCAACCTCGACCTCGACCTGAAGGCCGTGGTGAACCTGCGCGACGCCAAAAACCCCAGCTACGAAGTAACCTCGCTGAACCTGCGCGGCGTAAACCTCTCGGCGCTGGGCTTTTATACCGGCGGCAGCCTGCAGGTGAAGGGCGACCTGGCGGCCAACCTGCGCGGCTCCAGCCTGAACACGATAAACGGCACGTTCAGCGGCAATCACATTGTGGTTGTAAAAGACAAGCAGCCGTTTGCGCTCGACTCGGTGCGCGGCAGCATTGTGCAAACCGCCAGCCGCACGGCAGTCGATTTCAACTCGAACGTGGCGGCGGCGAAGCTCGATGGCAACGTGCACCTGGGCGACCTGGCCACTGAGTTGGAAAAGCACGTTAACCGCTACTTTCACCTTGATGGCGTGACGCCGTTCCGCGACCCGAGCGCCAACCGGCAGTTTACGTATTCGCTGCGCGTAAAGAAGCCCCGCCTGCTGACCCAGTTCGTGGCGGGCCTGAAGCGGCTGTCGCCCTTCACGCTGGCCGGCGACTACAGTCGCGCCGCCGCCCGCCTCACAGCTCAGACAAATATTAGGTTTATCAGATATAACAACTACCGGCTCGATTCGCTGAAGCTGGACGTGAGTTCGGACCCGCGTAAGCTTGACTACGCGCTGCATCTGGCCCGCGCCCGCCAGGACACCAGCCTGACCCTGCGCCGGCCCAGCGTAGTTGGCTTTCTGGCTGATAATAAGATAAATACCCGCGTGGCCATTCTGGGCGACAGTAGCAACCGCGAGCGGCTGGCGCTGGCCGGCACGGTGGAGGCGCTGGAGCAGCACGGCCACGATGCGTACCAGTTTGTGGCCGGGCCCGACCAGATTATCAACTACGACAAATGGACGGCCGGCGCGGGTAATTACGTGCGCTACAATGCCGACGGCACCATTGTGGCCAATGCCCTGCGCCTGAGCAACGGCAGCTCGGCACTGGTAGTGCAAAGCCAGGACCCGGCCGTAAACACCTCGCCGCTGGCCGTGCGCTTCGAGCAGTTCAATCTGGGCATCGTGAGCCGCGCCCTCGGACGGGCCGACTCCACGCTGGGCGGCACGCTGAACGGCGAAGCCGTAGCGCGGGGCCTGGGCACCAAAAAGCAAGCCTTCACAGCCAACCTCACCATTAAGGATTTACTATATAATAAAATTGTCCTGGGCGACCTGGCTTTGCAGGCCAGCAACCCCGTGGCCGACCGCTACGACGTAAATGCCCGCCTCACCGGGGGCGGCGGCAACGACGTAACGGTGCACGGCGCGTACCAGACCACCGGCAACACACCGCTCAACTTCGTGGCTGACGTGGCGCGGCTGAACGTGAAAACGGCCGAGCCGTTCTCGGCCGGGCAGCTAAGTCAGGGCACCGGCTTTGTGAGCGGGCGGCTGACGATAGCCGGCACCACCAGCGCGCCGCAGGTACGCGGCCAGCTCACGACCTCGCCCGATGCGGGCTTCGTAGTGCCGCAGCTCGGCTCGCCGTTCCGGCTAGTGAGCCAGCCCGTAACCTTCGACGATAAAGGCATTGCCTTCAACAACTTTACGGTGCTCGACTCGGCCGGCAACAAGGCGGTGGCCAATGGCTACCTGCTTACCAAAAACCTGCTTGACTACGCGTTTGACCTGCACGTAACAACTACTAAGTTTCTGGCGGTGAAGAGCAAGCGCAGCAAGGCCAATACGCTCTACTATGGCCGCCTGGTAGCCGATTCGGATACGCGCCTGACGGGGCCGCTGTCGCTGATTAAGATTGACACCCGCGCTACGGTGGACGAAGGCTCGGACCTGACGGTGGAAAACCCCGCCGCCGACCCCAGCGTGGTGGCCCGCGAAGGCATCGTGCAGTTTGTGGACCTCAAGCCCAAACCCAAGCCCCACCTGGTTGCCGAAGCTGAGCCCGACTCGGCCAATACCAGCTCGTTTGGCTATGACCTGACGGCCACGATTACGATAACCGATAAAACCCCTTTCACCATTATCGTAGACCCGGTGAGTGGCGACAACTTGCGCGTGCGGGCCGCCGGCACGCTCACTACCACCCTCGACCCCAGCGGCAACCTGACGCTGACCGGCCGCCTCGACGTGCGCCGGGGCAAGTACAAGCTCTCGCTCTATGGCCTGGCTACCAGGGAATTTACCATTACCAACGGCTCGTACCTGGTGTGGACCGGCGACCCCTACAACGCCGACCTCAACCTGACGGCCGCTTACCGCGTGAAGGCTGCCCCCGCCGACCTGCTGGCCGCGCAGGGCACCCTCGACCCCACGGCCAGCACGGTATCGCGCAATCTGATGCCGTTCAACGTACTGATTAAGGTAACTGACCAGCTTAGCAAGCCTACTATCGGGTTCGATATCACGCAGCCGGCCAGCTCGACCAGCAGCCCCGTGGGAGCCGAGGTGGAGGCCGTGCTCGGCAACCTGCGCCAGCCCAGCCAGACCTCGGAGCTGAGCAAGCAGGTATTTTCGCTGCTGGTGCTGGGGCGCTTTATTCAGCAGAATCCGTTTGAAACCACGGCTGGCGAAGGCATTGTGGCCAGCCAGCTGCGCGGCTCGGTCAGCCAGGTGCTCACCGACCAGCTCCAGAACCTGACCGGCAAATACCTGGCCGGACTGGGAATTGATTTGGGCGTGACCAACCAGGCCGACTACAGCAGCGGCTCGGCCCAGGGCCGCACCGACCTCAACGTGGCCGTGCGCCGGCAGCTGCTCAACAACCGCCTCACCGTGCGCCTGGGCACCGACGTGCCGCTGAGCGGCAACACCGGCACGCAGGCCACCCAGGGCAGCAGCGCCGCCAGCAACTTCGCCGGCGATATCAGCCTCGAATACACGCTGCTGGCCGACGGCCGCCTGCGGCTGCGCGCCTACCGCCAGAACAGCTACGAAGATATCGACGGAGCCATTGTGCTCACGGGCGCGTCGCTGGTTTTTCAGCGCGACTACAACAATTTCAAGGATTTGTTTGAGAAAGTGAGCCGCGAGGTGAAGCAGGAGCGCCGCCAGAACAGCAAGCAGGAGAAGAAGGATAAAGACGAGCAGAAGCGCCACGAGCAGCACCTCAACGACTCGACGGCCGCTGCGAACGGGGCCATACGCCGCGATACTACCAAGAAGAATTAGAAATTGGGAATGAGGAACTTAGAATACACTGAAAGTACTATATACATTAGCCCCCGCACCTCTAAAAAGAACGTCATGCTGAGCTTGCGAAGCATCTTGTCGAGAGTCGTTAGGTTGAGAAATCAACGAAGCGGGCAGGATGCTTCGCCGGCTCCATTTGGCGTTCTTTTGAGAAGAAGCGCGGGTTATCGTCTCGGCCTTTCCTCCTCTCTCTTCCTGCTGATTTTGGCTACCTCCTGCTCGGGGCTGCGCTACATACCCGAAGGCCAGAAGCTCTATACCGGCAGCAAGGTTCTTATCGACTCGCCTACCAAGCTCAAAAACCAGAAGGCGCTGCAAGCCGAGCTGACCACGCTGGAGCGGCCCAAGCCCAACTTTTCGTTTTTAGGCCAGCGGCCCAAGCTGTTTTTCTGGCACCTGGGCGTGGGGAAGTCAAAGGGAATCGGGCATTTTCTGGCCAATAAGTTTGGTGAGGCACCCGTGCTCTTAAGCCAGGCGCAGCCCCAGAATACCCGCAACCTGATGGTAAACCGCCTCCAGAACCGGGGCTACTTTCACGGCGCCGTAACGAGCGAAGTAGTTACGAAAGCTAACACTGCCCAGCTAAACTATACCGCCCGCCCCGGCCAGCAGTATATCATTCAGGATATTCATTTTCCTGACCGTGATACGCTGATTGACAAGGCTATCCGGGGCACGCAGGCGGGCACGCTGCTGAAAACGGGTGACCCCTACGACCTCGACGTGCTGACCAATGAGCGGGTGCGAATTGACCTGGCCCTTAAGAACGAGGGCTACTATTACTTCAATCCCAACTACCTGCTGTTCCAGGTCGATAGCACGCTGCGGGGCAAGGTAAACGTTTATTATAAGGTAAAGCCCGAAGCGCCGGCCAAGGCTACCCGGCCGTACTGGCTGCACACCATCAGCCTGAATACGAACTACATGCTGACTGACACCATTCACCGTGAGCCGGTGCGGTTTCAGAAGTATCTGTATTACCCGGATGAGAGTGTGTTTCGGGCGCGGGCCATTACGCGGGCCGTGTTTTTGTACCCGGACAGCCTGTTTCGGCAGAAGCGTCGCGACCAGACGCTGTCGCGCCTCATGAGCCTGGGCACTTTTCGGTTTGTCGAAATCAAGTTCCGGCCCTCAACGGCCGGTGATTCGGCTGGCCGCGCCCGCCTCGACTCGGACGTGCTCATGACCCAGCTGCGCAAGAAAAGCGTGCGGGCCGAATTGCAGCTGGTGAGCAAAAGCAACGGCTTTACCGGCCCCGGCCTCATCGTGAGCTACCGCAACCGCTCGGCCCTGCGCGGGGCCGAGCAGCTCATTATCAATGGCGTAGCCTCGACCGAAACCTCGACGCGCGCGCCGGCCGGGGCCGAAAGCCGCAGCAATACCGGCCTTATCTCCAACGAGTTTGGTATTAATGCTCAGCTTATTGTGCCGCGCCTTATTGCACCACACCTCCCTTTTCTCGACCCCCGCCTGGTTAGCTCCGATTTTCAGCCGCGCACCAACTTTGGGGCGGGCGTGCGCTACGTATCGCGCTCGGGCTATTTTAGCACCACCAGCTACAACTTCAACTACGGCTACAGCTGGAAAACCAAGATTACCAACGAGCAGGAGCTGAAGCTGGTCGATGTGGAGTACAACGCCTTCACGAGCAGCGCGGCCTTCGACTCGGTGCTCAAGGCCAAGCCCTTTCTGCGCCAGGCCTACCAGTCGCAGTTTATCCTGGCCTCGTCGTACCGCTACACCTACAACCAGCAGGTGCTGGAGCAGCGTCGCCAGCAGATTTTCTTTCAGGGCCAGGCCGAGGTGAGTGGCAACCTGGCCAACGCCATCAGCCGCGCTACGGTGGGTACCAAGTCGCCAACCGAACATTATACGATTGCCAACCAGCCATTTGCCCAATATGCTAAGTTCGATTTGGAGCTGCGCGAATACTACCGCATCAGCCCCAACCCTACTTCGGGCAACCGCATTGTGGGCCGCCTGCAAATTGGGCTGGGCCTGCCATATGGCAACTCATCGGGCGGCTCGCTGCCCTACCTGCGCCAGTACGGCATTGGCGGCCCCAACTCCATCCGGGCCTTTGCGGCGCGGCAGATTGGCCCCGGCTCGTACAAGCCCAGCGGCACCGATATCGTGAACAGCTACTACGACCAGGTAGGCGACCTGCGCCTGGAAGGCAACATTGAGTATCGCCAGGACCTCTTCCCTTATGTGAAAGGCGCTATATTCATGGACGCCGGCAATATCTGGCTGGTAAATAACGACCCACAGCGGCCGGGCGGGCAGTTTGTGGCCAGCCAGTTTCTAAACCAGCTGGCTGTGGGTACGGGCGCCGGCCTACGCATCGACGTGCAGTTTTTTGTCATTCGCTTCGACTATGCCATCCCGCTGCGGGCTAATTACGGCACACCGGATAGCAAGACCGGCCGCCTGAATCTGGCTATCGGATATCCCTTCTAAAGCGGCCAGGAGGTAGCCAACTGTAGCAAGCTATAGTGCCCGCTGGCACCCAAACTTCCTGCTCTGCGCCGGACGCTTAACTTGCCAAACGTTTACCCACGTTTTTGCTCTGTTATGCCGCTTCCTGCTTCCCGCCCGTGGCTGGCCGCCAGCCTGCTTACGCTAGCTGCCTGTGCCACCAGCCACCCCGCCGCACCACCCACGGCGGCCACTACACCCACTGCCGCGCCGGCCGCCGCGCCCGACCCCAAGGGCGTAGGACTTGACATGGCCGACCTCGACCGCTCGGTATCGCCGTGCGATGATTTCTTTGAGTTTTCGGGTGGCAACTGGCTCAAGGCCAACCCAGTGCCCAGCTACGCCACCAGCTGGGGACCGCGCAACCTGCTGGGCCTACGCACCCAGGCCACGCTTAAGCAGATACTCGAAGAGGCAGCGGCCAACCGCAGCGCCGCACCTGGCTCCAACGCGCAGAAGGTAGGCGACTTTTACGCCGCTGCCATGGACACGGTAGCCATCGAAAAAGCCGGCATCACGCCGCTTAAGCCCGAGCTGGCCCGCATTGCGGCCCTCAAAACCCGCGCCGAGTTGCCCGCTCTCGTGGCCCACGAGCAGGAATTGGGTACGGGCGCCTTCTTCCGGAGCGGGGTGCAGGTAGATGAAAAGAATACGACGCGCTACGTCATTGGCCTCGACCAGGGCGGCCTGACAATGGGCGACCGCGACTACTACCTGAAAGACGACGCCCGGACGCAGAAAATCCGCGCGGCTTACCAGACCTACATGCAGCAGGTATTTGGCCTGCTGGGCGACAACGCGGCCACGGCGCAGCGCAACGCGGCCACCGTCGAGCGCATCGAGAAGCGACTGGCGCAGGCCTCGCGCAGCCGCGTAGAGCTGCGCGACCCGCAGGCCAACTACAACCAGATGACCCTGCCAGCCGCCGCGCAGCGCTACCCCGCCGTGCAGCTGCCCAGGCTGCTGGCCGATATGCAATTGGGCAAGGCGCAGGAAGTGATTGTGGGACAGCCGGCGTTTTTTGACGAAGTAAATGCCCTGCTCAAAACAGAGCCGCTGGCCGACTTACAGACCTATATGCGCTGGCACCTGGTGAGTTCGGTAGCCGCCACGCTGCCGGCCGCTTACGTCGAAGCCAGCTTCCGCTACAACCAAGTGCTGACCGGCGCTAAGCAGCAAACCACTCGTTGGAAGCGCGTGCAGGCCGCTACCGATGCCACCATTGGCGAGGCATTTGGCCAGCTTTACGTGGACAAGGCCTTCTCGCCCGAAGCGAAAAAGAAGGCGCTGGAGATGGTTGGCAACGTAAAGGCCAGCCTGGCCGAGCACATTCAGACCAATACCTGGATGAGCGCCGCTACCAAGGCCGAAGCATTAAAAAAGCTGAATGCTCTGCGCGTAAAAATCGGCTATCCCGATAAGTGGAAGGATTATTCGGCTCTGAATATCAGCCGCGAATCGTACACCAGGAATATCCTGGCCGCCCGCCTCTGGGAAAGCCGCCGCGAGGCCGCCCGCTTTGGTGGCCCCGTCGACCATACCGAGTGGGGCATGACGCCGCCCACCATCAATGCCTATTACAACCCCCCGCTGAACGAGATTGTGTTTCCGGCCGGCTACTTGCAGCCGCCCTTCTTTGACCCCAAGGCCGATGATGCCGTAAACTACGGCGCTATCGGCGGCGTGATGGGCCACGAGATGACCCACGGCTTCGACGACCAGGGCCGGCAGTACGATGCCGCCGGCAATCTGCGCGACTGGTGGACGCCCCAGGACGCGGCCGAGTTTACCAAGCGCGCCGCCGTGGTGGGCCGCCAGTACGACGCCTTCTCGCCCCTCGATTCGGTGCACGTAAATGGCAAGCTGACGATGGGTGAAAACCTGGCCGACTTTGCCGGCCTCACCATCGTGTACGGGGCGCTCGAAAAACAGCTCCAGCAGCGCTACGGTAACGGCCCGCGCCCCCGCTACGACGGCTTCACGCCCGAGCAGCGCTTCTTTATGAGCTGGGCGCAGCTGCGCCGCACCAACATCCGGCCCGAAGCCCTGCGCCAGCAGATTCAGACCGACCCGCACTCGCCGGGCCAGTACCGCACCATCGGGCCGATTATGAACATGCCGCAGTTTCAGGCGGCCTTTGGCTGCAAGGAAGGCGATAAGATGACGCGCACGGCGACCGACCGGGCAGTTATCTGGTAGTATATATAATATTCATAATATTACTAACTTCGTGAGGGTGCCGGCGTTTGCCGGCACCCTTTTTCGTGGCCAACAGATAGCACCCAACCTGTCATATAACCAGCTGACAATAAAATTCTGGCATCGACACCTATCACAAACGTTTGCCTTTGCTATCACAAACGTTTGCAGCATTTTATTAACTATTTAGCTAATAAACAGGGTTTTATTCTAACGAGCGCCGCTCTAACTTTAGCTATTGGCCGGGCCGCCAGCAGGCTATCGGTTCGCCTTGCGCCTTCCTTTTCCCACCCCCAAACCTCTTCGCTATGAAGAAACCTCAACGCATACTACTTGCGCTGGTGGCTGCGCTCGGCAGTCACTTTACCGTCCTGGCCCAGGCTGCCCCCGTGGTAGTGGAGGCCGAAAGCGGCACCTCCACCAACCCGGCCACCCCCGTGGCCGGCGCAAGTACCGGCGACTGGGCCTTTCGCACCATTGCGGCCTCGGGCACCACGCCGACCATCAGCTACGCCACTACCCTAACCGATGTAGCGGCCTACACCGCCCCCACCGCGCCGGGTGGCGGCGTAGGTGGGTCGGCGCCCGCCACGGCGGCACGCGTGCTGAGCTACACGGTTACTTTTCCGGAGGCCGGTACTTATGACCTGTACGCCCGCATTCGGGTAGGCCCCAACGGGGCCAACGACGACAGCTTTTACTACGCCAATAGCTTCGGCACGAAGAGCCCGGTTACGGGCAGCGATTGGGTAAACTGCAACAACCTGTTTAACATTGGGTACACCAGCGCTACGGCCGTGGTTGATGGCGCCGGCGGTGCCGCCACGGGCGTATGGAAGTGGGTAGACTTGTCGCAGTACAGCTTTGGGGGCGCGGCGCTGGTGAGCTTCACGGTGACGGCCGGCAACCTGACGCAGACGTTTCAGGTTGGCGCGCGGGAAGACGGCTTGGACTTGGATAAGTTCGTATTTGGCAAGAAGGGACTATACTTTACCGTGGCCAACCTTGATGCCGGTACGCCGGGCTCGGCCACTCCGCCCGTAGTGTTCGTGCCCACTGGCCCGGCGCTGGCTACGGGCAAGCCCAAGTACCTCGGCTGCGCTTACAGCACCGCGCAGTCGCCTTATTTTACAAAGTACTGGAACTCGGTAACGCCCGAAAACGGCGGCAAGTGGGGCAGCGTGGAAGCAACGCGCGGCACCTTCAACTGGGCCGACCTGGACAGTGCCTACAACCGCTGCGCTAAAATCGGGGGTGTATTCCGCCTGCACAATCTGGTGTGGGGCGCTCAGCAGCCAACCTGGCTCAAGGGTTTGTCGGACGCCGACCAGCTGACCGAAATTAACAACTGGTATAAGGCGGTGGCCGACCACTTTGCCGGTAAAAAAATTGATTTTATTGACGTAGTCAACGAGCCGATTCACACGCCGCCCACGGGCAAGGTAACGGTGGGCTCAACGGCCGGCACCGATGACCCGGCCGGCGGCGCCTACCTCAATGCGCTGGGCGGCACCACTAGCCTGCCCGACGGCACTACCCAGTACAACTGGATTATCAAGTCGTTCCAGCTCGCCCGGCAGTACTTCCCCAGCGCGAAGCTGATGCTCAACGAGTACAGCGTCGAAAACGACGGCAACACTGCCCAGACGTACGTGCGCATCATCACCCAGCTAAAGGCGCTCAGCCTTATCGATGGGGTTGGGATTCAGGGCCACGCGTTTTCTACGAAATCGACTTCCGCAACGACGCTCAAAGCCAATCTCGACCTGCTGGCCGCGCCCGGCGTGCCGCTCTACATCACGGAATACGACTCGGATGCCCTCGATGCCAATGGCAACAACAGTGATGCCGTGCAGCTGGCTGAGTATCAGCGCGTATTTCCCATCTTCTGGGAACATCCGGCCGTGAAGGGCGTGACGCTATGGGGCTACCGCGTGGGCCATTGGCGCACGGCGCAGGGCGCTTACCTGGCCAACTCCGACAACACCGAGCGCCCGGCGCTGACATGGCTGCGCGACTATATTAAGAACACCACGCTGGGCACCAAGGCGGCCAGCGCCGCTACGGCGGCTATCTTCTTCTATCCCAATCCGGCCACCGGTGGCCGGGTATCGCTGAGCCTGCCGGCTACCTTCGGCCAGCAAGCCGTGGAAGTATCGCTACTGAACGCGCTGGGCCAGACTATACTGCGCCAAACCCTGCCGGCCAGCGCCGAAACGGTACGCTCGCTGCGCCTGCCCGGCGTAGCCCAGGGCCTCTACACCGTGCGGCTGCAAACCAACGCCGGCTTGTTTAGCCAGCGCCTGACGGTGGAATAAACTCTTTTAAGCCTAGCCAGTTATCCAGCCACTGTAGCTGGACTGCTTTTCCCCACGCAGCCCCCCGGCCCACCAGGCCGGGGGGCTGCTGTGTTTAGGACGGGCTACGCTAGCTACATTCGCTTTTCTTCAACCTTTCGTATGCTCCACAAGCTTCTACCCTTCTTGGCGGCGCTGCTGCTGGGCCAGCTGGCCGCCGCGCAATCCATCTACTCGGCCACCGACCCGCTGGCCCACACCTTCAGCATCGTGGCCCGCGACCCCAAAACCGGCGAAATGGCCGTGGCCGTGCAAAGCCACTGGTTTTCGGTGGGCACTTCGGTAAGCTGGGGCGAAGCGGGCGTGGGCGTAGTGGCCACGCAATCGTTTACCAATAAGTCGTTTGGCCTGCGCGGCCTGGCGCTGCTGAAAAGCGGCAAGTCGGCCCAGCAGGCGCTCGACGAGCTGCTAGCCGCCGACGAAGGCCGCGACGTGCGCCAGGTCGCTATTCTCGACAACCAGGGCCGCGTGGCTACCCACACCGGCAAAAAATGCGTGGATATGGCCGGCCACCAGCAGGGCGCGCAGTTCTCCGTCCAGGCCAACATGATGCTGAACAACACGGTATGGGGCGCGATGGCCAAAGCCTACGAAGCCAATGCCACCCTGCCCCTGGCCGAGCGCGTGCTGGCCGCCCTCGACGCGGCCCAGGCCGCCGGCGGCGATATCCGGGGCCGGCAGTCGGCCGCGCTGCTTGTGGTGCGCGGCACCACCACCGAAGGCCCCTGGGCCGACCGCCTCGTGGACCTGCGCGTGGACGATGCCGACAAGCCGCTCGTAGAGCTGCGCCGCCTGCTGAGCCTGCACCGCGCCTACGACCACATGAACGCCGGCGACCTGGCAGTAGAAAAGAATGACATGCCCAAAGCCATTCAGGAGTATCAGGCCGCCGAAAATATGTTTCCTAAAAACCTGGAAATGAAGTACTGGCACGCCATCACGCTGGCCAATAAGCAGCAGGTACCCGCCGCGCTGGCATTATTGAAGCCCATTTTCCAGCAGGAGCCCAACTGGCGCATTCTCACCGAGCGCCTGCCCAAAGTGGGGCTGCTGACGGTTAGCCCAGCCGAGCTGAAGCAGATTCTGGCGCTGAAGTAAGCTAACCTACTACTAAGATTAAAGAACGTCATGCTGCGGGCAGCATGACGTTCTTGCTTTAAATTTTTACCTTCTCTCCCTATGCGCCATCTCCTACTTCTCTTCCTCGCCGTAGCCAGTCTCTCCGCCGCAGCCCAAACCAAGCCGGCGGCCGACCGCGTGCCGCACCATTTTTTTACGCTCGCTAATTTTAAAACCGAGAGCGGCACGGTGCTACCCAAAGCCCTGGTCGGCTACGGCACCTACGGCCACCTCAATGCCAAGCGCGACAATGCCGTGCTGCTGCCCTCGCACTACATGGCCGGGCACCGCGGCTACGAGTGGCTGATTGGTCCCGGCAAATGCCTGGATACCACGAAGCTGTTCCTGGTCACGACCGAGCTGTTTGGCAACGGGCACTCTTCCTCGCCCAGCAATACGCCCGAGCCTTTTCACGGGCCGCGCTTCCCGGTGATGACTATTCGCGACAACGTGCAGGCAGTGCATGAGCTGCTTACCAAAGAACTGAAGATAACGCACCTGCGCGCCCTTATCGGCTTTTCGATGGGTGCCGAGCAGGCGTTTCAGTGGGCGGTGAGCTACCCGACTTTTGCCGACCGCATCGTAGCGACTTCGGGTACGGCCAAGAACTACCCGCACGGCGTGGTGCGCCTGGAGGGCCAGATTGCGGCCCTCACCGCCGATGAGGCGTTTAAAAATGGCGACTATACCGCCCCGCCCACCAAGGGCCTGGAGGCGTTTGCCACCGTCTGGACGGGCTGGCTCTTTTCGCAGGAGTGGTGGCGCCGGGAGTTGTGGCGCACTGATGAGAAGCCCGGCACCACCTTCGAGCAGGTACTCAATAATTTCCGGACCCACTTTATTCCAGGGGCCGATGCCAACGACCTCATCGCCCAGATGCGCACCTGGGAATACCACAACGTAGGCACCACGCCCGGCTTCGGCGGAGATGTAGAAAAGGCGCTGCGTAGTATCAAAGTGCCGCTCCTCTACATGCCTTCCGAAACCGACTTGTACTTTCCGGTGGGCGATGCGCGCTACGAAGCGGCGTTTATTCCGGGCGTGCAGCTGCTGCCCATTCCGTCGTTGTGGGGCCACACGGCCGGCGCAGCCAGCAACCCGGCCGACGCTAAGTTTTTGAACGAGAATATCGGGAAGTTCCTGGCAGGCAAATAGGGTGGAAGTAGCGTGGACTCTGTGACTCCGCGGGTTGCTTCGTTGAACAACGTTCTCACGCGCGGACTCGCAGAGTCCACGCTACTTCCACTCTACTTCTTCTTGTCGAAAATGCTTTTCGACAGCAGCATATGCGCGCCGCGCGTGCCGTCGACCACCTGCGTCACGTTGAGGTCGCCGGCCACGCTGCACAGCATGTAGGCGTCATCTTTCGTCAGGCCCTTGGTTTTCATCAGGAAATCAATCATTTCGCGCACTGCCTGCTTGGCCGCCAGCGTCAGGTCTTCGTTGAGGCCCATGCTGATGTACTGGGTCGGCGTTTCGGCACGGGGCATGGCCAGGTGCATGTCTTTGTGCACAATAAACTCCAGGTTGCCAACCAGTGAGGTTTCCAGCGCCGTAATATCGACCTCGCCGTTGCCCTGGCCGGCATGGCCGTCGCCCACGAAAAATAAGGCTCCCGGCGCGCTCACCGGCAGGTAAAGCGTGGTACCGGCAACTAGGTCTTTGTTATCGAGATTGCCGCCAAACATCCCGGGCGGCGCACTATTCACGCGCCCCGCGGCCGGCGGCGGCGCCACGCCCATACTGCCAAAAAACGGGTGCAGCGGCACTTCAATCCCCGGCGCAAAATCGGCTACCATCCGCTTCTTATCGAGCGGAATAATCTTCATTTTGGCGTAGCCGAAGTCTTCCGGAATAAAGCCGCTTTTCGGCCCGAACCCATTGTACGCATAAGGAATAGCTAATTCTATGGCTTTGATGCGTACCTCAAGCACATCGCCGGGCTCGGCTCCTTCTACAAAAATCGGCCCGGTGAGGATGTGCCCGCCCGGCCCCTTATTAGTTACTTTATCATATATATCGCGCAGCGATTGCTCGACCTGCGCCGGGGCCACGCCCGCGCCTTCGAGGCGCGTGGGGCTCGACGTGAGCAGGGTGTGCACCTGCACCGTTTCGCCCGACTTAATGCGCAGCACCGGCTGGGCCGCCGCGTCGTAGTAGCCCCAGGCCACCGTAGCAGGCGTAGCCAGCAGCTCGTGCTGCGCCTTGGGCAGGTGCTGCGCCTGGGCACTGGCAGCGAGTAACAGGCCAAAAGCCAGGGTAATAAAGCGGATAGTTAGTTTCATGGCTGAAAAATACGCTACGAATGTCAGCTTACCCGTTCATTACCTTCTCCTGGCGCATAACCGACTCGAGGTGAACGGCTTCCATGTAGCGCTCCACAAACTCGGCCGTCAGGCCCACTTGCGCGCCCTGGCGCTTGCTGCGCTCCAGAATCTCATTCAGACGGCCGGTTTGCAGGATGGTGATGTCGTTTTCCTTTTTGTACTGCCCGATTTTTTCAGCCACGGCCATGCGCCGGCCCAGCAGCTGAATAACCTCCGCATCGAGGTTATTGATTTGCTCGCGCAAGCCGGCGAGTGCGCTCAGAAACTCTTGCTTGTCAGTGGTTTCGTGGCGCCACACCAAGTCGTGAATGAGCTGACCCAGCACTTCAGGCGTGATTTGCTGCTTGGCATCGCTCCAGGCGTTGTCGGGGTCGATATGGCTCTCAATCATCGTCCCGTCGAAGTCCAAATCGAGCGCCTGCTGGGCCACGGCAAACAGCGTATCGCGCCGCCCGCAGATGTGGCTGGGGTCGTTGAGAATGGGTAGCTCGGGCAGCCGGCGCTTCATCTCGATGGGCAGGTGCCACATGGGCGCGTTGCGGAAGTCGGTGTTGCCGTAGCTCGAAAAGCCCCGATGAATCATTCCAACCTGTTTCAAGCCAGCCTTTTGCAGACGCTCGATGGCTCCAATCCACAGCTCCAGCTCGGGGTGAATGGGGTTTTTGACCAGCACCGGAATATCCACGCCGCGCAGGGCATTGGCAATTTCCTGCACCGAAAACGGGTTGCCGGTGGTGCGTGCGCCCACCCACACCAGGTCGACACCGAAGGCCAGACAGTCTTCGACGTGCTTGGCCGTGGCTACTTCCACGGCTACCGGCAGGCCGGTTAGCTCGCTGGCTTTCTTAAGCCAGGGCAGGCCTTTGGCGCCTACGCCTTCGAAGCCGCCGGGCTTGGTGCGGGGCTTCCAGATGCCGGCGCGCAAGGCCTGCACCTTGCCGGTGGCGGCCAGGCGCTGGCAGGTTTCGAGTACCTGGGCTTCGGTTTCGGCCGAGCACGGGCCGGAGATGAGGAAGGGCTTATCCTCGGGCTTGCGGTTGAACAGGTCGTTGAACATAAAGGAAGAAAATGTAGCGTGGACTCTGCGAGTCCGCGACGAGCGCAGCGAGTATCGTCGGCCGCACCGGTGAATGATAATTGAATGGCGTTAAGTAGCAGGCAGGCGACGATACTCGCTGCGCTCGTCGCGGACTCGCAGAGTCCACGCTACATTTTCACGGAATTATTTTTTTTATTTCGTTGGCGTGCTCCAGCTGCCTGGTAAGGCCGGGGTAGTCTTCCCCAGCCAGCAGCTCGCGCAGCTTATTCAATTGCAAAAGGTGCTCATCGAGCACGTCGAGCACGTTTTCGCGGTTTTGGCGGAAGATGGGCACCCAGGTAGCCGGCGCGCTCTTGGCCAGGCGCACCGTGGAGGCAAAGCCGCCACCCGCCAGGTCGAAGATGCGCTGCTCGCCGCGCCGCTCCTTCTCCAACACCGTGAGGGCCAGCGCAAAAGACGTCAGGTGCGAGATGTGCGACACATAGGCCGTGTGCAGGTCGTGGTCGGCCGCGCCGAGGTGCAGCACCCGCATGGGCAGCGCCCGAAATAGTGTTTCAACCACTTGCACGGCATCGGGGTCACTGGCCTCGGCATCGCAGACCACCAGGGTTTTACCCTCGAATAAGCCGCGCACAGCCGCATCGGGGCCCGAATACTCGGTACCGGCCATCGGGTGCACAGCCACAAAGCGGCCCCGGCGCGGGTGGCTCGCCACGGCCGCCAGCAGGCTGCCTTTCGTTGAGCCAACATCAATAACTACCTGATTATCAAAAATAATGTCGAGCACCTGGGGCAACACCGTGAGCATGGCATCCATGGGCACGGCCACGATGACGAGGCTGGCGGCCACCACGGCCGCCGCCAGGCCGGAGTCGATTTCGTCAACCAGGCCCAGCTCCAGCGCCCGACGCGCCGAGGCCGGATTTGCCTCTACCCCAATGAGCCGGTCGGCCAGGCCATGCTGCCGCAGGCTGAGGGCCAGCGAGCCGCCGATAAGTCCTAAGCCGATGATAGTGATAGCTGTCATTCTTCTAGTGATTTTTAACTCGTTCGAGCGCCTCGCGCAGCACGCTGTCGGGTTGGCAGAGGCTGGCCCGTACGTAGCCGTTGCCATTGCTGCCGAAGATGCCGCCGGGCGTCAGAAACACCCGCGCTTCGGCCAGCACGGCGTCGCTCAGGGCGTAGCCATCGGTATAGTGCGGCGGCACGGCGGCCCAGACGAACAGGCCCGTCTGGCCCGGTGCGGCTTCGCAGCCCAGCGCCGCCAGCAGCTCGCGCACCAGCTCGCGGCGGCCCCGGTACGTGGCGTTCAGCTCCGCAAACCAATCATCACCGAGCGCCAGCGCGGCCACGGCCGCCTGCTGAATCCCCAGAAACATCCCCGAATCCATATTGCTTTTGAAGCGCAGCACCTGCGTTAGCCAGTCGGCGCGGCCCACCAGCATGCCCACGCGCCAGCCAGCCAGGTTGTGCGACTTGCTCAAAGAATTCAGTTCTAGCGCTACTTCGCGGGCGCCAGGCACGGCCAGCAGGCTCATGGGCGGCGTCTCATTCAGCACAAAGCCGTACGGGTTATCATGCACCAGCATCATATTGTGCATTTTGGCAAACGCCACCAGCCGGGCCAGAAACGCCGGGCTGGCCGGCGTACCGGTAGGCATGTGGGGGTAGTTCACCAGCATCATCTTCACCCGGCTCAAGTCGCTTTGGGCCAGCTCTTCCAAATCGGGCAGCCAGCCGGTGGCGGCCGTCAGGTCGTATTCCCGCACCTCGGCCCCGCATATTTCGGCCACGGCCCGGTAGGTTGGATAGCCGGGGTTGGGAATGAGCACCGTATCGCTGGCTTCCAGAAAGGTCATGCCGATGTGCATTAGGCCTTCTTTTGAGCCCAGCAACGGCAGTACTTCGGTAGCGGGGTCGAGCGCCACACCATAATGTGTCTGGTAAAAGCCCGCCATTGCCTGGCGCAGGGCCGGCGTGCCCTGGTAGCTCTGGTAGCCGTGGGACGTAGGCTGGCTGGCGGTGGCCGCCAAGGCCGCCACCACGCTCGGGTGCGGGGGCAAATCGGGGCTGCCGATGCCCAGGCTGATAATATTGGCCCCGGCGGCGTTGAGGGCAGCCAGCTCGCGCAGCTTGCGCGAGAAGTAGTATTCGCCGGTGTGGGCCAGGCGGCTGGCGGTGGTGATAGTCATCGGATTTATATACTAAAAAAGAAAGTCATGCAGACCAGAGCGTTAGAGCTGCAAGCGAGATGCTTCCTTTCGGTCTGCCTGGCGCTCATTTGCGAGCTCCTCTCCAAACACCATGCTGCCGCGCTGGTAGGCACCCAGCACCCGCAGCTCCTCCGTCACGGCCGGCAGCTCAGCCAGCAGTGCTGCCAGCTGGGCCGGAGCTTCGAATTCCACGTCGGCGTGAAACCCGTAGTGCCAGGGCTGGCTGGGGCGCGGGCACGACTGCAGCTTGCTCAGATTCAGGCTATGGCTGGCTACCAGCGTGAGTACCCGCGCCAACTGGCCCGGCGCATGTGAGGTATAGAAATACAACGACGCCTTGTCGGGCCGGGCCACCGGTTGAGCCGCGGCGGCGCGCTCTACTACCAAGAAACGGGTATAGTTATTCGGGTCGTCGTTGATGGACCGGGCCAGGATGTGTAAACCAAAAGCTTCGGCAGCCTGCGCCCCGGCCACCACGGCCACGCCGGGCGGGCGGCGCTCGGCCAGCAGCCGGGCGCTGAGGCCGGTATCTTCGGTTTCGACAAGCTGCCACTGCGGAAACCGGCTCAGGTAATCGCCGCACTGCCGCAAGGCCATCGGGTGCGAATGCACGGCCCGCACCTCGGGTAGCGCAGTGCCGGGCAGCGCCAGCAGGTGCTGCTGAATAGGCAGGTACACCTCGCCCGTTATAATTAGGTCGGACCGCTCCAGCAGCAGATAATTAGGTAAAATACTGCCTGCCAGTGAGTTTTCTATGGCCATGAGGCCGGCATCGGCGCGGCCGTCAGCCACCTGGGCCACCAGCTCGCCGAAGGTGGCGCAGGCATTTAGCGCCGGCGTACTGCCGAAATACTGGCGGGCCGCCACTTCGTGAAAACTCCCCCTAAACCCCTGAATAGCAACGCGCATTTTAGCTATGAGTGAGACGTAATGAATGATAAGCTGCTGGCTGACCTTGAAATGGGCCGGGCGGAAAAAACATAAAAAAAGCGCCACTCGCGGAACGAGTGGCGCTGCTAACTTTCACTGGTTTAGCTACATGGCGACTCGTTCTACGCGGGCGGCGTAAAATAGAAGTAACCAAAATAATAGCGGGCAGCGAACATGATACTGGTCGAATTGGGCAGCAAGGTAGGCAGAAATTCCAATTCAGCAAATGAAGCTGGTCGGGTGCAAATACTTTACCCTTTCCAGCTACCAAACTTTCCTTGCTGATAATCGGCATAGGCCTGCCGGATTTCGCTCTCCGTGTTCATCACAAATGGCCCCGCTGAAACTACGGGCTCGCCAAACGGCTGGGCATGGCCTAGCAGCAACACGCTGTCGGTCAGGGCTTCAATAGCCAGCTCCTCGCCATCGTAGCTGAACTCGACCAGCTCGCGGGCAAAGGCTTCGGTGCCATTAACGCGCACGCTGCCGCGCACCACGTAAAAAAAGATGCTGCGGCTGGCCGCAATAGGCAGCGTAATAACCGCTCCGGCGCTAAAATCGGCCCAGGCCAGGGCTATGTCAGCCAGCGGGTGCACGGACCCGGCCGTGCCGCCCCAGCTACCCGACACAACGTGCAGCGTTACGCCGGCCGCCGGCGTGGCAACTGGTATCTCATTCTGCTGCAAGCCGATGTAGCGTGGCTCGGTCATCTTGTACCTGGCCGGCAGGTTTACCCAAAGTTGCAAAATTTCCAGCGACCCGCCCGTTTGCTTGAACTGGTTGGACGAAACTTCGGCGTGAATCAGGCCCGAGCCGGCCGTCATCCACTGAATGCCGCCGGCCTCAATCACGCTCTCGTGGCCGCTGCTATCTTTATGCAGAATATCGCCTTCCAGAATAAACGTAACTGTTTCGAAGCCCCGGTGCGGGTGCGGGCCAAAGGGCAGGCCGTTGTTTCGGGGCTGGTAAACCTGCGGGCCGTGGTGATTCAAAAACAGGAACGGGTCGATATACTCGACTGATTGCGTGGGCATTGCCCGGTAAGTGACCAGGTCGGCGATGGGGGCGTTTACGGCCCGGTGCTTTTTAACGACGGTGCGCATTGGCTTCTGACAAGAGCGGCTGGTTAATGGGTAATACAAAGTCGGTAGCACGCCCTATCGCCTTATAACCGCTGGCCGACCGGAACGTTGGCTGCTTGGCCACAGCTTACGCAGGAATCAACTATATACTAGTTTGGTAGCTAACTTGGCTGCCCAAAGAAGCCGGACAATTTGCAGCAACGGCCGCCGGTAGTGACGCATTTTCACCTGGCTATCTCCCTCAGAGCTAGCGCTCTGATTTTACCTATATACCTACTTGATACGTCAAACAATACTCCTGATTAGCTGCCTGTTACTGGCTGGCTCAGCGCGGGCGCAGTCCTTCGAGCCCGGTTATTTAATAGTAAGCAACGGCGATACTCTACGGGGCGAAATTGAGAATCGATTCTGGGAAATCAGCCCGAAGGAGGTGCATTTCCGGCCAACTACAACGGGCGCTATCGTCGGCTACAAGCCAGAGCAGCTACAAAAGCTCTGCCTGGCCAGCGGCCGGCAATTTCTCTACGATATCTTTCTGTTTGATGTGTATGCCGAAACGCGCACCAATCAGCTCACACGGGGCATGCGCATTTCCCAGAAATACACCCCGCTTTTTGCCGAGGTATTGGTAGAAGGGCCGGCTTCGCTATTGCGCGTGGAGCGAATGGGCGCCACCCATTATTTCGTGCGGCGGGAAACCGCCAGCTACCTGGAGCTGACCGAACGCCTCTACCTGGGTAAAAACGGCGTCAGCGTTATGAATGGCAATAATTATGTGGGTCAGCTTCAACTGTACTTCGGCGATTGCGCCGCCGCTGTACAAGCAGCTGAGCACGCCCCCTTTACGGCTGAAGGTCTGGTGAGGGTGGTACAGGCCTACAACCAGCAGTGCTCGGCCAGTCATAGCCTGGGCAGCACTCCGTATTCGCTCACCAAACCTGGAACCAAGATGGCCTGGAACGTTGGCGTATTGGGCGGAATACAATTCAATAGTTTTGCCCTGAGTAACTATGACATCACTAGTATAGCTTCGAGTCTGAATGGTCTTAACCTTGACCACCGCCTACACCCAGTGGGTGGTCTGTATGTCGATGCGCTACATGCCGGGCGCGTACTGGCGCTGCACAGCGAGGCAACGCTCAACCGATTTGGGAGTCAGCAGGAATTTGCGGCCAGCCCTACTACCTCAGCGGGAAGCTACGAGTGGCTGGGTACACAAGCTCAGCTACGCGTAGGACTGCGCTTTTTCTCGGCACTAAGCCAGCGAAAGCGCCAGTTTTTTGGGGGTATCGGCGCGGGCCACAGCTTTACACTCAGCTATAAGTCTTCGCTGAAATATGGCACCGCAAGCGATTCTTTTTTAAACGGCAACGACGGTTTTCTCTGCTATCTGGAGGCTGGTGTCCGTCAGCAACGACTTACCCTGACGCTGACCGGTCAGGCTGCAGGAACAGGTTATTATGAGGACACGCTGGGCTGGCAGGTACGCGGCAATACTCATTTACTTCAGTACGCCGGGGCGATGTGGAGCGTAAGCGCCACGCTTGGCTATCGCCTTAATACAAATACAGACGCCAGGGATAGCAAATAACTATTATCAATTATTTACTATCTCTGGCGCCTGGAAGCCGGGTTAATCCTGTACGGCTTCAGACCTGGCTTTCGCTTGGTATGGGCCGCTGCTAGCTGGCTTCTTCGCTAGGCGGCGTGCCGCGGAAGGCATCCGTTTTACCCACGCCAATGGTCAGCTTTACGGGCCGGTTTTCTTTGGCCGACTGATAGATAGCTTCCATAATGCGCTGGTCTTGCAGGCCTTCTTCGCCGGGGGTGTAAGGCGTTTTATTCTGGCGCACGCACTCGGCCATGTGGTCCATTTCGAGGGCAAACTGGTCTTTGCCGGGATTGCTGGGCTTTTCGGTGGTTTGCTTGCCGCCGGGGGCATGCTCGCGCTCCTGGGCCAGGCCATTATAAGAGAAAGCCGGGTCCATTTTAATGGTGCCCGTTTCGGCGTGCACGGCATAGCTTTTCGCATTAAATGTGCCGTAGCCGCTTATGCACTGCGAGATAACACCGCTGGGAAAGCGCAGGGTAAAGCTCACATTCTCTTCGATTTCCTTGAATCGGTCGTCGCCGGGCGTGCTATAAATCTGGGCCGAAACTTCGGTGGGCTCTTCGCCCAGCAGAAAGCGCGTGGTGTTGAGGCAGTACAGACCCACGTCGGGCAGCGAGCCGCCGCCGGCCAGCGCCTTTTTGTGGCGCCACTGCTGGTCGTGGGCCTCATTCTGGCAGTTCATCATCTGGATGAGCTTGGTAGTACCGTAGGTTTTTTCGCGCACCGCCTTCTGCGCCATGCGGTTGAGCGGCTCGTACTGGATACGATAGGCAATCATGAGCTTTTTGCCGGCTTTCTGGCAGGCCGCAATCATCTCCTCGCACTCTTTGACCGACGTCGCCATTGGCTTTTCACAAAGAATATGCTTGCCGGCCCTGGCGCCGCGTAGCGTGTATTCGTGGTGCAGCGCATTGGGCAGCACAATGTAGATAACCTCGACTTCAGGATTGTTTTTGAGATTGTCGTAGGTCTGGTACGAGTAGCAGCTGCTTGCCTTAATACCGTATTGCTGCGCCACTTTGCTCATCTTATCGGCGTCGCCGCTCACCAGCGCCACGGGCCGGGCATGCTTGCTTTTGCCAAAGGCGGGCAAAATCTCGGTGAGCGCGAGCCGCCCCAGGCCCACAATGGCAAAGCCCACCCGCCGGTCGGGCGCATCGGGGTTGAACGGGTCTTCCGACTTGGGGTCGGTGGGGGCCGAAAGCGATGGCAGCTTCACATCGAGCGGACCAGTGGCGGCCGGCAGGCCGAGGCCGCCAAGGTCGCCGGCCTCGGCCGAGGCCAGCGGCAAGGCCGTGGCCACGCCTACCGCCAGCAGGCCGCGCCCGGCATGGTTGATAAACTGGCGGCGCGAGGTATCGCAGCTGGTGGCCGCCTGGGTTTGGGCGGCCATCTGGTCGAGGGCCGCCGCGGTGGAATTTTCCTGAAACATAGTGAATTTACTGTATTTGAGCTGTTAGCGTGGCCTGTCTGTACGTACCCGAAGGCGTAAAGTGTTGCCGAACGGCGAGTAAGCCCAACCGTGGCAACCGGGGGCAACAGTTTGCGGTTAGGGAAGAATAGTCAGGGGCTTTTAGTAACTTCAGCAGTTTGTTTTTCGCCTATCAATCACTGACTAATCATCAATTTACCAGTATTTTATGCCTGCATTGTTCGAGCCGCTTAGTCTGCGCGGCCTCACGCTTAAGAATAGAATTGTGGTATCGCCCATGTGCCAGTACAGCGCCGTAGATGGCTTTGCCAACGACTGGCACTTCGTGCACCTGGGCAGCCGGGCCGTGGGCGGGGCCAGCCTTATCATTGTGGAGGCCACGGCCGTCTCGCCCGAGGGCCGTATCACGCCCGACGACCTGGGTATCTGGCAAGATGAGCACATAGGGTTTTTAAAGCATATCAACTCCTTTATAGAAGCCCAGGGCTGCGTGCCGGGCGTGCAGCTGGCCCATGCCGGGCGCAAAGCCAGCACCTACGCGCCCTGGAAAGGCAGCGGTGCCGTGGCCGAAGGCGGCTGGCCGGTGGTAGCACCCAGCGCGGTAGCCTTTACCGATAACTACCCGCAGCCGATGGCGCTCACGCAAGCCGGCATTCAAAAAGTCGTTGCCGACTTCCGCAGCGCTACCGAGCGGGCGCTGGCGGCGGGCTTTAAAGTGATTGAATTGCACGCCGCGCACGGCTATTTACTGCACCAGTTTTTGTCGCCGCTCAGCAATCAGCGCACCGATGTCTACGGCGGCTCGTTTGAAAACCGCATTCGCCTGCTGCTCGAAGTGGTGGCTGCCGTGCGCCAGGTGCTGCCCGAGAGCCTGCCGCTGCTGGTGCGCATCTCGGCTACCGACTGGGCCGAAGGCGGCTGGTCGGCCGACGAGTCGGTGCAGCTGGCTGCTCTTCTCAAAAACCAAGGGGTAGATTTGATTGACTGCTCAACGGGCGGCAACGTAGCCACGGCCAAGATTCCGGTCGGGCCCGGCTACCAGGTTGAGTTTGCCGCGCGTATCCGGCGCGAAGCCGGCGTACCGACCGGCGCCGTCGGCCTCATCACCACGCCCGCCGAGGCGGAGGCTATTGTAGCCAACGGCCAGGCCGACCTCGTGCTGCTGGCCCGCGAGGAGCTGCGTGACCCCTACTTCCCGCTGCGCGCGGCGCACGAGCTGGGCGCCGAAGCAGCCTGGCCCGTACAGTACGAGCGCGCCAAGCCGAGAACGAAGTAAGCAGTTGGCAAAAGCCGCTACCCGTGAACAGCGGGTAGCGGCTGGCTCGGCTTTAGCTGGTTACCACCCGCGCCGTCACCAGCAGCTGCCCCACGTGGCGCGTGGTGTGCTCGGCGGCATGCACCAATAAGCCCATAACGGTGCTCGGCAGCTGCGCCCGACCCACGCCGCGCCACTCGGGCAGTGTGCCTTCGGCAGTAGCCACGAGTTGGGCAAGTGCCTTGTCTACCTGCCTATCAAATGCCTGCGTCAGCTCCAGGGCGGCACCCAAGTGCGTGGGTGGCTGGCCCTCGGCAGCCAGGTAGGCTAGCTGACTTTCAGTTAGCGCCTCACCCCGGGCGTACGTGAAGGTGCGGTCGAGCACGCCCGCCAGGTGCCGCAGGTGAAAGCCCACTGAAGCCAGCCCCAGCGGCCGTTCGGCCAGCTTCCCGGCCGGAAAGCCGGCCATTATTTCGGCTATTTCCTCGCGGGCCTGCAGCAGCGCGTGGGCTACCGGCTGGAGCAGCGGCGGCACGCCAGGCAGAGGGCCGCGCAGCCATACTTCGGGCAGGGGTTGAGGCTTGGATGAAGGCATAGGCTTGACTTTTTTCGGAAATAACAATCGGCAGGGTATTTGGTCCGGGGCCTGGCCATTAAACAGGCCGCCTTCGGTCGTATTTTTGCCCGTACTTATGTCTGCACTTCCTGCCTCTACCCTACTGGCTGCCGCCGCGCAGTTTGGCACTCCGCTTTATGTGTACCAGGCCGATACTATTCGGGCTCAGTATCAAAAGCTTACTACTGCTTTCAGCGCTCACCCCACGCGGTTTTTTTACGCTTGCAAAGCGCTCACCAACGTAGCCATCCTGAAAGTGCTGCTGGAAGAAGGCGCGGGCCTCGACTGCGTGAGTATCAATGAGGTAAAGCTGGGGCTGCACGTAGGCTTCGCGCCTGAGAATATTCTGTTTACGCCCAACAGCGTGGCCTTTGAGGAACTGGTAGAAGCGAAAGACCTGGGCGTTAACCTCAATATTGATAACCTGTCGCTGCTTGAGCGCTTCGGGGCTACGTTTGGCGGCTCATACCCGGTTTGTGTGCGCCTCAACCCGCACATTGAGGCGGGCGGCAACTATAAAATATCGACCGGCCACATCGACAGCAAGTTTGGCATCAGCATTCACCAGCTGCGCCACCTCGAGCGCGTGGTGAAAGGCACCGGCCTGCACGTGCGCGGCCTGCACATGCACACGGGCTCCGAAATCAAAGACCTGAGCGTGTTTTTGCGGGTGCTCGACGTCATTTTCGAGGCGGCCCGTCGCTTTCCGAATCTCGATTTCCTGGACCTAGGCTCCGGCTTTAAAGTGCCTTACAAGCCCGGCGACCCCGAAACCGACGTAAACGGCCTGGGCCAGCAAGTGGCGGCCGCTTTCAAAGAGTTTGAGCACGAGTACGGCCGGCCGCTCGAAGCCTGGTTTGAGCCCGGCAAGTACCTGGTGAGCGAAAGCGGCTACTTGCTGGTCGAAGTTTCGACGGTAAAGCACACCACGGCTACGGTATTTGCGGGCGTCAATTCGGGTTTTAACCACCTCATCCGGCCCATGATGTACGATGCCTATCACTATATCAGCAACCTCTCGCACCCCAACGGACCGGAGCGCCTGTACACGGTAGTAGGCAATATCTGCGAAACCGACACCTTTGCCTGGGACCGCCTGCTGCCCGAGGTGCGCGAGGGTGACATATTAGCTTTTCACAATGCCGGAGCCTACGGCTTCGAGATGAGCAGCTCGTTCAACTCGCGCCTGCGCCCCGCCGAAGTGCTGCTTGATGGTGAAAAAGCCCCGCGCCTGATTCGCCGACGCCAGACGTTTGAGGATTTGCTGGCCGGGCAGGTATAACTTGAAGCTGGTTAGGAAGTGGATGAAAGCGAAAGAGCGTCATGCCTCGACAAGCTCAGCATAACGTTCGAGATAAAAGGGATAGACTTTCCAAACACCTTCCTTTATAACCTGATGTTACCTCACCGCGTTGCTCTCCGCGCAAACCACACCCCCTAGCCCCCTCTCCTTAAGAGAGAGGGCTAGGGGGTGTGAACAATTGAGGTAGCTTTGGTAATGCAAAAAGACTGGCACTGGCGCCTGCGGTGCGGGGTGCCGTAGCGGGGCTTGCCCGAGCGGTTCGGGGCCTGGGCTACCGTATCAGGGCGCCCGAGCCGCTGGAAACGCAAAACATTGTGAGTCAATATGCTGGCCGAACCACAGGATGATGCCGGACTCGACGAACTGATGGCCGATTCCACGATTATTTGCCCCACCAGCACGCGGCTGGGGTGCGAAAAAACGGTGCGCTGGCCTTGGGCCGCAACCGGGGCGGCTTTTCGACGAAGCTGCACCTGAGTTGTGACACGCAAGGGCGGCCTGGCCCCGGCGCTTACTGCCGGCCAGCGGATACCAGCCGACAAAGCCTACGAGGCAGACTATGTGCGCGACCAAGTACGCCCAGCCGGGACCGAGGCTGTCAGCGGTGGAATTCTTAGCCGATGGCGTGCCCGGCCTGCGGTCGCTGACCCGCTGTCTGAGTCTGAGTGCGGAAGCCAGTCATATCCTGGACTTGGCTCAAGTTGATGCGACCGGTGGCCGGGCCTTGCAGTACGGCTTGACCAGCATCAAATGGTATCTCTCGTCACTTTCACGTAGCCCTTGTCATCGCGCTGCTGCTTTTGCAGCTGTCTAAGAAGCTGTTTAAGTTAAGCGAGCGAGCCGGCGAATTTTAGCCACGTAGAGCCAGGCGTTAGCATGAGTCGTTTTGCGTTCGTAGTCCTTGGCTAGGCGCCGATTGTTGCCGGCCCAGGCAATACTGCGCTCGACTATCCAGCGTTTGGCGTGGATGAAAAAGCGGCCTTTTTGCGCCAGCACGCCCCTTGGCACTTGGACTTCGATGCCGCGCCGGGCTAGCTGCTGCCGGAAGCGCTGGCCGAAGCCCCCATCGACAAATACGGTTCGCACTTGGTCGAGCAATTCGTTGCTCAGCGCTAGAACATCCCAGACCTTGGCGGCGGTAGCACCGTCATGACAACTGGCGGCCACTACGCAGCTGCTCAATAAATTGCCTAGGGTGTCCACCAGAAAGAAGCGTTTGCGCCCCTTGACACGTTTGCCCGCATCGTAGCCCACGCGGGCCGTGCTGGTGGCCGTATTCTTCACGCTTTGACTGTCGAGGATAACGGCGGTTGGCTGGGCTTTTTTTTGCCCGTTCGCGGGCCCCAATGCTTATGCAGCCACTCACGCGCTCCCACGTGCCATCGGCGCTCCACTTGGCAAAGTAGCAGTACACCGTCACCCACGGCGGCAGGTCAGCGGGGACATCCCGCCAGACACAGCCGTTTTTAAGCACGTAGAAAAGGCCGTTCCCAATCGCTCGAAGTGGCCATTTGCTGGTGCGCTGCACAACAAAAAGTGGGGCAATGCGCTCCCATTGACGCTCAGTTAAGTCCGAGCTATAACGCTTTTGCTGCATGCAGCAAACTTACTAACTTAAATAGCTTCTAAGCACCCTCGCTGGCGGCAAGGGCGGTGCCCAGCAGGATGAGCTGGTGGCCGACTCGTGCGGCTTCAACTCCTGCAACAATAACACCAAGCAGCAAACGCTCTAGGCAGACGCCGTTAGGTGTTCTATTTCAGCAAAGAATCTTTCCCCGCGTCAAATCTGTCAACAAGCTCAGCAAGCCGTTCTCGCTCGAAAAAGCCACCGTCCTGGGCTGAGCGATGCGCGGTTGAGCACGTTGGCCGGGCGATGAGGATGGGTTTGGCTGAATAGGGTAATTACCCAGAGTTACCAGGTATACTTTTACAACCAGCCCTGCTGCTGAGATAGAGACACCCGCCTGGCGGCAAACAAAACGGTTCGTTGGCCAATTGGCCAACGAACCGTTTTGTTTGCCGCCAGGCGGGTACGCTTGCCAATGTATACCATTCGTTTATAATGATTTGCCTCATCGGGAATTCAGCACTGCCAGGTTAGGAATATGCTACCCCTGGCAAGACTAATGCGTGGCGCGGGCGGCTACTCACCAGCTCCCAGGTGCCATTGGCACTCTAGCCGGCAAATAGCCGTAGACCGTTGCCCACGGGGCAAGTCGGCGGGCACATCCCGCCAGACGCGGCCGTTCCTAAGCACATAGCAGATGCCTTAACGATAGCCGGGAGCGGCCACTTGCTCATACGCTGCACTACAAAAAGAGGCACTCTGCGCTGCCGTTGACGAGCGGTTAAGTCTACGCTATAACGCTTTTGCGGCATGCCACAAACTTGCTAACTTAACCCGTTTCTTAGCTGGCTGTGCATGGCCTGTCCCCGCCAGGGTGCCGCCCGGCTAGTGGCCGGCCCGGCCTTCTTCGTCGCTACTGCCGCTAGCATGGCTGGCGTGGGTTTTGCCACTGCTCAGCTTCATGGTGAGCGTCAGCGACACCCGGCGGCTCTCCCACTGGTTATTCCATACCATATTGATGTTGTTGTAGGTGACGACGCTGCGGTAGCGGTTGGTACGCAGCAGGTCGCTGGCGCGCAGGCTGAGCGTAGCGCGGCCGTTCCAGAGCTGCTTTTTGAGGCCCAGGTTCAGGTAGCCGCTCGACCGCAGGTAGTATAGCCCTTGCACACTGGGCGAGCTGTAACTGCCGCTAACCAGCAGTTGGTACTGCCTGGGCAGGCGCAAGGTGTGGTCGGTGTTGAAGGTGGCCGAAACGCGGCGCAGTTCCACCTGCTGTCCCTCTACCTGCGATTGCACCTCGCCGTAGCTCGCCACGAGCTGGTTGTCCATGCCCCACCACTTGGTCAGCTCCATATGCCCACCCGAGGTCAGACTCACCGTAAGCGCCTGGTCAAGGTTTTCGGGTCGGGTGGTGGTCACTTTGGTCTGGTCGTTCTGGTAAGTCACTAAATTCACCACGTTGGTTTCGCGCAGGTAGCTCAAGCTCAGCACCTGAAAATCACGATGAACATAGTTAATTACAAATGAGTTGGCTAGCGACGGCAATAAAAACGGGTTACCCTGGATAGCCGTGTAAGCATCCGTGTAGCTGACAAAGGGGTTCAGATTCTGGTAAGTGGGCCGCGTAATGCGACGGCCTGCCGCCACGCTCACCTGGTCGTGCTCCCCCACTTGGCGGCTGACGAAGGCCGATGGGAAAAGCTGAAAATAGTTGCGCTCTACCCGCTGGCTGGTGCCGGGCGACTGGCCCAACGAGTAGGTATGCTCCCCGCGCAGGCCGGCCTTTAGCTCCCATTGGTGCAGGGTAGTGCTCAGCGAAGCGTAGCCCGCCTCAATTACTTCGTCGTACTGAAACTGGTTGCTGCGGCTAGCGTCTGGCTGCCACTCGTCCTGCTGCAGCTGGTCGAAGGTAATGGCGCTATGGGTGGTCACCCAGCTGGCTTTCGCCCCAGCCTCGGCGCGCCAGGGGGTGCCGGCTAGCGGGTGAACGTAGTCGGCCTTCAAGGCCCGAATCAATACATCCGCGCTTTGGTCGCTGCGCTGCTGCCCACTCAAGGCACCAGTGGCACCAGGCGGGGGGGGGTGAGCACGTTGAACTGCTGGTGCAGGGCGCTGGTGTAGTGCACCAGGTCGGCGTCGGCCGTCAGCTCACGGCCGGTACTGTCTAAGGCCAGCCGGTAATTCAGATTGGTGCCCAAGTCGGTAGTGCGGGTGGTTTGCGGGTTGCTCATCGTGAGCTGGCCCGCCAGCTGCCCGTCGGCCGCGGTGGCCACCGACTGGCTGCTGAACTGCGCATCGGTGTGGTCGAGGGCGCCGCGCACCTGCACCCCCAGCGTCTGGCGGGCCGAGAGCGGAGCATCGGCCCCGGCCGCGTAGCTGAACGAGTTGTCATTGGAGTGCAGGTAATTTTCCTGCGCAAACGTAGTATCTCGAATTACTCTGCTGATATTAAGTAGGTTATACGAGCTGTAGTGCCCTACATCGAAGCGGCCGAAGGTGCGTAGCTTGCCCACGTTGTAGGCGAGGTTGGTGCTGGCCCAGCCTTTTTCGTAGCGGCCGTAGCCTGCCCCTACCGTGGCGGTGCCGGTAAGGCCGGCTAGCGTACTGTGCCGGGTACGCAGGTTAATAACCCCAGCTGTACCCGCCGCGTCCATGGAAGCCGGAGGCGTGGGCAGTAGCTCTATCTGGCTCAGGGCCGAGGCAGGCAGCGACTTCAGGTAGTTGCTCAGCGCGTCCCCGTTCAGGTAAGTCTGCTTGCCGTCGAGCAGCACCAGCATGCTGCTGCTACCCCGGTACACGATGTGGTCGTCCTTATCGAGGGTAACGCCGGGAGCCTTCTTAAGTACCTCCAGCGCGTTGTCGCCGGCCGTATTTAGCCGGTCAACGTTCACCACCGTGCGGTCGGCGCGCTGCTCCAGCATGGGAAGGCGGCCCTGCACCAGCACCTCCTTCAGGGCGGTAGGAGCAGCTTGCGGGCGCAGGGGCGGCACTACCACCAAGCCGGGGCCCACTACGGCCAGCGCGTAGCGAGCCGGCCCATAGCCCAGCGGTAGGGCACGGATAACGTAGCGGCCGGAGGCTACCTGCTCGAATTGATAGGCCCCCTGGATGCTGGTAGCTTTAGTGCCCACTAATACCGAGTCGGGTAGCCGCAGCAGCAGCACCGGCGCATAGGGCAGCGCCTGGCCGCTTCCGTCGGCCACAGTGCCTTGGACCGATGCTTGGCCTACGCTCAACCGCGGATACATTAATGCTAGCAAAAACACCCCCATGAAATAAAGTACCAGCCTGTTCATGCGTAATTGGAAAATGAATTTCCCAAAGGTTTCGCGTGGCTCGCCTCGATTCAAATAATATTATCTAACTTACCCTAAACAAGGGACGAAACAGTCTGGCAACAATTTTATCTTGCCCAGCTGACCAGCATTATAGTGGCTGGCAGTAGTTTTAAGTCATGCATGATACAGCTACTTTTGAACGTGATAGCCCTACGGCCAGCCAGTATTTCTATCATATTGCCTGGTATTGGCACATCCTCACCTGGTTGGCTGTGGCTGGTTACTTAGTATTAGGCGACTATCTATTTAACCGGTCCGGCTATCAGGGGCTGTGGTTCCGCGCTTCGTTTCTACTAGCCAGCATCAGCGAGTTCTATTTGTGCTACCTGCTGCTGTATCCCCATCTGCTGCGGTCGGAACGCCTGCGGTGGTTATTGCCTGGGCTACTGGGGGCCGTGCTGGTGTTCACCGGGTTGCGCTATGGCCTAGACGAAACGCTATACCCAGCCTTACTGGGCTTCCGCAACTACACTTCCGACACGACGCTTGTCTACTACCTGCGTGACAATCTCTACTATTCTATTCCCATGCTGGTGCTGAGCGCGGCTGTGTGGGCCGGGCAAGTGGTGCTGCGCCGCGAGTACGAGAACAAGCTGCTAAATACCGAGCGGCGGGTGGCAGAGTTGGCCTTTCTTAAAACCCAAATAAATCCTCATTTTCTATATAACACCCTCAATATGCTCTACGGTCTGGCCTACGAGGACAACGGTCCGCTAGCCAGTGGCCTGCTCCAGCTAGCCGAGCTGATGCGATATATGCTGCGCGACACCCCTGACGGGCTAGTAGCACTCAGCCAGGAAATCGACTACCTGGAACACTATCTGGCGCTTTATCGCCTGCGCTATACCCAGCAGTTTTGCGCTGACATGTTTGTAGAAGGCGATTCAGGTGGTCATCGTGTGGCACCGCTCTTGCTCGTACCCTTTGTCGAGAATGCGCTCAAGCACGGCGTACTTGATGACCCTGCCACCCCCGTGCGGCTACGGCTGCGGATGCAGCCCGGCGAGGTAGAATTTACCGTCGAGAATCACTGCCACGATTGTCAGACTGATACTACCAGCGGTATTGGGCTAGCCAACTTGCGGCGGCGACTAATGCTACTCTATAAAAATCGTCACACATTGCGCGTGGGTTTCACCGGGCGTGTGCATGTAGCTTACTTGCGGCTATTGTACGAAACCCCACCGGCATTTCCGGGCCAGCCTTAACGTATAATTTTTCGGTCATCCTTATGATCCGCTGCTTAGTAATTGACGACGAGCCGCCTGCGCTGGCCATCTTGGCTAACTACATCCGGCAGGTACCCTTTTTGGAACTAGTGGCTACCCTGACCGACCCCGTAGCAGGCCTGGCTCGGTTGCAGCAGGGCCACGTCGATTTATTGTTTCTCGACATCCAGATGCCTCGCCTCACAGGCTTGCAGCTGCTGCGCCTCTGTGGACCGTGTAAGGTAGTGCTCACTACGGCCTATGCTGAGTATGCACTCGATGGCTTCGAACATGACGTAGTAGACTACCTACTTAAGCCTATTTCATTCGAACGCTTTCTCCGGGCAGTCAGCAAGGTGCGGGCGCCTTTATCTATCCCGGCTAGTCCTCCTTCCTTCGTCCCCCCCCCGGTCTACTTCTTCGTGAAAGGCGAAACAAAAACCAAATATCTTCGCGTGAAGTATTCTGATATTATTTATGTAGAAAGCCTGCATAATTACGTAATACTGCATCTCCCGGCTGGGCAACGCATTATTACCTATCACACCTTAAAGGAGATGGTGGAGTTGCTGCCGCGCCCCCCTTTTCTGCGCGTTCACAAGTCCTATATCGTGTCGCTCGACCATGTGCGCATTCTTGATGGTAACACCATTCACGTGCACGACAAGGAACTACCCGTGGGAGAGACATATCGCGAGCAACTATACCAACTGGTGCGGGCCAGCAGGCCTTAGGTGCTGAGTCGTAAGAGGTAGTGGTGCCACTTGGGATAGTCTAAGAAGGCTGAGGTGGGCGGGTAAATCTGGCTAGAACAGGGTCTAAGCTTTCCATCGTCATGAAAGACAATGCTCTTCCCGCCAAACTTCGGCACTATGACGCCGCCTGCCGGGCCAAAGCTTTGCGCCTGGCCAGTGAAAGTCGCTCGACCCAGGCTGCGGCGTGCGCTCCATATCGGCCTCAAACGGATTTATGGGTATTGTAATGGACTACCACCATCTGCCTGGCACGGGCTGCAGTTCGGCGAAGGCGACCCCTTACTGGTGCAGTTAATGGCTACAACGAGGTACGGACGTTCTTCTTTGATGCGGACTTCAGCAAAATCGACAGGCATACCGCCAAACGGATAATCCTTAAATGTAGCTGCTCCAGAGTGTGCTGGTGGAGCTTCACAGCTATAGCCATAAACTATACGAGCAGCTAAAGCCGGAGCGCCTCGCTTTCGCTGCCTACCCCTGGCTTGCCAGCCAATTGATTGCTTCCGTATCGTGCTCGAAGCTGCGGTAAGTATGGCCGAGCTTGCGACTGGTCATTACCATGCTCGTCATGGCCAGGCGGGCAAATACGTCGTGCGCCACTACCACCGCTCCGTAGCGGTAACCATTTTCGAGCACGGCGCGGGGCAGCCACTCGGTAGTCATCCAGGCTTCTTCGCCGCTGGTAAACGGACTCATCTGCTGCTGGTCGATGAGGAGCTTGCTCCAGCCCCGGCGCTGCAGGGCTTGCCGGGTGTGGGTGAGAAGCGCCCGAAACTGACTTTCTTCGCGGGAGCCGGCGTAGTACTCGAGCCGCAGATAGGCCAGCGGCTCTTCCCAGAGGCAGCCAACATCGTTTTTAAAGTATATAGTACGGGCGGCAATAGTCATTAGCACAGGGAAAGGATGGGCTTTGGCCGGGCCATAACCGGCCGGCAAAAGCGGCCGGAGCCTCAACAACCCGCTTTAAACCGCCAAGCCTGCCAGAGGTTACCCGTTAGCAGCTTTACTTTTAGCGCATGAAATCCCGCCGCAAAGTCGCTACCCTTCGCAAGCCCGCTAACTTTCCGGCCGAAAACGTGCTTACGGGCCTTACCATACCGGGGCTGCTGGCGCTGGGCCGCGACGTCGAGCAGTGTCACTTCGTGAATTGCGACTTCGGCGAAGCCGACCTGAGCGGGCTGCGGCTCGAAGACTGCCTGTTTGAGCGCTGCAACCTGACCACCGTCAAGCTCAGCGGCACCGCTCTGCAAAACGTGGCGTTTGCCGACTGCAAGCTGCTGGGCGTGGCGTTTGGTGCCTGCCAGGACATGCTGTTTGGAGTGCATTTCGACGTTTGTCAGCTCCGCTACGCCTCGTTTGGGGGCAAGCGCCTGGCCGGCACACGCTTCGTGAAATGCAAGCTGGACGAAGTCGATTTTACCAATGCCGACCTGAGTGCAGCCGTGTTTCAGGACTGCGACCTGGCGGGCACCATTTTTCACGATACTCAGCTGGGCGGGGCCGATTTTACGACGGCCACCGGCTTTAGCATCGACCCCGAAGCCAATTATCTGGCAGGGGCGCGCTTTACGCTGGCCGGCCTGCCGGGCCTGCTCACCAAGTACGGCCTGGCGATAGAATAAGGCCCGCGGCCCGCGGGCTAGTGGTGCCGACCCCGTATCTTGGTCATCCATATCAACTCCATTCGTATGTCTGACACTCCCATCCGCCCAGCCACGCACTACCGCTGGGACGACATGCCCAAAGACGAGCTTTCTAACACCATTTCGCGCCGCCTCATCACCGGCGACCAGATGATGCTCGCTCACGTGTACCTCAAAAAAGGTGCGATTGTCCCCAAGCACTCGCATCATAATGAGCAGATTACCTATATTCTGGAAGGGGCGCTGCGCTTTCACCTGGGCGAGGATGAAAGCCAGGAAGTCATCGTGCGGGCCGGCGAGGTGCTCACTATTCCCTCGCACCTGCCCCATAAGGCCGAAGCGCTGGAAGACACTCTCGACGTAGACGTTTTCAGCCCCCGCGCCAGGACTGGCTCGACGGCAGCGACAGCTATTTGCGCAAGTAGCTGTTTGACAACGAAGCGGTTTAGGAAGTCGGGGCCGAAGCGGGCTGCCGGCTGCCTAAACCGCTTCCATCTGTCATTGCGCGCCTCGCCAAGCAAGGATGATTTTTATTTTCTACTCTACTAATGGACTTAGGACTAAAAGGAAAAGTTGCCCTCGTGGCGGCGGCCAGCAAAGGGCTGGGCCGCGCTGTGGCCGAAGAGCTGGCCGCCGAAGGCGCAACGCTGGTGCTCTGCGCTCGCACCGACGAAACGCTGCAGCAAACCTGCGCCGCCATCCGCCGCGCTACCGGGGCGCAGGTACTGGGCGTGGCGGCCGATGTAGCCAACCCCGCTGATGTGGCACGGGTAGTGCAGGCCGCAATGGCGCAGTTTGGCCAAATTGATATTCTGGTAACCAATGCCGGCGGGCCGCCGGCCGGCACCTTCGAGCAGCACGACGCGGCGGCCTGGGACGCCGCCACGCGCCTGCTGCTCACCAGCGTAGTGGAGCTGACGCGCGCCGTGCTGCCGGGTATGAAAGCCCGCGGCTGGGGCCGTATTCTCAACGTAACCTCTATCTCGGTGAAGCAGCCCATCGGCAACCTGCTGCTTTCCAATAGCCTGCGCGCGGCCGTTACGGGCATGGCCCGCACCCTGGCCAATGAAGTAGCGGCCGATGGCATCACGGTCAATAATATTTTGCCCGGCTACACCCGCACCGAGCGCGTGGAACACCTGGCCGGCGCCGCCGCTGCTCGCGAAGGCATCACCAGCGAGCAGGCTACCGAGCGCTGGACCAAGGAGATACCTATGGGCCGCCTCGGCGAGCCCCGCGAGTTTGCGGCGCTGGCTGCCTTCCTGTGCTCCGAGCGGGCCAGCTACATTACGGGCACCTCCACGGCGGTGGATGGCGGCTGGCTGCGCGGGCTTTATTAGGAATTCAGACGGTGTGAGTACTGGGTATTTTCAGCGACTTTCGGCCCTATTGAAAACATCGGCCGTGGTTAACCATTACTCACTATCCATTAACCGTTAGTACCCTTGCTTACTCTGCTTATCGGCACCAACCGCCCTCAGTCGCGCGCCCGGCGCGTGGCCGATTTTTACGCTACCATTCTGGATGAGCTGGGCGCAGCCTACCAGTTTCTGGACTTGCTGGAGCTGCCGGCTGATTTTCTCAATACCACGCTCTACCACAACGCCGGCCGGCACGATGGCTTCAATGAGTTTATCGCGCCGCTCGACCGCTCCGATAAGCTCATTATTATTGCGCCCGAGTACAACTGCTCGATTCCGGGGGCCCTCAAGTCGTTTATCGATGCCCTGCCCTACCCCGGCGGTATTCGGGGCAAAAAAGCGGCCCTCGTGAGCCTGAGCAGCGGCAGCATGGGTGGGGCGCTGGCCCTGAGCCACCTCACCGATATTCTGTTTTACCTGGGCACCACGGTGTTGCCGCAGCGCGTGCGCCTGCCCCATATCAGCCAGCACCTCTCGCCCGAAGGCGAGGTTAACAGCCCGCTCTTCCGGCAGCTGCTGCGCGAGCAGGCCGAAGCTTTGCTAAACAGCTAGCGCCGGGTGCGTAGCAGCAGCCCCAGGCCATACAGCGTTACGCAGAGCACGCCCAGCGCCGAAAGCATGGCTACCGCGTCGCGGATATTTTTGCCTGCCCAGTCCATCAGGAAAAACTTGTGGAGCACGGCAAACGACAAGCCCTCGCGCCGGTCGCCATCGGTGACGAGCGCCGCCAGGCGGCCGCTGGCCGGCTCTACGTACAAGGCAGTGTGCCCAGGCGTGGCAAAGGCCAGCTTCACTACCGGCAGCCGTTTATTCACAAATCCATATTCTTCAGTGAATTTGGTTACCAGCTCGGGGCTGAGCAGGTTGGCCTGAGCGGGAGCCGGGCCGGCAGCCGGCGTGCCGATAGCCGTGGTGGTTTCGGCGGTGAGGGCGGGGGCAGTGCAGCAATCGGGCAAAGCGCCATCTTCAGCGGCCCCGGTAGCGCTGAGGGCCGCCGGCTGGCCATTCAGCCGGGTCATAAACTCCTGGCCCAGCTCGCGGGCGTAGGTCAGCTCGCCGTTGGGCAGCAGCTGGCCGTCGCGGGTGCTGCGGTACTGCACCTGCTGCTTGCCGGCAGCGTCTTTGCTCACGAGCCGATAGTAGGGCTGGCCGCCCACCCGCACCAGCGACACCTGCTGCACCGGCACCGCGCCGCCCAGCGCCTCCTTTAAAGGCCAGGTCAACTCGCTGGTGGCGAAGGCACTAACCCGCGCAACTTCCTCGCGGCGGTCGGGCGTAAATTTTTGAATGAGATGGTAGCTGGCGCTCAGGGCGAAGGTAAACGTGACAAAAGCCACCCACAGGCCCAGCGTACGGTGCCGGCGGCGCAGCCAGCCTACCTGGTCCTGGGCCGAGCGGGGCTGCCGCAGCTTTTTGCGCACGAAGCCATAGATAAGCAGCCCGCTCAGCGCCGACAGCCAGATAATGGTGGTGAATACCAACATAATACCCAGATGCAGCGGCCGGGGCAGCGCATCGAGAAAATCCCAGTTGTGCAGCATGCCAAACGTCCATAGAAACCGGGCGCGGGCGTGGTTATTAAAGGTGCCCATCCGGCTCTGCCCGGTTTCGACGAAGATGGCCATGCCATCGGGCCGGGCAAACGTAATTTTCCAGACCGGCAGCAGCCGGTTGATAAACTTGTAGTCGGCCGTGTAGTGCGTCAGGCGCTCGGCACCGGCAATGGCCGAGGTCGAATCGGCCAGCAGGTAGCGGGCCACGTCTTCGGCATAGGCCCGGTCGCCGCCGGGTAGCTCGTGGCCGGTAGTGGCCGCAAAGTAGCGTAGCCGCCCCCGAAAATCGGTGACCTGGTATATAGCCTCGCGGCGATAGTGTACCACGCGCACGTTTTGCACGGCCGCCAGGTGGTTTTGAGTCAATACCTGAGCCACGGGCAGCGCCAGCTTGGCGGCCGAAAGCGGCGGCGCCGGCACCGTTTCGTGGGCGATAAACGGCCGCAGTAGGTTGGACATCAACGGGTGCGAAAGGCCGCTGAGCGTCCACATCAGCACCGGCACTACTGTTACCAGGCCCAGCATGCGGTGCCAGCGGTAGAGATAGCGGCCCACAAAGCGCCGAATGGGCGAGGCAGCCGGAACCGCTACGCGGGAAGTCGAGGTTGTTTGCATAAAAGTCGTAAGCAGGGTAGCGTGGACTCTGCAGGTCCGCGCGTAAGTAATACTATACCGGTCATCCTACGCGCAGACGCGCAGAGTCCACGCTACTTGGCTTTGGCGGCGAAGGTGTAGCCCAGGCCCAGCGTGTAGGTGCGCGGCGCGGCGGCCTGGTAGGTAGTGCCGTACTGATTGGCCGTTACTACGCTGGCATACAGCTCATTGGTAAGGTTTATTACGTTGGTCCACACTTCAAGACCGCGCAGGCTGGCTTGCGGCAGGCGGTAGCCCAGGCGCAGGTTCAGCAGGTTGTAGCCGGCGTAGGTCTTGGTATTATCGGTGCTGGTATAGTAGGAGCCAATGCGCTGGTATTCCAGCCCCAGCCGGGCGCCGGGCACAAAGCGCGGCTTATAAAACACTTCGGCATTGACAATCCAACCGGGAGCGCCCGCCATGCGGTTACCGGCATAGTCGAAGTTCTTGCCATTTACTACTTCACTGTAATCCAGGTAAGTATGGCGGGCATTGGTACCGCTGAGCCGAAAATTCACCTCCGATACCGGCGCGTACGTCAGCGAATATTCAACGCCCTGGTGGCGCGTAGCCCCCGCGTTGGCGCTCTGCGTGGTATTGTCGGCCTGCAGCACGCTGATAATCTCGTGGCGGCCTTCCATCTGGTACACGCTCAGGTCGAGGTACACCTTGCGCTCGAACAGCGCCACCCAGCCGCCCGCCTCGTAGTTCGTAAAATTGGCCTGCTGCAGCTCAATCTGCTGGCGCGAGCTGTAAAGGCTGCTGGTTTCGGGCGGCTGAAAGCCCGTGCTGAAATTGGCATACACGCCCCGGTTCTCGCCCAGCGCGTAGGTCAGGCCCAGCTTAGGCGCCACGATGTTGTAGATATTATCCTGGGCCGCTTTCTTCGTAGTCTGGCTGCCGCTCAGGTTATTGCTGAATTTATACTGCACCCGGTCGTAGCGCAGGCCGCCCACGAGGCGCAGGGCCTCCGTGGCCTGCACTTCGTACTGCGCATAGGCGGCGGTATTAACCAAGTCTATTTTATAGTCGTCGAGGTAACGACCGGTATCGGTATAGCCCGTGTAAAAATTATTGGCAACATCCTTCTGAATGGCCAGGTAGCGGGCAAAGTACGTGCTGGGGCTGTAGTCAAAATATCCGCCCACAATCAGCCGCGAATTGAGAAAGCCCAGGTCGGCCCGGTGCTGCACCAGCGCCCCGTAGCTCCTGAATGACTGGTTATTAACCTGTCCGTTGGAGCTTTGATACACGCCATTCACGCGCACATCGGCAATGTAGTAGCTCGGCAGCTGCCCGGTTGAGTTGTAGCGATAAAACCCCGTAAGCGCCGTTTGCTGGCTCGGGCTCCAGTCGTGCTCCAGGCGCAGGCTGCTGCGCACGGCCGTCACCACGCGGTTGGTGAAGCGGTTGTTGCTCTGGTAGCGGCGGCTGTAAAAGTGCGCGCTGTCGAGCGTGCCCGGCGTTTGGGTATTCAGATAGTTATACGTACCCATGCCGATAAGCCGGGTTTTCGGACTAAAAGTATAGTCGGCCCGCGCTGTCCACGACTGCTTATCGAAGTCGGTGTAGTCCTGCCAGCTGTTGCGCTGCCGGGCCATGTAGCCGCCCGCGTACAGCCCCAGCCTGCCCACCGTGCCGCTGGCGCTGGCGTCGGCCCGGCGGTAGCCAAAGCCATCGCCCTGCACCGACACGCCCGCCGTGGGCAGCGGCGCAGGCTTCTGGGTCAGGAAGTTAACTGCCCCCCCAATGGCATTGGAGCCGTAGAGCGACGAGGCCGGGCCTTTCACCACCTCTATGCTGCGCACACCGGCCTGGTTTATCTCATACAGCGCATTGTGGTTGAAGATGCCGATGGGCCGGATGGGCAGGCCATCTTCCAGGTAGAGATACACCGCGTTGGTGCTAATAGGCTGCCGGATAGCCATCATGTGCTGTTCATTGCCCAGGTCTACCATATATACACCGGCCACTTTATTGAGCAGCTGGTAGGGCGCTGTGGCCTTGGTATCGGCAATGAGCTGCGGCGACACCTGGCTGATGGCAACGGGGGCTTCCGTACGCTTTTCCTGCTCGCGGCTCGCCGATACCACTACGCCCTGCAGGCTTACCGGCGCGGCTTCGAGGCGCACCGTCAGGGGCCGGCCATTGGCCGGCACGTGTACCCGCTGCGCGTTATACCCAACAAATGAGATGGTTACCTCACTAGTCGGGGTAGCTCCGGCCAGGGCAAAGTGCCCGTTGGGGTCGGTAGTCGTGCCAATGCTTCCGCCGGGCACGCTGATGCTGACGCCGGGCAGCGGCTGCTGCGTCTGGGCATCGAGAATAGTGCCGCGCAGCGCGGCAGCCTGCTGGGCCTGGGAGCTGCTGGCGCAGACCGCCAGCCCGGCAGCAATAAAAATAGATTTCATCCTTGCTAGTCAAGCTATTAACAAACAATAAGGGGCTAGGCTCAACTGGCTGAACTACGCGCAGGCGCACTTCCTGCCAATTGGCGGGCAACTCCCAGACGAGGATTGTTAGCAGCCTAGCGGCGGACGGAATACCGCGCCCAGGGGAGCGGCGTAGTGGCCCGGCACCAGCGGCGCGTGGCGGACGGCGGGCGCGCAGGCCACTGTTGGCTGCACAGCCAACTCTACCCCTGCCGCAAAGGCGGCGGGCAGCATTTCCAGGCGCTCTTTGAGCGGGTTGGGGGCTTTGTTTTCGCGGTCTTGCTGCTGCTTGAGCTGCTTGGCAAAGTAGCACTGGCCGTCGCAGTGCAGCTCAGGCCGGGCCTTATTCACGCAAAAGCGCGCCGTGATGGTAGCCCGGTTCAGCGCAAAATCTACCACCAACACCTCCCGGCTGAAGGTTTGCAGCAGCACTAAGGCAACGAGCAGGTAGGCAAAAACAGACTTCACGCGCGGGAAAGAGGCAAGCGACAACAAAAGTACGGCACTCAGCGATTGTTGGATGCTGAGCCAGCGCAATGCCCGGTTTCTTCACGCTATTTATAAGCGGCAGTGCTAGCTTAGCAACTGTAAATCTGTTATTCCGGCGCGTTGCCGGGTAGCTTAAAGCACCGTTGGGCAAGCTGAACTTTCCGCCCCGGCCCCTTGTGTAGCTAAATCATGGCCGCCATGCTTACCAACCCGGCACCGGGCGCTCTGTTTATCAGACAAGCTCAGTTACTCAGCCCCTACTAACTGTCCTACTCATCTCGCAGCCCTTATTCCGATGAAAACCTCTAAGCATTTCCTCTTTTTCGGTCTGCTGCTTGTCGCTTCGATGGCCGGTATGCAGGGCTGCAAGAAAGACAGTGACCTCCAGACGCCCGGCGAGGTCGACCTGCAGATTAGCAACGTAGTCGGCGCCAAGCCTCTGGCGCTGGATGGAACCACGTACAGCACTCCGGCGGGCGAAACGTTCAGCGTCAGCACGTTCGAATACTATATATCGAATATCAAGCTTACTAAAAGCGACGGCACCGTGTATGCCGCGCCTAACACCTATTTTTTGGTCGACCAGGCTAAGCCCGCCACGCAGCACCTGGCCATCACGGGCGTACCGGCCGGCACGTATACTGGCGTGAGCTTTATCATCGGCGTGGACGCGGCCACCACCCAGGCCGACCCGCTCGCGCTGACGGGCGTGCTTAACCCGGCCAACAGCATGTACTGGACCTGGAACACGGGCCACATCTTTCTAAAAATGGAAGGTACCGTGACCTCGGCCGGGCGGCCCATCGTGTGCCACATCGGCGGCTACACCGACCCGTACAATGCCATCGTCACGGCTACCCCATCGCTTACTGGCAAAACCTTGTCGGTCAACGGCACCCATACTTCCACCATCAGCCTTTCGGCCGATGTGCTGAAACTCTTTGATGGCGTCAGTCACATCACGCTCAGCACTTTTTCGAATACCATGATGCCCGGTGCTGAGGCTGTGCAGGTAGCCAAAAACTATGGCGCGGGCATGTTTAGCGTCACCCAAACCCAGGATAACTAACCTACTAGCGCCGTGCTGCCCTTTCGTCCCCAACGGCCGCGCATTGGTTGGCTGGCCGGCCTGGGCCTGGCCAGCGGCACGCTTTGGGTCTTGCTGAGCGGCACCCGGCCCGAGGCGATTCCGGGCACAGTGCAGCCGGCCAATTTTCCGGCCATGCGCTATGGCCTGGTCAGAAATGAGCCCGACCAGGCCGCCTTCGAGTTGGGGCGCACGCTGTTTTATGACCCGCGCCTGTCGAGCGACGGCAGCATTTCGTGCGGCTCGTGCCACCAGCAAAGCCGGGCCTTTACCGATGGCCGCGCCGTGCCGGTGGGCGTGGCCGGCCGCCACAGCCGGCGTAATGCCCCGGCCCTGCAAAACCTGCGCTGGCGGCGCGGCTTCATGGCCGATGGCGGCGTGCTGGGCCTCGAGGCGCAGGCGCTGGCACCGCTCACCAGCCCCCAGGAAATGAACGAGCCCCTGGCCGACGCCCTGGCCCGGCTCAACGCCGACCCTGAGTATCGCCGGCGCTTTGCAGCCATCTACGGGCCGGGTAAAATTGATACGCCGCAGTTTTTGCGGGCGCTGGCACAGTTTACGGCGGCGCTCACCAGCGCCAACTCGCGCTACGATAAATTTGTGCGCCATGAGCCGGGCGGCACCCTTACGGCCCCGGAGCTGCGCGGCCGGGCCTTGTTTCAAGGCAAGTGCAGCAGCTGCCACGCCACCGATTTATTTACCGATGAGTCGTTTCGCAACAACGGCCTCGATGCCACTTTCCCGGTCGATTCGGGCCGGGCGCACATTACGCTGCAGCCCGCCGATGCGGGCCGCTTTAAGGTGCCGAGCCTGCGCAACGTAGCCCGCACTGCGCCCTACATGCACGATGGCCGCTTTGCCACGCTGCCGCAGGTGCTGGCGCACTACGCCCGCGGCGTGCGCCCCTCGCGCACGCTCGACCCGCTGCTGCGCCAGCCCGACGGCCGCCTGGGCATTGCGCTTTCCGCCAGTCAGCAGCGTGAAATAATTGCTTTCCTGGCAACGTTGACCGACCAGCAATTTCTGACCGACCCCCGCCTGGCCGCCCCGGTGCGGGAAACCAGGGCGACCCCACCCCGCGTTATCGACGCAAAAGTCGTGGCATTTCAGCATCGATAATTTTTTATTATATAGGATAATGACTATTATTAACCTTCGGGTGCTGGCCTTCCTGCTCGGCGGCATGCTGCTGGGCGGCTGCGGTGGCAAGGGCAGCATCGACCCCGTCACGCCTACGCCGGTGGTACCCACTCCCACGGCCTATGCCCTTACGCTACCGGCCGGCTTTCCTACCCCGGTAATTCCGGCCGATAACCCGCTCACCAACGAAGGGGTGGCGCTGGGGCGCATGCTGTTTTACGAAAAAGCGCTTTCGAGCACCGGCATCATGAGCTGCAGCTCGTGCCACCAGCAAAGCAAGTCCTTTACCGATGGCCTGCCGCTGGCCGTAGGCGTCGATGGCGTAGCTAATCCGCGCGGCACCATGTCGCTGGTAAACGTGCTCTGGAGCACCCAGCTCACCTGGGACGGGGCCTTTACCACCCTCGAAACCCAGGCCCAGAAGCCGCTTGAAAATACCATTGAGCTGCATCAGCCGCTGGCGGCGAGCGTAGCCAAGCTCCAGGCTACCACCTTGTACCCACCCTTATTTGAGGCCGCCTTTGGCACCAAAACCATTACGCCCGCGCTCACGCTCAAGGCGCTGGCGCAGTTTGAGCGCACTATTATTTCCAGCAATTCGCGCTACGATAAATACGTGGCTACCCGCGCCGGCTTCAGTGCCGACGAGGTAGCGGGCTTGCAGCTCTACACAACGCACATTGCGCCGGGCGTGGTGCGCGGGGCCGAGTGCTTCCACTGCCATACCCAGCCGCTGATGTCGTCGGGCTACGCAGGTAAGTTTTTCAATAACGGCCTCGACGTTACGTTTGCTGACCCCGGCCGGGGTGGCATCACGCTCCTGGCTGTCGACCAGGGTAAGTTTATCGCGCCCACGCTGCGCAATATTGCCCTGACGGCCCCCTACATGCACGATGGCCGCTTCAAAACCCTGGAAGAAGTGCTCGACCACTACTCCGACCACGTGCAGATGGCCAGCCCCAACCTCGACCCCAACCTTATCCAGGGTATCAACGACCCGCCCTTTGGCACGCATATGGACCTTACGCCCACCGAAAAGCGGCAGGTGCTGGCCTTTCTGAAAACTCTGACCGACTCCACCATTATTACCGACAAGCGCTTTTCCAGCCCGTTTTAGGCTTTCTGCTGTTTAGGGCCTGCCTATGAAATGGCTGGCACCGAAAATGTCTGTTAGTGTCAGCCTAGTAGCTCCTCAGCTGCTGCTGCTACCCGAGCGGGCGTAATCAGCCGGATATCCGGGTCGTGTGCGGGGCGGCTAAAGTCACCCTGCGCAAACCGCGCTTCCTGGCTGGGCGGAAACAGACAGCGGCACGGCGCCCGCAGCAGCGCCGGTGGATACGGGAAGAATTTGCCATAATTTTCCCCCATCAGCAGCACCAGGCAGGGGGTACCGGCCTGCGCGGCCAAATGAGCAGCCACGGTATCGTTGCTAATAAGCAGGCGTGCGCCCGCTAGCAGGGCAGCCAGGCCGGGCAGGTCGGTTTGGCCGCACTGGTTTTCCAGTGGCACCGTGGGGCCGGCAGCCTGGGCTATCTCCTGCGCCAGCCGGGCATCGGCAGGACTGCCGGCCAGCACCAGCCGATACCGGCTGCCATAGCGCTGGTGCAGGCCCTGCGCCAGCCGGGCAAAGTGCCGGGGGGGCCAGCGCTTGCGCCGGGCACTGGCTCCCGGAAAAAGTACTATATAAGGAGTACCTGCTGCTACCTGTACTGCATGCTGCACGCTGGTGGGCAGCTGCAAAGGCGCGGGCTGGGGCAGTTCGGTAGCCAGCCCGGTAGCGCGCCGCCAGTTTTCAAAAAACTCCCGGTTGCGGTCGTACTCAAACAGCACTGCCGGCGTGCTGGGCAGCAGCAGCGTGAAGCCTGCGTCGAGCAACTGGTACTCGGGGCCGGGCCGGAGCGAACCCTCGCTGGCAATGCACACGGGAGCTTTTAAGAACTGCACAAAGGTTTCGACCGCCGGCTCCCGCACGTGCAGCGGATAGATTATCTCGCCAAAACCCTTACTCCCAATTTGGTGAAGCACTTCGTGGCGATAGGCCAGGTCGGTCATAAAGCGCCCAGTATCCAGCACCAGCAGCTCATCAAAACAGTCGGCATCCCAGGCACGAGCCAACGGGGCCCATACGGCATTAGCCAGCAGCGTCAGGTGCTGCCCTCTCTTGCGCACTTCCTCACTCAGGCGGCGAAGCCAGGGGCGATAAAGCAGGTAGTCGCCGATAGAGTCGTGGCGCAGCACCAGCACCCGCCCGGCATCGGGCCGCGCCTGGTTTTCCAGCGCAGCGGCATCGGCGCTACGAAGGGTTTCCAGCTTACGCCGACGGCGAAACGCCCGATAATGCTCACCCAACGTACGAAACATGGGCGTAAAGTTACTGGCCGGCCTCCAATCCAATATAGTAAACCCGGTAGGCTGCCCGGCACGCTTTATCAACGGGCGCTAAACAGCCCGGCCCCGTCTGACAAGTCAGGCGGGGCCGGGTGAGCATTGCGTTTAGCGAAGGCAAGCCTTAGTCCACGTTATCGTGCAAAAAGCGGTTATCCCCCAGCAGCTCGTTGTCATCGCTTAGGTTAAAGCGCGAGATATTTTGCGCGCTGCTCGGCGTTACGGGCTCCAGCTTCTGGCCGCGGCGCAGGTAAGCCGGCGTATCGAGGTGCGTGGTGGCATCGGGCGAGAGGCCCTGGCTCTGGCTCAGTTGCTGCAAGCGACGGCGCCGCTCTTCGGCCTGAGCCTCCAGCATGGCCGGCCGGGGGCGGGCTGCCGCCGGCTGCTGAGCGGCTTGCTGGCCCGATAGCAGCACCGGGTCGCCGGGTGCGGTAATGGGCACCCCGGCCAGGCCAGTCTGGGCGTTGGGCGTGTTCGGGCCGTTCAGCTCGTAGGTTACCCGCGCGGGCTCGGGCGTGGTAAAGGTGGGTACTACCGGGGCCGGCCCCGCTTGAGCTACCGGCGCGGGCTGGGCCGGCCGGTCCTTATCAAGGTTACCCGATACTTCGGCCACTGGCGTGGCGGCTACGGGCTCGGGCGTGCCCTCGGCACGGCCGTTGGTAGCGATGGTGTGCGCCTCGCGGGCAAAGCCCGTGGCGATTACCGTCACGCGAATGCTCTGGCCCAGCGTTTCGTCGGTGCCGTGGCCAAAAATCATTTCCGCATCTGCGCCGGCCTTGCCCTGGATGTATTCCGTGATTTCCGACAGCTCATCCATTTCCAGCTCGGCCTGGTCGCCCGACATAATGCTGAGCAGAATGCGCTGCGCCCCCTGAATATCGGTGTTGTTGAGCAGCGGCGAGTTCAGAGCTTCCTCGGCGGCGCGGCGGGCGCGGTTTTCCCCCTCCGTCACGGAGCTGCCCATTACGGCCGCGCCCGAGTCCTTCATCACCGTTTTCACGTCCTCAAAGTCCACGTTCACGTCGGCCGTCACCGTAATGATTTCGGCAATCGACTTGGCGGCCGTGGTCAGCACCGTATCGGCCTTGGCGAAGGCCTGGCCCATTGTCAGGTTGCCGTAGAGCTGGCGCAGCTTATCGTTGAGAATCACCAGCACCGTATCGCAGTGCTCGCTCAGCTCCTTGATACCCTGCTCGGCCTGGTCGCGCTTCTTCTTGCCCTCAAACAGGAAAGGAGCCGTGACGATACCCACGGTTAGAATATTCAATTCCTGCGCTACCTGCGCGATAACCGGCGCGGCGCCGGTGCCGGTGCCGCCACCCATGCCCGCTGTGATAAACAGCATCTTAGTGCCGTTGCTCAGCAGCTCCCGGATTTGCTCGCGGCTTTCGAGGGCAGCTTGCCGGCCGCGCTCGGGCTTGGCCCCGGCCCCGAGGCCTTCGGTCAGGTCCACGCCTATCTGGAGCTTATTGGGCACCGTGGAGCTTTCGAGCGCCTGGCGGTCGGTGTTGCAGATAATAAACTCCACGTCCTTGATGCCCTGCTTATGCATGTGCTTCACGGCGTTGGAGCCCCCGCCCCCTACCCCAATCACCTTGATGATGGAGCGGCTCTGGGCCGGAATGTCGAAGGTGAAATTCATAAAGATTCATTTAACATCCAACATTCAACATATAACAACCTGCTAGACAGACTGCTAAGGCTCAAAGCCCAACTGTTAAATGTTAAATGATAATTGTTAAATGAGATTAATATTGCTTGTCGTCAAAATCGTCAATCAGAATACCCTTGAGCTTGCGCGTAATGTCGCCCAGGAACTTGAGTCCCTTCTGCTCTTTGGGTGGCTTGGGGGCCTCGGGCGCCGTAGCCGCCGGCGCTACGGGCGCGGCCGGAGCGGGCGTAAAGCTCGGCACTACCGGGGCCGCCACGGGAGCCACCGGCTGGTAGCTGTAAGGCGGTATTTCTTCCTCGCCGTAGCCGGGGCGCGCCACGCGCTCGTCCTGCGCCTGGTAGCCGGCCAGCACCAGGCCCACGCCGGTAGCGTGCATGGGCGACTTCACATCCTCAATCTTACCCTTACCCAGGTGCTGATTGGGGTAGCCGATGCGCGTATCGAGGCCGGTGAGGTACTCGGTCAGCTGCTCCAGGTTCTGGAGCTGCGAGCCGCCGCCGGTCAGCACTACGCCGGCCGAGAGCTGGTCCTGCAGGCCCATCCGGTAAATTTCGGCATATACCAGCTCGATAATCTCCGACATGCGGGCCTCAATGATATACGCCAGATTCTTGAGCGATACTTCTTTGGGCGGGCGGTTGGGCAAGCCCGGAATGCTCACGATTTCGTAGTCGCTGGCTTCCTCGGCAATGGCTTTGCCAAACTTCACCTTCAGCTGCTCGGCCTGGTTGGGCGTCACGTTGCAGCCCTGCTTGATATCCTGGGTAATGATATTGCCGCCGAAGGGCAGCACCGCCGCGTGGCGAATAATACCATCTTTGAAAACGGCCAGGTCGGTAGTACCGCCGCCGATGTCAATCAGCGCCACGCCCGCCTCTTTCTCTTCGTCGCTAAGCACCGATACACTCGAGGCCAGCGGCTCCAGAATGAGGTCGGCAATAGCCAGCCCGGCCTTGGTCACGCATTTATTAATGTTGTTGATAGCTGCGCTCTGAGCCGTGATAATGTGAAAGTTACCTTCCAGGCGCACGCCAGCCATGCCGATGGGGTCGGTGACGCCGCCTTCAAAGTCAACCTTATAATCCTGCGGCATTACGTGGATAATCTGCGAGCCCGGCGGGGTCACCAGCCGGTACATATCGGCGGTGAGGCGGTTCACGTCGTCCTGCGTAATCTCATTGTCGCCGCTGGGCCGGGTAATGGAGCCATTGTGCTGCAGCGACTTGATGTGCTGCCCCGCAATGCCCACATTTACCACCCCAATGTCGATGCCCGACTGCTCTTCCGCTTGCCGGATGGCCCGCTTAATTGCATCTACGGTTTTATCGATATTCAACACAAGGCCGCGCTGTACCCCTTCCGACACGGCCTTGCCCATGCCCAGAATCTCGAGCTTACCGTACTCGTTTTTGCGGCCCACTAAGGCGCAGATTTTCGTGGTGCCGATGTCGAGGCCGACGACTATTTTATCTTGTTGCATAGGGGCAGAGTGGGCAGTGAAAGAGCAGTAGCTAATTTGGTTAGCAGAATGTATAAAAAATATATTTTTGGTTACCAGGCAGTTACTACTCGCAAATTATTTGATTTTGGTATTCTACGTTTATGCGATGGTACGTATCCCAGCCTAGCACTGAGGGAATTTGACGGTAAAATACCATCAATTTGGCGAATTTTTCCGAAATATCTTCGGGGACTCCAAACTCGATACGCTGGTCGCCCACCTGCTGCGTAAAGCTGAGCTTGCCGCCCGGCTCCACAAAAACTTCGGCCACCTGAGCCCGCCAGAAGGGATGCTCATCGACAAAGCGTAAAAAATCGAGGTAGCCCCGGCTGGTACTATCCTGAAAAAAATTGCTGGGCAGCGTGCCGCCGCCGGCCCGGCTCACGGTGGCCACCCGCGCCGTGTAGAGCGGCGACAGCGGCAGCCGCCGGCCATTGGCATCGACGTAGGTATCGAGGCGGTCATCGGGGTGTACCAAACGGGCGATGGGCCGGTTTTGGTGCACGTCGGCGTGCAGATTGCCGGCGAGGTCGCGGTACACCTGCGCATCGCGCACGAAAGGGTGCGCCTTTAACCGGTTTTCCAGCTCGCGCAGTCGCGGGCCTTCGGGCACCGTGCCCAGCACCGGCTCTTTACCGCCATTGGTAAGGAGCGCTGTTACGCCGCGCTCGCTGATAAAATAATTATTGAACTCGTTGGCTACGTTTACCACTACATTTTGCACCGGGCGGTGCGCCTGCCGAAAGGCCGCAAACGCCGCCATGCTACCCAACCCCAGCAGGCAGGCAAGCGCGACAAGCAGATTGCGAACGGTCATATCCATAAAATTGCATATTAGCCCTTATCTGGTTTATTTTGCAGCCTCACCCGCGCTATAATTAGCGCAAGCTTCAGCTAAACAAAGGAAGATAAAACGAGCAGATTATATTTTTTAGTTTTGCGGAATTTCTGTGGAATCCAGTAGCTTTTTAAGCTGCGGTACCAGGGTATCAATGTCGCCGGCTCCTACGGTTGCCAGCACGTCAAATGTAGAATTATTTCGGGTATTTTCCAATACTTGCTGCTTGGTTTGCAGCGATTTAGCTGGCGAAGTAATTGCCGTGAGCAACATTTCCGCAGTTACGCCCGCTATGGGCAGCTCACGCGCCGGATAAATATCCAGCAGCACTACTTCGTCGGCCAGACTCAGGCTTTTTGAAAACCCTTCGGCAAAGTCGCGGGTGCGGGTAAATAAATGCGGCTGAAAAATAACCCGTATTTTTTTACCGGGATATAAGGCGCGCAACGAGCGCAGAAAAGCTTCAATTTCGCGCGGGTGATGGGCGTAGTCGTCTACGTATACTTTATCAGCCCTGGTTACAATAAATTCGAAGCGCCTTTTAACGCCCCGATACGTAGCCACGGCCTCAGGGAGTTGCATTTCACGCACTCCAAATAATTGTGCGGCCGCGGCGGCGGCCAGCATATTTTCAATATTGTGAAAGCCGGGCACGGCTAACTTCAACCCCGCCACGACGCCCTGTGGGCTGTGCAGGTCGAAGTGAAACTGATGTCCTTCGGTGGTAATATTTCCAGCAAATAAGTCGAGGTGCGGCGCAGCCGCCAGGCCGTAGCGCAGCACCCGCGTGCCGGGCGGCACGGCCGCCGCCACCCGCTCGTCGGCAGTGTGGTTGAGCAGCAGCGTTCCGCCGGGCTTCAACTGGCCAACGAATTGACAGAAAGAATCGATAAGCGCGCTTTGCTCCCCGTAGATATCCAGGTGGTCGGCATCGGTACTGGTCACGATAGCTACATCGGGGTGCAAGGTCAGAAAGCTGCGGTCGTATTCGTCGGCTTCCACCACTACCGGGGCCGTGGCGCTTTTGGGCAGCAACAGATTGGAGCCCAGATTTACGGAGATACCGCCCAAAAAAGCCCCGGCGTCGAGGCCGGCCTGACGCAGCAAGTGCGCTACCATGCTACTGGTAGTGGTTTTGCCGTGCGTGCCGGCCACCGCAATCGTAGGCCGGCCCTGGGTGAGCACGCCCAGCACCTGGCTGCGCTTGCGGATATCGTAGCCCTGCCCGCGCAGCCAGGCCCATTCCAGGCTGGTGGCCGGAATAGCCGGCGTAAGCACCACCAGCGTACGGGCCTTGTTTTCCCGAATTTCCGACGGAATATTTTCGACTGCATCGGCATAATGCACGGCAATTCCTTCGGCCTGCAAGGCCTGGGTCAGGGGGGTTTCAGTTTTGTCGTAGCCGCTCACCTGGTGGCCATTGGCTTTAAACCAACGGGCCAGCGCCGACATGCCGATGCCGCCGATGCCGAGGAAAAATACGTAGGGAAACTGCTGCATTATGAGGTTTGAACGCCCGGCCAAGCCGGACGCTCTGCTTTAGTCGGTATTGATTTTTACCAGTTTAAATAGCTCGTCTACAATAGCAGTGGTGGCGCTGGGCCGGGCCATTTCCAGCACGCGCTGGCTAAGCTGCTGCTGGCGCACCGGGTCGGCGAGCAGGCGTAACGTCTCGTCGTAGAGGCGCCCGGCGGCGTGCGCATCGGTGATGAGTACGGCCGCGCCCTTGCTCACCAGCGCCAGCGCATTTTTGGTCTGGTGGTCTTCGGCTACGTTGGGCGATGGCACCAGCACACTGGCCTTTCCCGTGAGGCAAAGCTCTGATACTGAAAGGGCGCCGGCCCGGCTAATAACCACATCGGCGGCCGCGTAGGCCAGGTCCATACGCTGGATAAATTCCAGCGCCTGCAGCCGGTCGGCGGCAAAGGGCGCCGCTTGCTGCTGCGCTTCGAGAAAATAGAGCTTACCAGTTTGCCAGAGTACCTGCACGCCGGCTTCGCGCAGGCGGGGCAGCGCCGCCGCCGTGGCCAGGTTGAGGGTGCGGGCCCCCAGGCTACCGCCCACTACCAGCAGCGTTTTTTTGGCGGGGTCAAGGTTAAAGAAACGTAGTGCTTCCTCGCGGCTACCCTGGGCAATCTCCGTGCGTACGGGGTTGCCGGTAAGCACCAGCTTTTCAGAGGGAAAGAATTTTTCCATACCCTCGTAGGCCACGCATATCTTGCCAACGCGGCGCGCCAGCAATTTATTAACCAGGCCGGCATACGAGTTCTGCTCCTGAATAAGAGTTGGGATACCGCGCGAGGTAGCAGCCAGCAGCACCGGGGCCGAGGCATAGCCCCCCACTCCCACCACGGCATCGGGCCGAAATTCCTGAATTAGTTTTCCGGCTTTGCGCACCGAGCGAAACACCCGCACCGGGAACATAATATTCTGCGGCGTGAGGCGGCGCTGCAGGCCGGTGATATCAAGGCCTATTATTTTATAGCCGGCTTCGGGCACGCGCGTCATCTCCATGCGGCCGTTGGCCCCCACGAACAGAATCTCGGCGTTGGGCTGCCGCCGCCGAATTTCATTCGCGATTGCTACCGCCGGGAAAATATGCCCGCCTGTACCGCCGCCGGAGATGATAAATTTCATATTAGTAAGCTGTGAGCTACTGGAGGGAAATTTTATAATCAATATGTACTATAAATGCAATATTTTGCAATTACTTATCAACACCTAACGATTACGCATACTGCGCGCGTTTACTCGTAATCCGGGTCGTATCGGCGGGCTCGCCGGCCATGGGGCGGGTTTCGCGCTCGCCCCGGCTCACGGCCAGGATAATACCGACGCTTAAGCCCGTGAAAATAAGGGAGGTACCGCCCATGCTCAGCATAGGCAGCGGCAGGCCCGTAACGGGGCCCAGGCCCACGGCCACGCCCATATTTACCATTGCCTGCAATACCAGGCTAAAGCTCAGGCCGGCCGAGAGCAGGCCGCCAAATGCGCCCTGACTGTTCATCACGGTTTTTAATCCGCGATATAAAAAAGCCAGGTAGAGAAACAGCACGAACAAGCCGCCAATCATACCATATTCTTCAATAATAATGGCGTAGATAAAGTCGGAATACGGGTGCGGCATAATATTGCGCTCGGTGCTTTTGCCGGGGCCTTTGCCGGTGAGGCCACCCGTGGCAATGGCAATAAACGAGTGCTCAAGCTGAAATTGAGGCTTTTTAGTTTTATCGGTAAAATTGGTGACCCGCGACATTACTGTTCCGAGACGCTGGCCGGCCGCCAGCCCGGCACCGCCCAGCACTACGCCGATAACGACCATCACCAGCATCTGCTTCATGGGTACGCGGCCAATGAACATGAGCAGCAGGCAGGTAAGAAACAGCAGCAGCGCCGTGGAAGCATTGGACAGAACAATTAAGCCGCAGATAACGCCTACCCACAGCATTACCGGAAAAAGCGTACTCCAAAAATCGTGCAAGTGCTGCTGCCGGCGGCTCAGCATACTGGCCAGGTGCGAGATAAGCGCCAGCTTGGCCAGGTCGGAGGGCTGAAAGGTCTGGTTGATAACCGGGATGGTGAGCCAGCGCGAAGCTCCGTTGGTTTCGCCCCCCATAAAATAAGTAAACAGCAGCAGCGGCACCGAAATAAGCAGCGCGTAGAGCGACAGTCGCGAGTAGTGCCGGTAGTCGATGCGATGAGCCAGCCACATTAAGGCCAGCCCAATGATAATCAAGCTACTATGCTTCAACACAATCATCTCCACCGAGCCCGTGCGGCCGTGCAGCTCGTTGCGATACGCCAGTGTGCCGGTGGCCGAATACACCACCGCGATGCTGATAAGCGAAAACAGGATAACGATGGCCCACAAAATAGGGTCGCCCTTAAGGTTGCGCTGAAGCCAGGTAAGACGGGTCGTTTCCATAAGTCCTGATTTAATTATAATGCCTGCACGGCGGCGGCAAATTGCCGGCCCCGGTCTTCGTAGTTTTTAAATAAATCGAAGCTGGCGCAGCAGGGCGACAGCAGTACGACATCGCCGGGTGCCGCCAGCGCCGCGGCGCGGCGCACAGCATCGGTCATGCTTTGGGTTTCTTCGAAGTGCGGCACATGGCTTTCGAAGGCGGCGCGCAGCTTGGTATTGTCTACGCCCAGGCAGATTAGCGCCTTCACTTTTTGCTCGGCCAGCGGCTGCAAGGTGGCGTAGTCGTTGCCTTTATCGGTACCGCCGGCTATCCACACAATAGGCCGCTTAATACCGTCGAGGGCATACCAGGCGGCTTCTACATTGGTGGCTTTGCTGTCGTTTATATACTGAATATCAGCTATTTCACGCACCAGCTGCAAGCGGTGGTCGGCATTTTTGAACGAGCGCAGGGCGGCCTCAATCTGCCGGGGCGACACGCCGGCCACCCGCGCCGCCAATATAGCCGCCGCCATATTCTGGTGGTTATGCTGGCCAATAAGCGGCGAGTTCTTCACGCTTACCTTTTCGGGATGCTGGTCGTCGGTGGGCAGGTGCAGGCACAGAGTATAGTCGTCTTCGTAGTAAGCTGCCAGGTGATAATCGGGACGGTGGTGCAGGCTGAAAGGCAGCAGGAAAGCCGTCATAAACGCGGTTTTCAGAAAGCGCTCGATAGTCTCGTCGTCGGCGTTGTAAATCAGGTAATCGTCGGAAACCAGGTTTTCGGCAATGCGCAGCTTCGCCTCAGCGTACTTAGCCAGCGAGTAGTCGTAGCGGTCGAGGTGGTCGGGGGTAATATTGAGCAGCAGCGAAATCCAGGGGTGAAAATCCTTGGTATCGTCCAGCTGGAAGCTGCTGAGCTCGAGCACGTAGTAGGCAAACTTATCGGTAATTACCTGCTCGGCGAGCGAGTAGCCGATGTTGCCGGCCAGCCCCACGCTCAGGCCAGCTTCCTTCAGCAAATGATAGGTAAGCAGCGTGGTGGTGGTTTTGCCGTTGGTACCGGTAATGGCAATAAACCGCGCCTTGGTATAGCGGCTGGCAAACTCTATCTCGGAAATAACAGCAATATTTTTCTCACGCAGGGCCTTAATAACGGCTGCTTTTTCCGGAATGCCGGGGCTTTTAATTACTTCATCGGCTAGCAGAATCCGCGCCAGTGAGTGCTGGTTTTCCTCAAACTCGATACCGGCCTGGGTGAGCTTTTCCTTATACTGGGGCTGAATGGGTCCCCGGTCGGATACGAACGTGGTATGGCCTTTTGCCTGCGCCAGCAAAGCGGCGCCCACGCCGCTTTCGGCGGCTCCGAGAATAACAATATTTTTGCTGACAGCAGTCATAGCGGCGAATAAGTATTAGCGTAGTTTCAGCGTAACCAGGGTAATTACCGCCAGCATAATGCCCACAATCCAGAACCGTGATACAATCTTGGATTCGTGGTAGCCAAGCTTTTGATAATGGTGGTGCAGCGGCGACATGCGCAGCAGCCGGCGGCCTTCACCGTACTTGCGCCGGGTGTACTTAAACCAGCTCACCTGCACGATAACCGACAGATTCTCAATTAGAAACACACCGCACAAAATCGGAATCAGCAGCTCTTTGCGCACAATGAGGGCCAGCACCGCGATAATGCCGCCCAGGGCCAGCGAGCCCGTATCGCCCATAAAAACCTGGGCCGGGTACGAGTTATACCATAAAAACCCTATACAGGCCCCTACAAAGGCCGTGCAGAAGATAACCAGCTCGCCGGAGTCGGGGATGAACATGACATCCAGATAATCTGCGAGCAGCGCGTTGCCGCTGACGAAGGCAAAGATTGCCAGTGTGATACCAATAATTGCCGACGTGCCCGCGGCCAGCCCGTCGAGGCCGTCGGTAATATTAGCACCATTGCTGACGGCCGTAATAATGACGATTACGATTGGAATATACAATATACCGTATAGACCCTTGAAGGCGCTGCCCGCCGTGGCAAACAAGTCGCCGTAGTTCAGCTCGTTATTTTTCATAAACGGCACCGTCGTTATCATCAGGTGCACATCGTTGAAAACCTTGCTGGCATCAACGGCCGACAGCTGGCCGTTGGGCAGCAGGTATTCGCGCACCGTTACCTCGTTGCTGTAGTAGAGCACCCAGCCTACAGTCAGGCCTAAGCCAATCTGACCCAGCACCTTGAACCGCCCACTCAGCCCTTCTTTGTTTTTGCGAAAAACCTTGATGTAGTCGTCGAGAAAGCCAATAAGCCCGAGCCATACGGTGCTGAGCAGCATCAGGATAATGTAGATATTGCGCAGGCGGGCAAAAAGCAGCACCGGCACCAGAATAGCCAGCAGAATAATCAGACCGCCCATGGTAGGCGTACCCTTTTTCTCATTTTGCCCTTGCAGGCCGAGGTCACGAATCGTTTCGCCCACCTGCTTGCGCTGCAACACGTTAATAAGCTTTCCGCCAAACAGCTGGGCAATGAGCAGCGACGTTACCACGGCCAGCCCGGCGCGGAAGGTCGTGTACTGAAACACGCCGGTTCCGGTGAGGTGATAATGTTCGTGCAGATAGCGGAAGAGGTAGTAGAGCATGTTAATCGTGAATGAGAAGTTTGGAATGAGTAGCCTGAGGCAGCACTACCGCTGCCGCGCTTCATTCCTTATTCTTACTGCTAAGTAGGGCGTTACGCAATTCTTCGCGGTCGTCGAAGTGCGTTTTCACCCCTTTTATTTCCTGGTAAGTTTCGTGGCCTTTGCCGGCTACCAGCACCAGGTCGGCGGGCCGGGCCAGGGCCACGGCCGCCCGGATGGCCGCGCGGCGGTCGGCAATAACCTGCACGCGGGCATCGGTTGGCGGGGTAAGGCCGGCCTGCATCTGGCGCAGAATAGCGAGCGGGTCTTCGTCGCGCGGGTTGTCGGACGTCAGGATAACCTCATCCGAAAGCTGGGCGGCCAGCCGCGCCATAATGGGCCGCTTGGTGGCGTCGCGGTTGCCGCCGCAGCCCACCACCGTGATAATGCGCTGCTCGGGCCGGCGCGTCTGGTGCAGGGTCTGGAGCACGTTCTCCAGCGCATCGGGCGTGTGCGCATAATCGACGAGGCCGCTGATAGCCTGGCCTGGCACGGTAACCGGCTCAAAGCGCCCGGGCGCAGTAGTGAGGCCCGAGAGAATGGTAAGCACTTCGGTGGGGTCTTCGCCAAGCAGCACGGCCGCACCGTACACGGCCAGCAGATTGTAGGCATTAAACACCCCAATGAGGCGGAACTGCACCTCGCGGCCATCCAGCTCCAGGTGCAGGCCGGCCATGTCGTTATCAACCAGCCGGGCGCGGAAGGTTGCCGCCGAGCGCAGCGAGTAGGTAGCGCGGCGGGCGGCGGTATTTTGCAGCATCACCGGCCCGCGCTTGTCGTCGGCATTGGTGAGGGCGAAAGCCGTTTTGGGCAGCCCATCGAAAAAGCCTTTTTTGGCCTTCAGGTAGTTATCGAACGTGCCGTGGTAGTCGAGGTGGTCGTGGGTAAGGTTGGTGAAGATGCCGCCCGCAAAGCGCAGCCCGCCTATGCGGTGCTGCGCCACGGCGTGGCTGCTTACCTCCATGCAGGCGTGGGTGCAGCCCGCCGCCACCATACGCGCCAGCAGCTCATTGAGCCGGATGGCATCGGGCGTGGTGTGCGTGCTGGCCACCACGGTTTCGTCAATCTGATTCTGCACCGTGCCCAGCAGGCCGGCATGATAGCCCAGCTCGCGCAGCAGCTTGTGCAGCAGCGTGGCGCAGGTGGTTTTGCCGTTGGTACCGGTTACGCCCACCAGCGTAAGCTGGCGCGACGGGTGGCCGTAGAAGGCGCTGGCAATGGGCCCGAGCGCGGCGGCGCTGTCGGCTACCTGCACATAGGTAGTGGCAGCATGCAGCTGCGCGGGCAGCGCTTCGCATACCACCACCGCTGCCCCCTGGGCCACCGCCTGGTCGATAAACATATGCCCATCGGTGGCGGTGCCGCGCAGGGCACAGAACAGCTGCCCCGGCCCGGCCCGGCGCGAGTCGAGGGTGAGGCCGGCCACGGGCACATCGGGGTTGCCGTGCTGGGCAAGCACCGGAATTTCGGCGAGCAGGGCAAATAGCGGCAGCGTGCTCATGCGCGTTTGGGGGTTTTAGCTTTGAGGGCCGTATTGGCCTTTGCTTTTACCAGGGCGCTGCCGGCTGCGGACGTCGGAGCGGGCGGGCGCTGAGTGGTTCGACTATCAGCCTTTTCGGGCGCCGCCGGTTTTTTGGGCCGGGCCGCCGGAGCCGGCTTTTTGCTGGCTTTAGCTGGCGCGGCAGCCTTTTCCTTCGCCGTTTCAATGGCAGCCGGCCTGGGAGCAGCCGGCCTGGTGGCCGTTGGCTTAGCCTTGGCAGCGGCGGCTGGCCGGGCTACCTTGGCATGGCTGGTATTTTCGGCCGGAATAAGCAGCGTGTTTTCGGCAATTTCCGTGTGTAGCGGGGCGGGCAGGGCCAGTGGGGCGGCCGTGGGCGCGGCAGTGGGCGCCAGTATCAGGCCCACTGCGAGGCCACGCCGAACGGGCTCACCCGGCGCCAGTGACTGCTCGCGCACCCGGCCCGAGCCCCTGCTTTGCACGCTCATACCCCGGTTTTCGAGCAAAAACAGCGCATCGCGCAGCGTCAGGCCGCGCACGTCGGGCATGCGGCCGGGATGGGCCACGCTGGCATCGGGGCGCAAGGCCACCGTGCGGGCTACAAAAGCCGTGTCCACTGCCGCGGTAGCGCGCACCCACTCCTCACCACCGGTGGCGTGGGTTAGGCCGGGCAGGCCTATTTTCTGGCAAACCAACGCTATTTCTTCCTGCAGGCCGGCGCGCACCAGCGGCACGGGCGTGCGCCGGGCGGGCACCCGGGCCAGCATAGGCCGCTGGCTGGCCTGGTCGCGGGCCATGCAGCGGTCGGCAATGTCGCGAAATACCGGGGCGGCCACATCGCCGCCGTAGATGCGTCCCTTGCTCGGCGAGTCAATGACCACGATGCAGCTGTACTTGGGCTTGTCGGCCGGAAAGAAGCCGCAAAAGCTGGTCGAATACGTCTTGGTATACTGGCCGTTCTTGAACTTCCAGGCCGTGCCCGTTTTGCCGGCAATGCTGTAGTCTTTGGGCCGGATAGCCTTGGCCGTGCCTTGCAGCACCACGCCTTCCATCATGGCGTGCAGCTTGCGTAAGGTGGCATCGGAGCAGATTTTTGGAATAAGCACCTGCGTGTCGAAATGCTCCACTACCTGGTCGGCCTGCTTTATTTCCTTCACAATCATGGGCGCCACCTTCACGCCGCCATTGGCCACGGCATTGTAAAAAGCCAGGGTTTGCAGCGGGGCCAGCTTCAGCTCGTAGCCAATGGCCATGGTAGAGAGCGAGGTGCGGCTCCAACTGCGGTCGCGCGGGTCTTTCACGTAGGGCAGCGCTTCGCCGCTCATCTGAAAGCCCAGCGGCTTGTCGAGGCCGAAGCGCTTGAGGTAATCGGTGTACTGCGTGGGGTTGCTGGCAAAATGCTCCTGCACCAGCCGCGCCACGCCAATGTTGCTCGACTTCTCAAACACCTGCTGCACCGTGATGCGGCCATTGGCGTGCGAGTCGGTTTTGACCGCGCCGCCAATCAGCATCCGGCCGGGGCCGGTATCCACCATGTCGTCGAGCTTCAGCGCGGGGTCGGCTTCCAGCACGGCCATCATCGAGGCCAGCTTGAAAGTCGAGCCCGGCTCGGTGCGGCCCTGGTCGGCAAAGGCGTAGTTATAGTCTTCCTTATAAGTGCCGTCGGCGGCTTTGCCGAGGTTGGCCACCGCTTTTATGGCCCCGGTCTTCACCTCCATCAGAATGGCGCAGCCATACTTGGCATCGTTGGCTACCAGCGACTTATAAAGCGCGTCCTCAGCCCCGTCCTGCAGGTTGATGTCGAGGGTCGTTTTGACATCGTAGCCCGGCTGGGGCTTTATTTCGGTGCCATCATATACCGGCTTGAGGCCGCCCGGCACCCGCTCAAACAGGGCTTCCCCGGCCCGGCCGGCCAGCTTTTGCTGAAAGGTAAACTCCAGCCCCGCCCCGTTGCGGTCCTCATTGACAAAGCCTACCGTGCGCTGGGCCAGCCCGCCAAAGGGCCGGAAGCGTTTATCTACTTTTTCGAATATAACCCCGCCCCGCCGCTTGGCCCGGAAGATGGGCCAGGCCGCCAGCTCCTTCTTTTCCTGAAAGTTAATCTGCCGCGAGTTGAGGCGCAGGTAGCGCACCTCATGGTCGAGGTGGGCATCCACGAGCTTGCGCTTGTACTCCTGCTCACTACGGTCGCCAAAGAAGTGGGCCAGGTGCCAGGCCAGGGAGTCGACGTTGCTGGCAAACACGGCATCATCGACCACGCCGGGGTCCCAGGCTACCCGGTAAAAGGGCAGCGACGTAGCCATAATACTCTCATTATCAGAATATATATTGCCCCGCGTGGCCGGCACCGGCTGGTAGCTGATGCGCCGCTCCTGCTCCAGCGCCCGCCACTTGGCGCCTTCCTGGTATTGAATGCGCGAGATTTTCCAGGCGACAGCGCAGGAAAACAGCGCCACCCCCAGAAACGCGAGCCGTACCCGCGTAACGATGGATTTCTTAACGCTGCCTTTCATGGTTTTTAGCTCCTGACTTCTGGTTGCTGGTTGACTTGGAGGCTGCCGGATGGGCAGGCCCAGAAGCCTTTTTAGACTTTTTTATACTTTTTTGCCTGTCCCCTCCGCTTCCTGCTCTACTTCCTGCGCCAGTCTTATTGGTGGTAGTCAAGCCGGTAGCAACACCGTCAGCAGTCGCCTCCTCGTCGGCCGGGCCGGGCGGCGGAGCTCCCAGCTCGGGCGTATCATCCTCCGACAAGCCCAGCTGCTGGCGGCGGGCACGGCCCTGAATGGAATCGGCCCGGAAGGCCGCTACCGAGTCGCGGGCCGCGCGGGCCGCCAGAGTATCGGCCGTGAGCACGGGCATCGACTCCAGCTCCGCCTCATCGAGGCGGCCCGCCGGCACCGTAATGCGGAAAGGAGGCGATGAGCTTTCAACCAGCCCGATGGCCGCGACCTTACGGGCCACCTCGCTTTGCTTGCTGGCCTCCATATAATCCGATTTCAGGGTAGTATAATCGGCGCGCAAATCTTCCGTTTCCTGCTTGAGCCGCTGAATGTTGCGGTTCATACGGTTGCCATAATGGGTATTTCCTATATATATTAAAATAAGAAACATCCCAAACAGCAGCTTAGGCAGAAAGCGCACCGGCAAGCCCTCCCGAAACAGGCCATCGAGGCCCGTGAAGCGGTCGAGCAGCGAAAACAGACTCCAGCCGGTCGCCGTCACGCCTTCGTGCCGCTCCCAGGCCGGCGCGGTAAACTCGGCCGGAGCAGGCGCGGGCTTGCGGGCTTTTTTGGGCCCGACGGGCGGGGTGGGCACCGGCTCAACTGCGGCCACGGGCGGCGCGGCCACCGGTGCCTCAGGCAATTCTTCAGGCGCGGGGGCCTGCGGGGGGCGCACGGTGTTGGCGCGGGGCGGACCTGCCGCTGGTGGACGCATCGTATTGCCGGCCATGAGCTTACGCGGGAATAGAAGTTCGAACTGCAATGCGCAGCTTGGCGCTGCGGGCGCGGCTGTTTTCGGCTACCTCTTCGGCCGACGCCTCTACGGGCTTGCGCGTGATGGCCTCAAAAGGGAGACTAACACGGCCATACAGGTCCTTCTCGGCTTGCCCAAAGAACCTGCCCTGACTCAAAAAATTCTTTACCAGCCGGTCTTCGAGCGAGTGGTAGCTCATCACCACCAGCCGCCCGCCGGGGCGCAGGACCTGGGCCGTCTGGGTCAGCATTTCCTGCAGAGCGGCCAGCTCATCGTTTACTTCAATGCGCAGCGCCTGAAACACCTGGGCCAGGTATTTATTTTCTTTACCGCGCGCTACTACCGGCTGGATAGCCTGCTTTAGCTCCTGGATAGTACGCAGCGAGCGCTGGCGACGAGCCTGCACCACGGTAGCGGCCAGGGTGCGCGCGTTGGTCACCTCGCCATACATACCAAAAATGCGATGTAGCGCGGCTTCGTCGTAGGTATTGAGTACGTCGGCGGCCGTGGCCACGCCGGTATCGTGCGGGTCCATGCGCATGTCGAGCGGCCCGTCGAAGCGGGTGCTAAAGCCCCGCTCGGCCGTATCGAACTGATGCGACGACACGCCCAAATCGGCCAGCAGGCCATCGACGGGCAGGGCATCGCGCTGGGCCAGCTCGGCCGTCAGGTGCCGAAAATTGGCCCGGATAAAGGTAAACTGTGGCCGCGCCAGCTGCCGGGCCTCGCGCTCAGCCGCCTCGTCCTGGTCGAAGCTATAGAGATGTCCCTCAACTAGTTGGTCAAGAATACGTGCTGAGTGGCCACCGCCGCCGAAGGTGACGTCCACGTAGCGGCCGCCGGGCACCAGCTCGAGGCCGGCCAGGCACTCGGCCAGCAGCACGGGGCGATGGTAGGCGGTATCGTTGGCACGGGTGCTCATACGGCCAGTCCGGGCAGGGCCGGCGTTTCGGGGGTGTCGGACAAGAACTTCTGGGCCAGCTTGGAGAACGCCTGCTGGTCCTTTATCAGGAACTCGTCGTAGCGGGCGGGGTCCCACACTTCGCAGCGGTTGCCGAGGCCCACAATTACGGCTTCCTTTTCGAGGCCGGCGTAGCGGCGCATCGAGCCCGGCAAGCCAAAGCGGCCAATGCTATCGAGCTCAACTTCGGTCATGCCCCGGAAAAAATTACGCTGAAACTGCCGGTATTCTTCGTTAAACTCATCCAGGGCCATCACCTTAGCATGAATCAGCTCCCAGGCCGAGCGCGGGTACAGCACCAGGCAAGGCTCAAAGCCCCGTACCAGCACCAGCTGATTGGCGTAGGTATCGGGCAGGGCCGCTTTTACCTTGGCAGGCAGCACCAGCCGGCCCTTAGGGTCGAGCTTGCAGTCGTATTCGCCGGATAGAAGCTGGTGCATGGTGGTTGGATAGCCCGGCGAGCAGAACTACGCCTAGGATAACAAAAGTACGAGTCGTTTTAAAAAAGCCACCACTTTCTACCACTTTCTACCACAAGCCTAAAAGCCTGTCAAAACCTCACAAATGCACTTTTTAGCAATAATGAAACAATGTTGCGCCTATTGAAAAGGGGAACTAATAGGTAATTCACGAGAAGAGGCTGAGAAAATTTGCCTTCTCAAAAATTTGTTTTTCAGTGAAGCAATGTTGCAAAATACCTTAGGCATCACGTTCAGCAGCCAGCGCGTGACCGTTAACTAGGCAACTACTGTTTGCCACCTGCCGGGGCCAACCCCTACGTCGATGGCTCGGCGTTTCACTTCTACAGCCCAAATTCGCCCATCAGCGTGCTGAGCCAGGTGCACGACGCCTTCCCGACCAAGAACGTGTACTTTACCGAGCTGTGGACCCAGGCGCCCGGCAATTTCCCCTCCGACCTGAGCTACCACGTCAGCAACCTCGAAATCGGGGCCGTACGCAACTGGAGCCGCAACGTGCTGGAGTGGAACTTGGCCAGCGACCAGAACTACGGCCCCTACACCAACGGCGGCTGCAGCCAGTGCCTGGGCGCTGTTACCATCAACGGCGACGTAGTAACCCGCAACCCGGCCTACTACACGGTGGCCCACAGCAGCAAGTTTGTGCGCCCCGGCTCGGTGCGCGTGGCTACCAACGTGCCGGGCAACCTGCAGAATGTGGCGTATAAAACGCCTAACGGCAAGCGCTGCCTGGTGGTGCTCAATACTGGCCCGACGCTGCAAAGCTTTACTATTCAATACAAAGGGAAAGTTGTAAATACCTCGCTCTACGGGGGCGCGGTAGCCACCTATATTTGGTAGCGGCCGCTACCGGCCGCTGGCTCCTTTTCCCACCCGTTTTTCTTTCCGATGACTTCTAAATTTTTGCCCCTGCTGCTGGTATCGGCGCTGGGCCTGGGCCGCGCAGCGGCCCAAACCACGACTTACTCGGCCGCCGGCAAAAAAGCGCAGGTATATACCACGGCTCAGGGTACCGACCAGCGCCTCACGGCCGGCCCCGCGCTGAGCTTTGCGCCGGCGGCGCAGCCCGTCGAAACCCAGGTATGCGTGTTTGTCGACCCCAGCCACTCGTTTCAGACACTGGTTGGCATCGGCGGGGCGCTCACCGATGCCGCGGCCGAAACCTTTGCTAAGCTGCCCAAAGCGCAGCAGCAGGAGTTTTTGCAGGCTTACTACAACCCCACTACGGGTATCGGCTACTCGCTGGCGCGTACCAACATCGGCAGCTGCGATTTTTCGAGCGACAGCTACGCCTACGTGGCCGATAACGACGTGAGTCTGAAAAGCTTCAGCGTGCAGCACGACGAAAAGTACAAGATTCCGCTTATCAAACAGGCCACGGCGGCGGCCGGCGGCAAGCTGCCGCTGTTTGTGAGCCCCTGGAGCCCCCCGGCCTGGATGAAAACCAACCACGACCTGCTGCACGGCGGCAAGCTGCTGCCGCAGTTTCGCCAGCCCTGGGCCGACTACTTCGTGAAGTTTATTCAGACCTACGAAAAGCAGGGTATTCCCATCTGGGGCCTCACGGTGCAGAACGAGGAGATGGCCACTCAGAAGTGGGAATCGTGCGTGTTTACGGCCGAGGAGGAGCGCGACTTTATCAAGGAATACCTGGGTCCGACCTTGCAAAAAAATGGGCTGGGCAGCCGCAAGCTCCTGGCCTGGGACCACAACCGTGACCTGGTGTACCAGCGGGCCAGCACCGTGCTCGATGACCCAGCCGCCGCCAAATACGTGTGGGGCATCGGCTACCACTGGTACGAAACCTGGACCGGCAGCGGCATGCTGTTCGACAACGTGCGCCGCGTGCACGAAACCTACCCCGCCACCAACCTGATGCTGACCGAGGCCTGCATCGAGAACTTTAAGCTCGACCAGGTCAACGAGTGGCGCCTGGGCGAGAAGTACGGGCACTCCATGCTCAACGACTTCAACGCCGGCACCGTGGGCTGGACCGACTGGAACGTGCTGCTCGACGAAACCGGCGGCCCCAACCACGTGGGCAACTTCTGCTTTGCGCCTATCATCGCGGATACTAAAACTGGAAAACTAATTTATACCAATATTTATTATTATATTGGTCACTTCTCGAAATTTATCCGCCCCGGTGCCAGGCGCATTGCCACCACTTCCAACCGCGACTGGCTGCAAGCCACGGCCTTCCGCAACCCCGACGGCAAGGTAGCGGTGGTGGTGATGAACAGCGGCGACAAGCCCCAGGAGTTTCAGCTTTGGGTGAAGGGCCAGGCCGCGACAACGACCAGCCTGCCGCACTCCATCGCCACCTACGTCATCAACTAACGGCGCGGCCGGGGCACCTCACCCCCATCATGAAAATTCTACCTCTGTTCGCGCTTGTCGCGGCCCTGCCCAGCCTGGCCCAACCGCAGGTCGGCGCTAGCCAAACCACCACCAGCCCGCTGCTCCGCGCCGAAGGGCCCAGGATAGTAGATGCCCGGCACCACGAAGTGCTGCTGCGGGGCATGAACCTCGGCGGCTGGCTTTTGCAGGAAGGCTACATGATGAAGCCCGGCTACGTCGGCACCCAGGGCTCGGTGAAAAAAGTACTCTACCAGGCCGGACTAAGCGACGCGGCGGTAGAGCATTTTTACCAGCAGTACCGCGCCAACTTTATCACGAAGGCAGACATTGATTTCATTGCCCGGCAGGGCTTTAACTGCATTCGGCTGCCGCTGCACTACGACCTTTTTCTGACCCCGGCCCAGCGGGCCGTGCGCAACGGCGTCATTCGGGGCACCGTGCCGTATGCCGACTACCTGGCGAAGCTGAAGGAATGGCAGCAGAAGGATGAGCTGTTTAAAGAGCCCGCTAAGCTCGAAGCCATTCGCATTATTGACCAGACGCTGGCCTGGTGCGCCGCCAATAAGCTGTACGCAGTGCTGGATTTGCACGCCGCGCCCGGCGCGCAGGGCAGCGATACCAACATTGCCGACGCGCTACAGCCGCTCGACTTTTGGAAAGAGCCTGTGTTTCAGGATATGACCAACAGGCTGTGGGCTACCCTGGCCCGGCGCTACAAAAACGACGGGCGCATTGCGATGTACGACCTGGTAAATGAGCCCAATAACGTGCCGGGCGGCAATCCGCCCATCCAGGCCATGTTGGAGCGGCTTATTAATACGGTGCGCGCCGCTGGCGACCAGCACCTGCTCCTGCTCGAAGGCAATGGCTTCGGCAACAACTACAACGGCATCGAAAAGAAGACCTTTACCCACCCCGAAAACCTGGTTTATAACGCGCACCGCTACAGCATCTTGCCTAAGTATCCGCTCAGCAATGCGGTAGATGCCAGCAACCCCGATGCCAACCAGCTCGGGGCCATCGGCAACCTGGTGCGCTTCCGCGAAAGCCAGCAGGTGCCGGTGTGGGTGGGCGAAACCGGCGAAAACTCGGCCCAGTGGATGGGCGAAGCGGCCCACAACCTGAACAGCGTGGGCATTGGCTGGTGCAGCTGGACGTACAAGCGCTTCAGCGACCAGCCCATTGCCGCGCTGCTGCGCATCAAGCCACCCTACCCGGTGGATGTAAAAAGCGCCGCCGACCTGCCGGTTATTCTGGAAGACATCAAATTTAAAAACTGCCTGCCAAACCCCGACGTCATAGCGGCGCTGAAGGCCGAACTCACGAAATAATCTTCCCTTAAAGTGTGTCAGGCTGATGAAGGAAGCACCTTGTCAGGCTTAATTCTTAATTACAGAGGCTTCCTGTGCCAGCCCGACGTTTAGTTATGCTATTTTTATGCTTATCAAACGCTTGGCAGCCCTGCTGCTAGCCCTGCTCTACGTTTCGGCTAATTGCCCAAGCTGCGCCACCCGCCGGCCGCGTGGTCGTCACGCACCTCGATTCGAAGCTCCTGCGCGGCAACCCCGGTGGCGAAAACCCGCGCCGCCGCGTAAGCGTGTACCTGCCGGCCGGCTACGAGGCCAGCCCCGGCCAGCGCTACCCGGTGCTGTACTACCTGCACGGCTTTACCTGGAACGACAGCCTGATTTTCAACAAAGACGGCCTGAAGGCGCTGCTCGACCAGGCAATCGCGGCCGGGCAAATCAGGCCGCTTATTGTGGTGGTGCCCGATGAGCAAACGCGCTTCGGCGGCAGCTGGTACGCCAACTCGGCCACCAATGGCCCCTGGGCCGACTTCACGGCCCGTGAGCTTGTCACCTTCATCGACAAGCAGTTCCGCACGCTGGCTAAGCCTGGCAGCCGGGGCCTGGCCGGCCACTCCATGGGCGGCGGCGGCACCCTGCGGCTGGCTCTGGCCTACCCCGGCACCTGGGCTGCCGCGTATGCCCTAAGTCCGGCTTTTATAGGGCCGCACCCCACCTTTCTGCCCGGTGCGGGCGTGGCCCCGGCCCTGCGCGCTACCAGCGCAGCCCAGGCGCAGCGCAGCTACCCGGTGCTGACCACCGCATCACTCGCCCGGGCTTTCTCGCCCAATCCTAAGGCCGCACCGTTTGGGGCCGACTTTCCGGGCTCGCTCGGGGCCGACAGCGTGGCCCGGCGCGAGGCCGTGCTGGCACGCTGGCTTGAAGCTATGCCCACTTTCGTGCTGCCAACGCACGCGGCCGCCCTGCGTCAGCTGCGCGCCCTGGCTTTTGACTGGGGTGCCCAGGACGAGATAACGCATATTCCGCCCACTTGCCGCTATTTCAGCGGCCTGCTCACCGTTTTCGGCATTCCGCACTCGGCCGAGGAATACCAGGGCACCCACGGCAGCCGCATTATGGGCACCGATGGGCGCCTGTTTCAGCAGGTGCTGCCGTTTTTCAACAAGCACCTCGATTTTAAGCCGTAGCTTACTGCGGCCTTCAGCGAAAAGCACGAAGCTGCCGAGCGCTTTGTCAATATTAATTTTTTACTATATCAAATGCCCGTTTTTATTCGTTTTCTGCGTAGGGCAGCTGCGCTGGCGGCCGTAACTACCAGCTGTTCGCCAGCAGCGCTCGCGTATCCGGCTGCCCCGCCCCACAAGCCCACCGTTATCCTGTTTGTTGGCAACAGCTTTTTTCACGGGGCGTTTGAGCCGGTACTGAGCTACAATGCGGCGGGTATCACGGACGAAAATTTTAAGCCCGGCGGGGCGGCGGGGCGGGCCCGCAGCACCCTGCACGGCCGCGCCGCCTGGGGCGGTATTCCGGGTATTTTCAAGAAGCTGACCGCCGAGGCCGGGCTGAACTACGAGGTGCATATGGAGGCCATCAGCGGGCAAACAGTAAAGTTTCACTATGATAGCGCCCTGGCCGTGGTGCAGCAGCGCCCCTGGGACCAGGTGGTGCTGCACGACTACAGCACCGGCCCAGTGCCAACGCGCCACGGGGGCCAGCCAGCGCGCTTTTTCGACTACGCCACCCGGCTCGAACAGGCCGTACACGCGGCCAACCCCAAAGCCCAGGTGTACCTCTACGAAACCTGGGCGCGCGCCGACCTCACCTACCCGGCTGGCAAAAACTACTCGGGCCTGCCGCTCGATTCGATGACCACCGACCTGCACCGTGCCTATTACCGCGAAGCAGCTCAGGATAAGCATTTTGCTGGCGTAGCGCCGGCTGGCGATGCCTGGCTATGGGCTATTCAGCAGGGCGTGGCCATGCCCAATCCTTACGCCCCCGAAGCGGGCAAGGTAGACCTCTGGGGCCCCGACCACTACCATCCCAGCATCTACGGCGCCTACCTTAACGCCTGCGTGCTGCTGGACCGGGTAGCCCAGTATGACCCCCGCCGGCTGGGTGCCCAGGAGCAGGCCGCGGCCGACTTGGGCATTGCGCCCGAGGTCGCCGTGAAGCTTCAGCGCCTGGCCCACGAGCAGGTGCGGGCCGCCTGGCCTCACTAGTCAACCCCAAATCATGCACCCTGCGGCCCGTTGATTTGCACGCCGGGAGCACACTACCGGGCCGTACCTTTGTGCTATGCCGCGCCCCCTCCCCTATTGCCATCGCTTGCTAAGCGCCTTCCTGGCGCTGTTGGTGCTGGCTACGTCGGTGGGCCTCACGGCCGAGCGGCACCGCTGCCGCATCAGCGGGCGTAGCACGGTGGCGCTCAGCCTGCCCGGCCTGGCAAGCCCCGAAGCGGATGGGCTCACCAGCAAGCCTGGGCGGCCCTGCAAAAAGCGCCGCGCCGATGGCTGCTGCGATGTCAGCCACCTGCACCACAAGCTCAGCGCCCAAAGCGCCGATGCTGGGCCGGCCAAGTGGCTGCCCGAGCCATCACCGCTGCTACCGCCGGCCGTGCTGCCCGCGCCGGTGTGGGCGAGGCAGCCAGCAGCGGCGCCATTGGCCCTGGCCCTGGCCGTTGCCGCGGGCACGGCGGCCAACTCTTCGCCGCCCGGCGTGCCCCGGGCGGGGCGCATCCTGCTTACCCTGGGTTGTAAGCTGGTGGTTTAGGCTTCTCTGAAAATTCGCAAGTCCGGCCCGCCCGGCCTGACCGTATGTTTTCAGAAATGCTTAACTTTCAGACAAAATGAGCTTTATCAGCGGGAGATACCCGCGCTTATTACTAGGAATTCCAGGAATTCTGCCCCTGCTGGCCCACGCCCAGAGCGGGGCGGCCGTGCGCGGCGAAGTGCGCGAGGGCCGCGGCCCGGTGCCCGGCGCAGTGGTGCGCTGGCTACTGCCGGCAGGCGCCACCGGCCCTACCACTACGACCAACGACGCAGGTACTTTCGTGCTGCCCTTTCCGGCCCAGGCCAGCCACCGCGTTATCGTGGGCGCGGTGGGCTATACTACTGACACCGTGGCCGTGCCCACTACCAGCGCGGCGCCGTACCTGCGCGTGAGCTTGCGCGGCGGCGCGGCCCTCGGCGAAGTGGCCATCACCGGGCATGCCGTAGCTTATTCGGCCCGGTCGGTGAGCAGTATGCAAACCATTAGCGCCCGCGACCTGACCAAATCGGCGTGCTGCAACCTGGCCGAGAGCTTCGAAACCAACGCCGCCGTGGAGGTGAGCACCGCCGACGCCGTGAGCGGCGCCAAGCAGATTCAGCTGCTGGGCCTCGACGGGTCATATTCGCTGCTGACCATCGACAACCAGCCGGCCCTGCGCGGGCTAGCTGCCCCCTACCGCCTGGGCTACCTGGCGGGGCCCTGGATTGGCAGCATCGACATTATCAAGGGCACCGGCTCGGTGGTGAATGGCTACGAGGGAATATCGGGCCAGGTGAATATTCAGCTCAAGGAGCCTGACCTCACCGACCAGCTGCTGCTCAATACCTACGTGAACGACCTCGGCAAATTTGACCTGAATGCCGTGGCCTCGCAGCGCCTCAACAAGAAGTGGAGCAACGTGCTGCTGCTGCACACCGACCACCTGGGCAACCGCGTCGACCGCAACGGCGATGGCTTCCTGGATTTGCCGCTGGCTACCCAGTTCAACGGCTACGACAAGGTAAAGTATAAGTCGGGCACCGGCCTGGTGGCCGAGCTGGGCGCGGGGGCCCTGCGCGAAACCCGCCAGGGCGGGCAGGTTGGCTTTCGGGAAGGCGCCAGCGACTCGCTCGCCTTCCGGCAGTACTACGGCACTACCCAACGTACCGACCGCTACACGGCCCAGGCCCGCACCTCCTACACCTGGCCGGGCCGGCCTTTCCAGAGCCTGGGCCTGCTGGTGAATGGCACAAGTCATGATTTTACGTCGACCTACTCTTTCCGGCAGTACAGCGGCCCCCGCCAATATAGCGGCCACCAGACTACCGGGCAGGCCACGCTGCTTTTCCAGAGCGTGCTGGGCAATACCATGCACACCTACCGCACGGGCCTGAGCTTTTTGTACGACGACTACCACGAGCTGCTGCGCAACGGCGACATTCCCGTGCTGATAGCTGCCGCCCAAACCCTGCAGCGCACCGAGCGCGTGCCCGGTGCCTTTGCCGAGTATACGTATAACAATACCCGCAACCTGACCGCCGTGCTGGGGTTGCGCACCGATTACCACAACCTTTTTGGCTGGCAGGTAACGCCGCGCTTCAACCTCAAATATGACGTGCGCCCGGCTACCTCGCTGCGCGTGTCGGCAGGCCGGGGCTTCCGGGTGCCCAACCCGGTTGCCGACAATGCCGCCATGCTGGCCAGCGCCCGCCAGTTTTACCTGCTTCCCAGCTCCGGCTACCGGCCCGAAACGGCCTGGAACCTGGGGGGTTCGCTTACGCAGTACTTCCAGGTGCTGGGCCGGCAGGCTACGTTTGTGGCCGACTACTACGATACCATCTTTCAAAACCAGTTGGTGGCGGATATGTACACCTCGCCGCAGTTTATTCTGCTCGACAACCTTACGCCGGGCGCCCGCTCTTTTGCCCGCAGCGCGCAGGCCGAAGTGCAGGCCGAGCCGCTGAAAGGGCTGCAAGTGAAGGCTGCCTACAAGTGGCTCGACGTGCGCAGCACCTACGCCGGGCAGCTGCTGCCCAAGCCTCTCACGCCCCAGAACCGGGCATTTCTGAACCTGGGCTACGCCTCGGCTTTCGACAAGTGGCGCGCCGACCTCACGGTGCAATGGTACGGCGAGCGCCCGCTGGCCCACCTGCCCGCCGATGGCAGCAACACCGGCCACCAGCACGGCACCGGCACTACCGGCCTCGAGTATGCCCCGCGCTACGCCCTGCTCAACACCCAGCTTACCCGCGCCTTCAAGCGCATTGAGGTGTACGCGGGCGTCGAAAACCTCACCAACTTCCGCCAGCCCAACCCCATTCAGAATGCCGCCACGCCCTTCAGCGATGGCTTCGATGCGGCAATGGTGTGGGGGCCAGTGTACGGCCGGCTCACCTACGCCGGGCTGCGCTACCGCATTGAGTAAATTTTTATCGCTTGTAAAACGTCTGTTATGGCGAGCACAGCGCGGCAGTCGCCCCAGAACGAAGCCTGAACAATTTCGTTCCGGGGCGATTGCTTCGCAGGCTCGCCATGACAGACGTTTTATACCTAGTATTCAGTAACTATCAAATCGTATTTCAACTCTCAATCTTATGAAAGCTTTTGCATTTTCCTTGCTCGCGCTGCTGAGGTTTGCCGGGGCCGCCCGGGCCCAAACCACTCAGGCAGCCACTGCTACCGCTTCAAAAGGCACCGAAACGGTGCAGTTTAAAACATCGGCTATTTGCGATATGTGTAAGGCCCGCATCGAGAAAAGCATGGCCTATGAGAAAGGCATTCAGGCGGCCAACCTCGATGTGCCCAGCAAAGTCCTGACCGTCACTTATAACCCCGCCAAAACCACGCCCGATGCCATCCGCGCCGCCGTGCTGAAAACCGGCTACGACGCCGACCAGGCCCCCGCCGACGCCCGCGCCTACGACCGCCTGCCCGAGTGCTGCAAGAAACCGGCCAGCATCCATTAGGCTGCTGATTAACACGGACTTAAGCGTAGCCAGCGCTTGCTTTCCGCTTTGAGCGATTACTTCTTTGCTGCTTTAAAGCAGGCTGCCTCGCCCGGTGGCCTGCTTTACTTTTATTTTGTCCCATGAAACAGTCACCCCTTCCCCGCCCGGCCGATAAAGACCAGCTGCACCCGCGCAACCGGCACCGGGGGCGCTACGATTTTGCCCAGCTTGTGCGCAGCAGTCCGGCGCTCACGGCCTTTGTGTGGGTCAATGAGTTTGGTGATTCCTCCATCGACTTTGCCGACCCGGCTGCGGTAAAAGCGCTAAACCAGGCGCTGCTGCGGCATTTTTACGGCATCGAAAACTGGGATATTCCCGCCGGCTACCTGTGCCCGCCCATTCCGGGCCGCGCCGACTATATTCATTACCTGGCTGATTTGCTGGCCGAAGACAATGGCGGCGTGGTGCCGCAGGGCCGCAGCGTGCGGGTGCTGGACATTGGCGTAGGGGCCAACTGCATCTACCCCATTCTGGGCCACCACGAGTATGGCTGGCGCTTTGTAGGTGCCGATACCGACGCCGTGGCGTTGCGCGCCGCCCGGCAGCTGGTAGCCGCCAACTCGGGCCTGGCCGGCAGCATCGACTGCCGCCTGCAACCCGACCCGCAGCACATGCTGGCGGGCATCGTCAAGCCCGGCGAAGTGTTCGATGCCACTCTCTGCAACCCGCCCTTCCACGCCTCGGCAGCCGAAGCAGCCGCGGCCACCCAGCGCAAAACCACTAACCTGGGGCGCGGCCGCGGCCGGAGCGTGGCCCCGGCGCGCAACTTCGGGGGCCAGCACAATGAGCTATGGTATCCCGGCGGCGAGGAGGCTTTTCTGCGGCAGCTCATTGCTGAAAGCAGCCAGCTGCCCAAAGCCAGCTATTGGTACACGGCGCTCGTTTCCCAAAAAGTTGCCCTGCGCAGCGCCCATTATTTCCTTCAGCAGGCAACGGCGGTGCAAGTGAAAACCGTTGAAATGGCCCAGGGCCAGAAGAAAAGCCGCTTCGTAGCCTGGTCTTTTCTGACGGAGGAGGAGCGCACCGCCTGGCGGCAGACCCGCTGGGCGCCGGCGGCCCGGTAGCGAGCGGCAGGCCGCTACTTGGTTTGCCACAGCCGCCACCACGGCAGGTAGGGCTGGTCGTGGTGCTCGTAGTGGTAACCGAAGAAGTAGCAGCTCACAAAGGCCCACGCGTGCTGCCGCAGCTGGCTGCGCGACTTATGTCGGTTGTCGGGCGCGTGCTCGCCCCGGTGCGGCAGGTAGGTGCCAAAAAAGAAGAGCTGCAGGGTAGCCAGCACGGCCGGTATCATCCAGTAAGCAATGACGTTGGCCTGCGGGAAATATAGCTTTAACACATTATAGGTGGCGGCCATCAGCAGCACCTGCCACCACGTAACGTAGTTCCAGGCGAAGCGCAGCAGCCAGGGCAGGAAGCCGGGATGGTTTTCGGGGTGAAAGTCGGGGTCGGCGGGCGTGCCCACGTGGCGGTGGTGGTCGTGGTGCTTGGGTAGCTGGCGCGGAAACCAGTTGTAGGCAAACAGCAGCGCGCACACCGTACCGATGGTGTTATTCAGCCGCTTATGGGGGCTCACCACGCCGTGCATGGCGTCGTGCGCCGTAATGTAAAGCCCGGTGTATAAGTGAGTTTGCAGCAACACCAGCAGGTACGGCGCGGGCGAGCGCCAGTCGGGCCGGTAAAAGCCCAGCAGAAACGTGAGCAGCCCCGCCCAGCCGGCCATAATCAGCAGTGCCGCAAGCACGCCCTTGCCGCCCAGGGGGGCCGGGCGCACTGCCCGAGCCGCGGATTTACCGGGTTCGTCGGCTTGCACGGGTTTTAGTGACGATTGGGCTACCACACTTTTTGCCGAAATTATTACCAGCGTATCCTTAACCGGAAAGACGTTGAAAAAGTCTTTTACGCCACTACTGGTTATCCACAAAATTCGCACATTCCGACGAATCCGCGGCTCGGGCTAAAACCGCTCCAGGGCGTCGCGCACCTGCTCCATCAGCCACATGGGCGTGCTGGTAGCGCCGCAAATACCCACCGACTGACCTGCTCCAAACCAGCTGGGGCACAGCTCCTCGGTGCGCGACACAAAATGCGTTTGCGGGTTGGTGTCTTTGCACACCTGGTAAAGCACCTTACCATTCGAGCTTTTGGTACCCGACACGAATACAATCTGGTCAAACTTGGCCGCGAAGCGCCGCAAATCCTGGTCGCGGTTGCTCACCTGCCGGCAGATAGTATCGTTGGCGTTGATATTATACCCACGCCCAATCAGCTCATTCTTAATGCGATAGAACGAGTCGGTGCTTTTGGTCGTCTGGCTGTAGAGCGTAATAGTAGGCGGCAGCTCGTGGTGCAGCAGCTCCTCCAGATTCTCAAATACCACGGCTTCGCCGCCGGTCTGGCCCAGCAGGCCCAGCACTTCGGCGTGGCCGTGCTTGCCGTAGATGAATATCTTCTCGCGCCGGTCGAAGCTGGTTTTGATGCGGTTTTGCAGCTTGAGCACCACCGGGCAGCTCGCGTCGATAAGGGTCAGGTTATTTTCCATGGCCCGCTGGTAGGTGCTCGGCGGCTCGCCGTGCGCCCGGATGAGCACCGCCTCGTTGCGTAAATCGGCAAACTGCTCATGCCCAATAATGCGCAGCCCTTTGTGCTCCAGGCGCTGCACTTCTTCATCGTTGTGCACAATGTCGCCGAGGCAGTACAGGTAGCCCTGTTCAGCCAGAATATCCTCGGCCATCTGAATGGCGTAAATCACGCCAAAGCAGAACCCGGAGTTGGGGTCGATGCGAACGCTTAGGTGCAAACCAGACTGCATATCGCGAAGCTAACTCTCAACTACGGTACAAGGTTATCAGAACCAGCCTAAATATTGACCAATACTCAGTTACCTGACGCAAAAAGTGCTGGTTGCCGGCTACATCTTCACTTGAGCCAGGCGCTGCGCCTCCTCTTCCGAAACGTGCTTGCGGCCCACCAGAAAACCGCGCACCGTTTGGAAGGCTTCGGCATCGAGGCCCGAGTTGGGGTGTTGCAGGGCCGCATTCAGTAGAAAGGTCTTGTCTTCCTCCACATGCTTACTCATACCCAGAAAGGGCGGCAGGTTGCTCTCGACCGAAAAGCGCAGGAAGCGGATTTCGGCATTGGATGGATTCAGCGTCACCGCCTGCTCAAACGACTTAGCCGCCTGCTGCACATAGGTGAGTTTGTTGAGCATGGAGGCATCGCGGGCTTTAATAGCCTCAGCGGCCCCCTTATACCCCAACACCAGCGCATCCTGGCCCTGGTAATCGCGCAGCAGGTTGTAAAAACTCTCGCCCGCCTGCTTATCGGCAGCGGCTAGTTCGTAGTGGCGGCGCAGGGTGGCGGGTTGGTAAGGCGACATAGATGCAGGAGGGGAAATAGGGCGGGCTACTGCCATGCCGCCAGCCACTGGCAGGGCGCTCAGCAGGGCAAAAACAAGCAGTCGTTTCATAAAGACAAAGCTACGGGCCGCGCGTGGGTGGCGCGGCTCCCTCTACCAACGTGCTGCCGGTACCCAAAGTGCCGGGCCACCTTACACTGCCCGCAGGCGGTAGCGCAGCCACGAGCCCAGCAGCAGGAGCAGCTTCGTGTTATCGGGCAGGCGCACGCGCTCAGTCAATACCCGATTAGCGGGCGACTTACGCAGCTTATGGAAGAGCTTTAGGTAGTAGATGTACGCCAGGTACACCCCCAGGCGGGCTGCCCGCGGCAGCTGCTGGATGCCCACGAAAGCCGCCTCAAAATCGGCCCGGATATCGGCTTCTACCGTGCGCTTGGCGGCATCGTCGAACTGCTCGTAGCGTAGGCCGGGAAAGTAGACGCGACCGCGCTCTTCGTAGTCGGCGCGGATATCACGCAAAAAATTCACTTTTTGAAATGCCGCGCCCAGCCGCCGCGCCGGTGCTTTCAACTGCTCGAACAGGGCCGGCTGGCCCTGGCAAAATACGCGCAGGCACATCAGGCCTACTACTTCGGCCGAGCCATATATATATTGCTCGTACAATTCCTGCCGGTAGCTACGGTCCTCCAGGTCCATCTCCATACTGCGCAGGAAGGCATCGATAAACTCGTGGTCAATCTGGTACTCGTTCACGACCCACTGAAAGGCGTGCAGCACCGGGTTGAGGCTAAAGCCTTCGGCGATAGCCGCGTACGTATCGCGCTCAAACTGCGCCAACAGCGCGGCCTTGTCGCGGCTATGGAATGTATCCACGATTTCATCGGCCCAGCGCACAAACCCATATATGGCGTAGATGGCCCGGTGCAGCCCCTTATCCAGCGTGCGAATGCCAAGCGAAAACGACGTGCTGTAGCGCCGCGTAATAAGCTGCGCACACGCCAGGCTGGTATCGGTAAAGAGCTGCTCGTGGTCCATTTTTTAGGTAAAAGTTATGCGTTATGAGTTAAAAGCCGAGTGCCTTGAGTAGCTAAGCCACTCATTGTCAATGCTTGGTTTTTAACTCTTAACTTTTAATCTCCTTCAGCACCTCGCCCGCCACCACCTGCCCCGAAATGAGCGAGGGCGGCACGCCCGGCCCCGGCACGGTAAGCTGGCCGGTGAAGTACAAGTTACTGACCTTTTTACTCTTAAGCGTGGGCTTGAGAATGGCGGTTTGCCGCAGCGTATTGGCCAGGCCGTAGGCATTGCCTTTAAAGGAATGGTAGTCGGCCATAAAGTCGCGGTGGGCATAGCTGCGCTTAAACACTACGGCGTCGCGAATGGAGTGGCCGCAATGCTTTTCGAGCCGGTCCATTAGCAGATTGTAATATTTCTCGCGGGTAGCTTCCGGGTCGTCGAGGTCGGGGGCCACCGGAATGAGCAGAAACAGGTTTTCCTGGCCTTCGGGCGCCACCGTGGGGTCCGTTTTGCTAGGCACCGAGGCGTAGAACAGCGGCCGGCTGGGCCACTGCGGCGCCTCATAAATCTCGTGGGCGTGCTGGCTGAAATCCTCGTCAAAAAACAGATTGTGGTGCCGCAGGCGGTCCAGCTTGCGGCTTACCCCCAGGTAAAACAGCAGCGACGACGGGGCCAGGGTGCGCGAGTCCCAGTAGGCGGGCGAGTAGTGCCGATACTCGGGCGCCAGCACCTGCTGCTCCATGTGGTGGTAATCGGCGCCAGCTACTACGGCATCGGCGGGCCAGAAGCCAGTGGCGGTACGCACGCCGGTAGCGCGGCCGTTTTCGACCACAATTTCGCGTACTTCCTGGTTGTACTGCATCTGTACGCCCAGCTCTTCAGCCAGGGCCACCATGCCGCGCACTATCTGGTGCATGCCGCCCTTGGGGTACCAGGTGCCCAGCACCAGGTCGGCGTAGTTCATGAGTGAGTAGAGGGCCGGGGTATTTTCGGGCGTAGCGCCCAGAAACAATACCGGAAACTCAATGAGCTTGAGCAGCTTGGGATGGCTAAAGAACTTGCGGGCGTGCCGGGCCATGCTTTGCAGCAAGTCGAGCCGCACGGCCCCGCTGATAATCTGCCAATCTACAAACTCCAGCACCGAGCGGCTGGGCAGGTTCACAAATTTGTTGATACCGACCTCGTACTTATACTTGGCCTGGGCCAGAAAGGCATCGAGCCGCGCCGCGCTGCCCGGCTCCAGGCGCTCAAACAGCTGCCGCAACCCAGCCATGTCGGCCGGAATGTCCACGGCATCGTCGCCTTCAAAAATGACCTGATACGACGGGTCGAGCCGCACCAGCTCGTAGTAGTCGGCCACCCGCTTACCAAACCGCCCGAAATACTGCTCAAATACGCCGGGCATCCAGTACCAGCTCGGGCCCATATCGAAGGTAAAACCCTGGGCCTCAAACACCCGCGCCCGGCCGCCGGGGCTGCTGTTCTTTTCCAGCAGCGTTACCTGCCAGCCCGCCTGGGCCAGTGTGGTGGCGGCCGATAGACCGGCAAAACCGGCCCCTATTACTACTGCGTGGGGCATTTAAGTAAGTTATGAGCCTTTTGCCAATACCGAGCGCAGCGCGGTATCGACAGACGAAAAACGCCGCGCCCTCCGAGCTAGGCGGAAGGCACGGCGGTTGGTACGTAACGTGGCAAGCTATTCCTGCTCAGCGTCTTCGCTCAGCACACTGCCGGCACGCTCGGCGCCGGCGGGCGCGTATACCTTCAGGGCAGCCTTGAGGTCTTTGCGGGCAATGTGAATGCGGTTTTTTACGGTACCAATCGGAATTTGCAGCTTCTCGGCAATCTCCAGGTACTTGTAGCCGATGTAATACATCATAAAGGGCGTCCGGTAGTCGGTGCCCAGGCTGGCAATGGCCTCGTTGATGTCGCGCACCACAAAATCGGTAGTAGCACCGTTGTGGGTAATGTAGTTCTCATCGGTATTGAAGTACTGAAAATATTCAGTAGAGTCAATATTTGAGCTACGCTTGGTTATCTTGTTATAATTATTGATGAAGGTGTTGCGCATGATGGTGTACAACCACGCCTTCAAATTGGTACCCGCTTTAAACTTGTCCTTGTTGAGCAGCGCCTTCAGCAGCGTCTCCTGCACCAGGTCCTTCGCGTCATCCGCATCGCGGGTGAGGTTCATGGCCACGGGGCGAAGCGAGGAAGATATTTTCTGCACTTGGGAGGTGAATTCCAGAGAAGTCATATTGTAGAAGGGTTCGTAGCAGAATCTTAAACAAAGGTAGACTACAAGCAGGAAATATGGCTCGCTACGCAGCGCTTTTTTTTCAGCTTTTTTAGTACCGTGCCCGGCTGGCAGGCCGCGGCGCAGCTATCTACGTACAGAGCCTGGCTCCGGACCGTCTCTTGTATTAACTTTCTGTCAGCTCGCCCTCAATTGGCTGATTTACAAGCGGAATTAAATCACGAAACTCCGCCAGGCAGGCCAGCGGCAGGCAGCCGTCGGGCAGGGCCTGGGTTTGCACGGCCAGCGACCCATACAGTACCAAAGTGGCCTCGGGGCACTGGGCGCGCAGCTCGGCGGCGTAGGCCTGCACGGGGCTACGGGCCGGCGCCTTGGTAAGCACCGTGGCCAGCACCGTGGGCCGGAAGGCCTGGGCAGCGGCCACCACGTCGGCCAGGGGCAGATTGGCCCCCAGGTACAGCACCTGGCGGCCCCGCGCCCGCAACGCATAATTCATAAAGAGCAGCGAAAGCTCCTGCCACTCGCCTTCGGGCAAAAACAACAGCCAGCGCGGCGCCTCGGCCTGGGCCAGCGGGATAAGCGGCAGCGCATCGGCCGAAGCCAGCAGCTCCTGGCGCAGCAGCTGGGCCACCAGGCGCTCCTGCGCCAGGCTCAGCGAGCCTTCCTTCCACGACACGCCCAGGCGCTGCAGCAGCGGGTAGCCCAGGCGCAGCATGGTTTCTTCAGTGCCCATCTCACTGATGGCTTCATCAAACTGGCGGTGCAGGCGCGGCTCATCCAGGTCGAGGGCCGCTCCGAGCAGCGCATTGAGCCGGGCACTGTCGGCGGGCTTTACTTCGTTGCAAAACGCCAGGGCCGCCGTCTGGCACTCCTCCTCGCTCAGGCGCACCACCTGCGAGATGCGGTGGCCGCGGGCGCACAGCGTAGCTACATTGAGCAGCCGCCGCAGGTCGGTTTCGCTGTAGGTACGAATATTAGTTGTAGTCCGACTAGGTTTCAGCAAGTTATAGCGCTGCTCCCAGATGCGAATGGTATGCGCCTTCACGCCGGAAAGCTGCTCCAAATCGCTGATAGAATAATGAGCCACTAGTTTGTTTTTTGGAAGGATAGATAACATTCCGGCCCTGGCGTGGAGCCGGCAAGCAGAAACGCCTACTTAATAGCTGGTAAGAAGGACGGTTCCGGCCGAAGCTGTTTGCTGCCTTATCAAATTCAATACGCCTGCAAATAGTTTGCCGGAGCACCTTGGCAAGGCATCAGCGCGCTTTTTTGCTGGCTTGCTGCCGGGCCAGGCGCAGGTATTTGGGTGAAACCCAGAGCAGGCCAAACTCTTCGGAATGGTCGCGCCCCTGGGTTTTATGGTGCATTTTGTGAGCCATGTTGAGCGCCCGCAGGTACACATTGTCGGTTTTTTTCCAAAAGGGCAGGCGACCGTGAATTAGGCCATCGTGCACAAAGAAATAGACCGTGCCATATAAGGCAATGCCTACGCCAACCCAAAACCACCAGCGCTGGCCATTAGCGCCGGTTATAAACAGGCCCGCGGAAAGCGCCCCGTATATAGCAAAAAACCAATCATTGCGCTCAAACGGGCGCGGACTGGGCCGCACGTGGTGCGAGCGATGCAGCAGCCACAGTGGTCCGTGCTGCACATATTTGTGCATAAACCACGCCCAAAACTCCATAAAGGAGAAGGTAGCAAGGGTGATGAGGGTGGAGGCAAGGAGTGACATAGCAAAAAATCGTCGGTCGTGGCGAGCGTGGCGCTTGCCCCGACCGACGCGGCTTAATTACCAGTCCAGCTTCTCTTTGTTCAGGAACGCGGCAATGCCGCGGCGGCAGTCGTCGGAGGCCCGGGTGGCTGCGTTGCGCTCGGCGGCGTAGCGCAGGCCATCTTCGAGAGCCAGCTCGGGCAGGCGGGCCAGAATTTCCTTGGTGATTTCGATGCTGTGGCCCGAGTTTTCGCGGGCCAGGCGCAGGGCGTAGGCACGCACCGTATCGGCCAGCTGGTCTTTCTCGGCAATGAAGGTGATGAGGCCATACTCCAGCGCCTGCTGGGCCGAGATAATGTCGCCGCTCAGCAGCAGCTGCTTGGTGCGGGCCTCGCCGATGCGGCGCAGCAGAAACACACTCACAACGGCCGGCAAAAAGCCGATTTTTACTTCCGTGTAGCCAAACTTGGCTTCGGGCACGGCAAACGTAATGTCGCACAGCGCGGCCAGGCCGCAGCCACCGGCCAGCGCGTGGCCCTGCACTTGCCCGATTACCAGCTTTTTGAGGGTATAAATCTGGTGAAAGAGCTGCATCAGGTGGGTGCTGTCGGCCAGGTTTTCCTGGTACGTATTGTCTTGTAGCTCCTGGAGGTATTTCAGGTCGGCCCCGGCACAGAACACGTCGCCAGTAGCGCGCAGGATGATGACTTTTACCTTATCATCGGCCTCGGCCTGCTCGAAAGCCTGCTTTAGCTCCGTTACCACGTTAGCACTGAGCGCATTGCGCTTGGCCGGACGGTTGAGGGTAATGTAGGCCAGGCGGTCCTGCACCTCATATTGCAGAAAGCGCAGGGTATCAAGTTCCGGGGAGAGGTAGTCAGTCATAGTAAAGCAAAATACGGCGAAAGCGGCCGCCTAGATTAAACGCCCATGGCGGCGTACTATTTTACAGACTCACGAAGTAGGGGCTAATGGTTGCGTTACCGCTAAAAATTCCGAGTAAATTCTGGCCGCACTAGCTGCTATTGTCCCTTTTTCGGCAGCAAGCCCGGCCATGACTCACCAGCAAAGTAGCCGCAGCTAGTTAGCGCCGGCTACCGCCCGGGTGGCAGGGCATAGGTGAAGGCGCCCTGCTCGTTCACATCCCAGGTGCGGAAGCCGGCGGCCCGCAGGGCCGAGTCTTGCCGGGCAATGTACCAGCGCTTGCACGACGAGTCGAACACGACCCGCGCCTGCGCCCCAAAGTGCGCGGCCAGGGCTTCGGGGTAGAGGTATGGGTTGCGACGCAGTACCACTACATCAGCAGGCTGCGCGGGCGCGGGGCCGGAGAGGCGACGCAGGCGGCCGCTCACAAACGCGATGCGCAGGCCGCGCCACCGGGCCAGCACCAACGGCGCGGGCGGGTAGCGGCGCGTGGCCTCAGCGCTGTCGGGGGCAGCCACGGCGCGGGCCGGCACGCGGGCACCCTGCCAGCCCACGCAGTAGCGCGGCGCCCGCACGCGGCGCAGTATCAGGCTGGGCTTGAGCCGATAGGTACGCTCCGTTTCGGAGAGCGGCAGCGAGTCGGGGGTGGCAAACTCTACGGCGGCCCCCTGCCAGAAGCCCACCACTGAGCGGCGCGGGATGCTATACACCACGAACTCGCGCCGCGGCGCTACCGCCTGCGTCTCTAATATTCTACTTATGCTATATAAACCCAGCAGCGCTACGCACCAGCCTGCCCAGGCCAGGCGGCGGGAAGCCACGAACGCGCAAAACGCCCCGATAAGCAAAAACACCAGCAGCGTTTGCCCCTGGCTGAGGTGCACGCCCCCGACTAATGCGCCCGGCAGCAGCCGGCCAATGAGGAAAATATACTCGTTGAAGAGCCAGATGAGCTGCTCAAACACCCAGCCTACGGCGCGGGGCAGCCAGTCGAGCCAGGGCAGCCACTGCGCCGGCAGCACCACCAGGCCCTTTACCAGCAGCAGTACCACGCCCACGTACACGGCCAGGCTCGAAATGGGCACCGCAATCAGGTTAGACAGCAGAAAGTTGAACGGAAACTGGTGGAAATAATACAGCCCCAGCGGAAAAGTAGCCACCTGCGCCGCCACCGACAGCGCCGTGAGCTGCCACCCGGCGTCGGCCAGCCAGGCGGCGGCTTCGAAGCTTTTTTGCACCACCGGGGCGTGCCAGCTACGGCGGCGGTCGAGCACGGCATTGCGCACATCGAGCCAGCGCACAATGCGCGGCTGCAAGTACACAATACTGAGCACTGCCAGAAACGAGAGCTGGAAACCAACGTCGCAGAGCAGGTACGGATTATATAAAAGCAGGCAGAACGCCGCCGCGCTCAGCGTATTGAAAAGGCTGCTCTGCCGCTCCCAGGCCTGCCCCAGTATCACGAGCGTAAACATCACCGTAGCCCGCAGCACCGAGGCCGAAAGGCCGGTTAAGAAGGCGTAGCTCCAGATGAGGGCCAGGCCCAGCCCGGCCGTCAGCAGCCGGCGGCCCCCGCCCGAGCCGCCCAGCGGCACCCGCGCCAGCAGCCATTGCAGCGCGGCAAACAGCAGCCCCACCTGCAAGCCCGATACGGCCATGATGTGCGTGGTACCCGTGTTGGCGTAAGCCTGCTTCGTATCCTGGTCGATATCATCCTTAAAGCCCAGTACCAGCGCCGTGCCCAGCGCGTACTCGCGCACGCTGGGCACGTAGCGGCGCAGCACGTTATCGAGCACGGCCGCCGTCCGCTGGCTAATCGCTACCGGCCAGCTCAGCGGCGCGTAGCCCAGCACCTTATACTGCCCCTGGTGCACAAACTGCGCGTGGTACACCTGCTGGTACTGTAAGTAGCGCCGGTAGTCAAATTCGCCCAGGTTGGCCGGGCCCTTGCTCAGCTCGGGCGCGCCCTGCACCAGCCACACCTGCCCGTAGCGCGGGGCGGGTACTGAGTCGGCCGTTTCGTGGCGCGGCATGCTCACCCGAATGCCTCCGCTGGCTTGCTGCCAGCGCCCGGCCACGCGCACCGCCTGCACCCGCAGTGTGGTAGCGAACGTATTGGCGCGCACCACGGGCGCCTCATCCACGGTAGCGCGGTACAGCTCGATACGCGGCGCCAGGTGCCCAAGGTGGTCGGGCCAACGACTTTCCGTTACGGCCTGCGTGCGGGCAAAACCCAGCGCGGCCACGGCCAGCAGCCCTACCAAACCCACGGCGTCGGGAGCGGCCGGCGCAGGGTAGCGCTGGCCCCAAAGCCAGCTCAACAGGTAGAGCAGCACGAGGCCCGCTGCCCAGGGCGCGGCGCTGCCGGCCCATTGCTGCCCCAGGTAGATATAACCCGCCACGCCCCCGATAAAGGCCAGCGCCACGCGCAGGAAAGGAGCCGAAGACCACGTAAGCATAGCGCAAAAATTATCTATAAAAGATAAGCCCTTGCATAGATACTTACTAAAAACTCTTGAATGGCGGAAGCGAAGCTTTAAAAATCAGTTAAGATTCTTATTACCAGCGGCTAACTTACTCTACACCCTACGCAGCCGCCTGGCTTGCTGCTACTTCAGCACCATCTTATAGTGCTGAATGGCGCATTCCTCAAACAGCTCCCCTACTTTCCGGAAGCCGGTGCGCTCGTAGAGCGGAATGGCGCGCAGCTGGGCATGCAGGTACACCTGGGCGGCATCGGAGGCTTCGGCGCGCACATCGGCGAGCACCTGGTGCACGAGAGCTTCGCCCACGCCGTGGTTGCGAAAGCCGGGCAGCACGGCAAAGCGTTCCAGCTTTACGCCCTGCTCGGTGGGGCGCCAGCGGGCCGCGCCGGCTGGCTGGCCATCCACGTGAGCCAGGTAGTGGCGGGTGGTAGCCGCGCGGTCGTGCTGGTCGTACTCGGCATCGGCGGGCACGTTTTGCTCGCCCACAAATACTTTCTCCCGGATGGTAAAGGCCGCGTCAAGGTCGCGCAGGTCGGTAATTTTATGAACGGTGGTCATGGACGAAGCTGAAAAACGGCGTAATCGACCGCAAATATCCGGGCCTGGCGGCAGAATCCGGACGCGCCGGCCACGGCCCGCCCGCTGGGCGGCCAGCCGCCTAAGCAGGCGGCGTATCTTTGCGTTATGCTTGCTTATCTAAACACGTCACTGGGCCGTTTGCGTGGCATCAGCATTCTGGAAGGTATTTCGCTGCTGGTGCTGCTGGGCATTGCCATGCCGCTAAAATACCTGGCCGGCCAGCCGGAAGCGGTGCGCATTGTGGGCATGGCCCACGGAATATTGTTTATTTCCTATGTTTTACTACTGGTGCAAAACACCATCGAGCAGGGCTGGTCGGTGGGCAAGGCCGCGCTGGGGCTCGGGCTGTCGGTACTGCCCTTCGGGGCCTTCTATGCCGAGCGGCGGCTGTTTGTAGCCGCTGCGCAGGAGCCGCTGGCTCGTTAAATATAAATTATTTACTACATAAAAAGCAACCCCGACCAATGCTGGCCGGGGCTTCTTTTTGAGAGGGCTTATTCCTTTTTTACAGAGCCTGCTCGTGGTTGAGGGGCAGGTCAGCCTCAGTGGGCTGGGCCGGGCGGCGGCCTTGGTCAGCGCGCCCCTGGCCATTGCTGCGGTCGTTGCCCTCGTGGCGACGCTGCTTAAGCTCGGCTTCGCGGCGCTGCTCGGCCACGTCGTATTTGTCGTAGGCCTGCACTATTTCCTTTACCAGGCGGTGGCGCACCACGTCGTCGGCGGTCATCTCTACGTAGCCAATACCGGGGATATCGCGCAGTATATCAAGTGCCTGCATCAGGCCCGACTTCTGGCGGGTGGGCAGGTCAATCTGACTGCGGTCGCCATTCACCATCACTTTCGCCGAAGGCCCCATGCGGGTCAGGAACATCTTAATCTGGCTGGGAGTGGTATTCTGGGCTTCGTCGAGCAGCACGAAGGCGTTGTTCAGGGTCCGGCCGCGCATGTAGGCCAGGGGGGCGATTTCGATAATCTTGTTCTCCTGATAAAATTTCAGCTTTTCGGCCGGAATCATATCCTCCAGGGCATCATAAATCGGGCGTAGGTAGGGGTCTACCTTTTCCTTCATGTCGCCGGGCAGAAAACCCAGGCTCTCGCCGGCTTCCACCACGGGGCGCGAGATAATAATTTTTTTAACCTCTTTATTCTTGAGGGCCCGCACCGCCAGCGCCACCGAAATATAGGTTTTGCCGGTGCCGGCGGGCCCAAGCGTGAAGGTGAGGTCATGCTTCATCACGGTGTCCACCAGCTTTTGCTGGTTGGGCGTTTTGGCCTTGATGACGCCGCCTTTGGCCCCAAACAGGATGACATCGGGCGAGGCCGCCAGCACCCGGCCTTCTGCCTCCTCGGAGGTGGCGGAAAGGTACTGGTTCACGTCGCGGTCGGTGATGGCCCCGTACTGATGGTAGTGCTCAATGAGTGAGCTAAGGATATCGTTGACCCGCGAAATGACTTCGGCAGGGCCCTGAATCTTGATTTCGTTGCCCCGGGACACGATTTTACTGCCCGGAAAAGCAGCCGAAATTCGACGAATATTCTGGTTATCGGCCCCCAGGAAGTCGACCAGGGACACATTTTCGAGGGTGATGACTTTTTCGAGCAAGCTGGAAAGGCAGAGGAAAGGAGGGAGAAAAGAAACGTAAGCGGACTACCCAACGGCCCGGCCCGGGCAGCTGGCATTATTTTTAAGCGTAGCCCATTGGGCCGGAAACTCCCGGCCGACTACCGGAAATCGGGCTACTTTTGCAGCCGCGCCGGCCGGCTGGCCGGCCACTAAACAATACTACGAAGAACCTGGCAACTGCGGGCATGGGGGTACTGACACTGCTTACGGATTTTGGCTACCGCGACCAGTATGTGGCCGCGCTCAAAGCCCGTTTGCTGCACCTGGCGCCAACCCTGCCGGTGCTCGACCTTACGCACGGGGTCGAACCCTACAACATCGCCCACGCCGTACACGTTCTCCGGGCCGTGTTTCGTGACTTTCCGCTGGGCACCACGCATCTCATTACGGTGAGCGACTACGGAGCCAGCGATGCCGGTGCGGTGGCCGCGCCCGCCTGGCATGCCGCTGAGTTTGAGGGCCACTATTTCGTAGCCGCCGACAACGGCCTGCTGCCCCTGCTTTGCGACGGCATCCCGGCCCAGCTTGTGCGCCTGAATGCCCCGGCCCCACCCGCACCAGCCCCCCCGGCGACCTCGATAGCCGCCGGCAACCTTCAGCCCGTTTCGCTTAACCCTACGCGCGATATTCTGGCGCCGGCGGCTGTGCGCCTCGCCCAGGGGCAGCCGCTGAGCAGCCTCGGCCCACCCGCTACCGAGGCTTACCTGCTCACCAACCGCCAGCTGCGCCTGCAGGACAACCGCATTACCGGCCACGTGGTGCACGTAGACCACTACGGCAACCTGATTACCAACATCTCGCGGGAGGCGGTGGAGGTAGTGGGCCGGGGCCGCCCGGCTACCGTCCATTTTGGCCGCGAGGTGGTGCGCGAGCTGCGCCCGCACTTCGCGGCAGCCCCGCCGGGCGAGATTGTCTGCACATTTAACCCCCAAGGCTGCTTGTCGATAGCCATCAACCAGGGGCACGCCAGCGAGCTGCTAGGCCTTTACTTTGACTCGCAGGTAGATGTGCGCTTTACTGGTTAATCCACAAAAAAGCCCGAACACTATATAGCATCCAGGCTCTGATGTAACCGCTACCAACTATTGCTTGGGAGCCTGAGCAGAGTCTACTTTTACGGCTGTACTATCGGAAGCTTTGTTGGCTTCACTGGGCACTACCACGGCTGTTTTGTCGGTTTCGGTGGTTTTGGGCTTGCTATCGCACGAAGCAAGCAGCGACAGAGCCGTGAGGGCCGGAGCCGCCAGCCAAAAGGCACGGGGAGCGTAACGCATAAAAAAGTCAGTAAAATGTAAAAAATAAGCTGCTATGTACGCCCGGCGGCCGGAAGGGTTAAGCTCGAGCTTACTTTTTAGCACCCCGGCCTCTTAGCTATAACGCCCTGCAAATCAAACTTTCCTGTGCTCATCCGCATCGTTCGCCTCACGCTCCAGCCCGCCCGCACGGCTGATTTCCTCGCCTTGTTCCGGCAATCGGAAAGCCACATTCGGCAGCAGCCCGGCTGCCGCCACCTGGAGCTGTGGCAGGACGCCGACGAGCCGCACATCTACTGCACCTACAGCCAGTGGGACGATATGGCCGCCCTTAATGCCTATCGGCGCTCCGGGCTGTTTGGCCAGGTGTGGCCCGCCACCAAGCGCCTGCTGGCCGAGCCAGCGCAGGCGTTTTCGGTAATAAAAGCCAACTAAAACGCCGGAGTTGTCTTTAATTCTATAACCAAGTGCCGGCCACTTATTTCTATGCCTGATTCACCCAATTACTTCGCCTTTTATGGCCTGCCCGAAGCATTTTTACTTGATGAGGCGGCTCTCAAAGGCAAATACTACCAACTCAGCCGCGAGCTGCACCCCGACTTTCACGCCCAGGACACCCCCGCTGCGCAGGCCGAAGCGCTACGCCTGAGCACGCTCAATACCGACGCCTACCGCACCCTGGCTGACCCTGACTGCCGCATGGCCTACGTGCTGGCCCAGCACGGCCTGCTCGAAGAAGGCAGTGCACAGAATCAACTACCGGCTGACTTCCTGATGGAAGTAATGGACCTCAACGAGCAGCTAATGGAGCTGGAGTTTGAGCCGGACCCGACTGCCAGCGCCAGGCTCGAAGCAGAGGTAGCGACCTTGGCCACTACGCTCGACGCCGGTATTGAGCCCGTACTGGCCGGCTACTCGGGCCTGCCCCCGACCACCGCCCCGCTGCCCTGGCGCAAGTGCGCACGTATTACCTAAAAAAGCGCTATCTCTTGCGGCTTCGCCAGCAGTTGGCTACCTTTGCGGCCCGCTCGTGAATACCGACCGAGCCGGATAAGTTGCCCAGATGGCGGAATCGGTAGACGCGTTGGTCTCAAACACCAATACCGCAAGGTGTGCCGGTTCGACCCCGGCTCTGGGTACTAGAATACATTGACGCCAGGCCCCAAAAGCTGCGAATCCTTCCAGGAATGCAGGTTTTGGGGCCTTTGTGCATCCGGGCCCTAGCCTCATTCAAGACTATTCGCGGACGGGTGCACGTCACTAAAAGCGTCACTAAAATGAAGGTGTCTTTTGTATTGCGGGAAGACTTGATGGATAAGGCCGGACTCGCGCCCGTGTTCTTGAATGCATCGTTTGATGGGAAGCGGCTGCGCTGCTTTACCAAGGAGAAGTGCCGGCCGGCGGAATGGAATGCGAGCAAGCAGGAATTCCGCAAGGCGTTTACGGGCCAAGAAGAGGCCAATGACTATCTGGAAAAGCTGGCAGAGCGGTTGAAGAACCGCTATCGGGACTTGCGGAGTGCGGGCGTGGCCCCTACCGTGGCCCTGATGCGGGAAGCAACGCAGCCGGTTGAGGTGGCGGAGCCCGAAGCGCCGGAGGTGCTGCGGCTGGTGGACTTGTTCGATGAGTACCGCGAGGTGCTGCACGGGCGGGGCTTTGCCTTCAACACCCTGCGCCACTACAACACGGCGCGCAACTGGCTGGCGAAGTTTGAGAAGCACTTGAAGCAGCAGCTGGAGCCCGCGACCTATACGCTGCCGGTGCACGACCAATTCGTGCACTTTTTGCGGGTCAAGCACGGGATGGGCGCCAATGGCTTGTTCTCGATTTTGAAGGACCTGAAGAAGTTTCTGCGCCACTTGCAGCAAGACCGGGGGCTAGCCCTGGGGCTGGATTTGGGCCGCATGGAAGTACGCTGGTCGGATGTGCCCAAAACGTACTTGACGGCGGCCAACCTTGCCGCGCTGGCCAGGGCGGTGCTGCCGAGCAACTTGGTGCCCGTGCGGGACGTGTTTCTGTTTTGCTGCTATACGGGCCTGCGCTACTCAGATGCCCTGCAGCTGCACCCTGGCAACCTCCATGCGTGGAACGGCCGGCGGGTGCTGCGTCTGGTGCAAACCAAAACACGGCGGCCGGTGAGCATTTACTTGACCGAGGCGGCGGGGGCCATTCTGGATAAGTACGCAGCGGGCGAAGAGCGGGCGCGGCTGCTACCGGTGCTGGCCAACCCCGTGATGAACCGCTACCTCAAGCGCATTGGCGCGTTGGCCGGACTCGCTAACCCGGTGGAGACGATGGAGATGGTAGGCGGGCAGGTGGTGAAGAAGTCGGTGCCGACTTACGAGCTGGTCACGATGCACACGGCTCGACACACCTTCGCTACGCAGTCGCTGCTACGGGGCGTGTCGCCGGCAGTGCTGCAGCAGATAATGGGGCACTCGAAGCTGCAAACCACCATGCACTACGCCAAAATAGTGGAGGACTTTCAGCACCAGGCGTTGCAGTTGGCCTGGGATGGCCCGGCCCTGGGTGAGCAGCCAGCGATGACGGTAGTAGCCGGGGAGGTATGCGTGGCAGCTGCGGCGGCCTAACCTTTACGCTGGAAAAGAAAACGGCCCGTTCCCTAGTGGGGGCGGGCCGTTTTGTTGCCGGGCTCATACTACTGCTATGCTTCCACTATGCTCGCGCTGCGGTGCGGTTGCGGTAGGCGATGAGAACCGATGAGAATTGCAGGCCTTATACTATCACCTAGACGGCGCGGCGCAGAGGCGGGGTAGTGCTGCTGACTTGGCGGTTGAGGGCGGCGGTTACTTCCTGCTCGTTAAGGCCGGTGTGGTGGCAGAAGTCGGCTACGGTGAGCAGGGCCCCGGTGGGCTTGCCGGCAGCGGCGCGCGCTTGGCGCAGCAGGCGCTTGGCCGCGTCGTAGCTGCGGCCGGTCAGGGCAGCCACGTCCTTGGGATAAATGCAGATTCGGAGCGGGGGCATATGAGGGCGTAATGGGGCAAACGGGGCACTGCGAAGATAATTCAGGTTAAGTGCCCGCTAGCTTCGTTCCATGAAAAATGCAATTAGCAAGTGTGGGCTTTTGTTGCTGACCGCGGGGCTGTGGGCGGGGTCGGCACAGGGGCAAACCGTAGAGGCAGGCCGGGTGGTACGGGTGGTAGATGGCGACACCTACGACGTGCTGGCCGGGGGCGCGGTGCGCCGGGTACGGCTGCTGGGCGTGGATGCCCCCGAGCACGACCAGGCATTTGGCGCGCAGGCCACCGACTCGGTGCGGCAGCTGCTTTGGCCCGAGCGGCGGGTGTGGCTGACGCGGCAAGGCCTCGACCTATATGGGCGGATGCTGGCCACGGTGCGGCTGCCGGTAGCTAGTGGGCCAGCCCTGGCGCTGGACTCGCTGCTAGTGGTGCGCGGGTGGGCCTGGGCGTGGGACCCCACGCGCCGGCTAGCCGCGCGGGCCGCGCAACAGGCGGCGGCAATAGCGGGTGGGCGGGGCCTGTGGAAGTGCGGCGCCGGGGAAGCGCTGCTGCCGAGCCAATGGCGCAAAATGACTTATCGAATCAAGCGGCGCTACGGGGTGGGCTGCACCTGGTAGCAAGGCCGCGTAACGGCAAGCAGCCAAACGCAAACTATTTTTTAACCTTTTACCTACTTAATTACGATGGCACGTCAGACGGGCATACTCGGCATTCAGGGCACCGTAGGTGGCCTGGTGTTTAATAAAAACGGGAGCATCTCCCAGAAGCCGCAGAGCAATAAGGCGGCCTTCGCCAGCGCCCCGAGCCGGGCGCGCACGCGGGAAAACGCCAGCGAGTTTGGGGCAGCGGCTTCGGCGGGCAAGCTGCTGCGCGACTCCTTGCGGGTGGCAATTCAGGCGGCCAGCGATACGCGCATGGTGTCGCGCCTGACGCAGGCTATGCGCGCCGCCATCTCGCTGGACATGACCAACGACCGGGGGCAGCGCCAGGTGCTCAAGGACAACCTGGCTGCGCTGCTGGGCTTCAACTTCAACAACGGGGCGGGTATCGCGCAGAACCTGTTCTTCCAATACACCGTGACGGGTAGCGGCTCGGACGTGACGCTCACTATTCCGAGCCTGAACCCGCTGACGGATATTGCCGCGCCGCAGGGGGCTACGCACTACGAGCTGGTGCTCGGGGCCTCGTCGGTGGATTTCATGGGCAAGACCTACCAACAGGCCGCCGTAGCGCAGCCGCTGGGCATCCTGGCGCTGAACGGGGCGGCCCTGGCCAACAAGACAGTAGTGGCTTCATTGCCCAGTGCGCCGGCGGCGGATGACTTGGTAGTAGGGGTGCTGGGCATCAACTACTATCAACAGCTCAACGGCAAATACTACCCCCTGAACAACAACGCCAATAACCCGCTGGCGGTGGAGTATGTGAACGTGGTGGCTTCAACCGGTGGCTCTAACGTGAACTTCGACACGAACCTGACGGGCCCGAACGACAACGCCCAGGGTGTAACGCTCGCCGCCTCAACCGGTGACTTGTTCAAGTTCAATGCCCTGACTACCGGCGGCTCGGCCCCGGCCAGCATGGACATCTCGGTGGGTGGTGCACAGGTGGCCAGCGTGGCCTACCTGGACCGCTACACTGGTAAGACATTCAGCTTCAGCCACGCCGGCGTGACCCACACGGACGCGTTTGCGGCGACGGTGAACTTCTAAGCCTGGCGGCTTAGAGACTAATGGGCCGGCCCTGGTAGCGATGCCGGGGCCGGCTTTTTTCTACCCCTCATTTCTCGTGGTGATGACCATGCATTCGGAAACAACCCACGCGGGGCTAGTACTGGCGCAGCTGCGCATTACGGCCGTGCAGCCGGTAGCCAGCCTGAACGGGCGGCAGGCACAGGTGGCGCTGGCGGACTGGCTGGTGGCCGTGGTGCAGGCGCCGGCGGGCCAACCTAACGATTGGCAGCGCGCCTTTGCGGTGGGCGCTACCTGGCCGCTCACTTCTTTCCCGGCGAACTACGTGCTGCTGGGCTACCTCGACCCGCGCGACTTACTGGCCATCTAACCCTTTAACTTTTTCTTTTTGATGAGTACGATAAGCAAAAAACTGGTGGGCTTCCTCTACAGCGGGGAAGTCCAGGCGCTGGCTTCAGTCAGCTGGAAAACGAATGCCAATGCCGTGTACGGCATCAACAGCGCGGGCACGGGCTACCAGGTATTTAAGCCCGGCAACACCTTCAACTCCCTCACCCAGCTCGCGCCCGATGGCGTGTACATCTTGGATGCGGCCACCACGGGCTTCGAGTTGCCGGGGGCCATGCTCACGGCCGCGGCGGGGGTAGGCGCCCCCACGGGGACGATAACCGTGTCGTCGCTGGTGCCGACCATGACCCCGGACGGCCTGCAACTGCAGTTCGGGGCCAGCAGCACCAACGGCGGGCTCATTACCCTGGTGCTGGATGCGCCCATTCCTAGCCACGATGCCGATGTGCAGTATGGTATTTCCAGCTTCTGCACCCCGCACGGGCCGGAACTCCTCTACACGGCCATTACGGCGCCGGGCACCTACTATGCCCACTTCTACGATGCCAAGGGTGTGCACGTGGTGCGCGATTTTACCATTCAGCCCGCTTAACCCAGGCCCTACCCTCTTTACCCTTTTTGTATGAGTACGATTAGCAAACAGCTCACCGGCTTTCTGTTCAGCGGTGCTGCTCAGGTGCTAGCCTCGGCCAGCTGGAAAACCAACGCCAATGCCGTGTATGGCATCAACAGCGCGGGTACGGGTTATCAGGTGTTCAAGCCGAGCAACACCTTCAATTCGCTCACGCAGCTGGTGCCCGATGGCATGTACATTCTGGATGCCGACAAGCTGGGTTTCGACTTGCCAGGGGCTACGCTGACGGCGAGCACCGCCACGGTACCGGCCGCTGGGGCGTTGACGCTGGATAGCTTCCTGCATAGCTTTTCAAATGGCTACGATAACCTCACCCTGCAAGTCTCCTCGCCGGAGGCGACGGATAAAGAGTTCTTGCTCGTGTTTGATTCGCCGGGGGCCTACTCCTACAAGCTGGCGCTAAACGACACGATTAGTATGTCGGTGCCGAACGTGGCGGTGGGACAGGTCATCACACTCACGGCGGTGGCCCCGTCGGGAGCACGACTGACGCACACATTTACGGTAGGTGAGACTACCGCTGCCGCGTTGTAAACGGCTTTGTAGCAGCCTTGAATAGCAACGAGAAGCCGGTTCCCTGATAGGGAGCCGGCTTTTTCCATGGCTGCCAGCCTCGCTTTGGACTCAATAGCCCGGCGTATCTTGGCCCGTATGGCAGAAATTACGCTTTCGACACTAGCGGAACAGATTGGGCAGCTACACGCACAAACGCAGCGGGCGGCGGCGGCGCAGATAAACTACTGGCTGACGGTGCGTAACTGGCTTATCGGGTGGCACATTGCCGAATATGAGCAGGGCGGCAGCGACCGGGCCACGTATGGTGAGCAACTGCTATCGGAGCTGGCGCTACAGCTACGCGATGTTAAAGGGCTAGCGGAGCGGCGGCTTTATCAGTGCCGCGAGTTTTACCAAGCCTACCCCCTAATTTTGCAGACAGTGTCTGCAGAATTACAACGCGCTGGTTTTCTGGATACTGCTAGCTTCCCAGCGCTCCCAACAGTTGAGGAGTCGGTAGGGCAAGACGCCTTGCCGGGCATTGCCCCTACCCTACTGCTGACGCGGCTCAGCTTCTCGCATTTTCTGGAATTGCTGGCTCTGGACCGGCCGTTGCAGCGGGCCTTTTACGAGGTGCAGGCGGTGAAAAACAGTTGGTCGGTACGGGAGTTGAAGCGGGCTATCAATTCGGCGCTGTACGAGCGCACGGGGCTCTCTACCGATAAGGTGGCGGTGCTGGCGGGCCATGCCGGGGCGCAGCCGCTGGTGGTGGCTGACGTGGTGAAGAACCCCTATGTGCTGGAATTTTTGGGGCTAGAAGAACGGGCTAGCTACAGCGAGAGCGACTTGGAAACGGCCATCATTGCGCACTTGCAGACGTTTCTGGTGGAGATGGGGCGGGGCTTCTGCTTCGAGGCGCGGCAGAAGCGCATCACCTTTGACAACGAGCACTACTTCATTGACCTGGTGTTTTACCACCGCATTTTGAAGTGCCACGTGCTGGTGGATTTGAAGATTGGGGCGTTCAGCCATGCCGACGCGGGGCAGATGAACGTGTATTTGAACTACTACCGGGAGCAGGAGATGACCGAGGGCGACAATCCGCCGGTGGGGCTGATTCTGTGCGCGCAGAAGAATGACACGCTGGTACGCTACGCCACCACGGGCATGGCCGAGCAGCTATTCGTGAGCAAGTACCAAGTGAATTTGCCTTCGGAAGAGGAGTTGCAGGCGCTGGTAAGGGAAGAGCAAGAGCGAATGCAAGGGTAATTGTTGGTAGCCGGGCTGGCAGGCTACTTCACTTCAAGTACTGCTCGGCCAGCATGGCGGCTACTTCCTGGTTGCGGGGGTCGCCGCTCAGGATTAGGTCTGCGTAGGCTAGCAGCGGTGAAACGCAGTTGGGGAGAGGAGTTTCCGTGGGTGGCTCCTCAAACGGCACCAACACTTGCACTCGCCCGTTGGGGTCAGGTATCAGGCGCATGGTCCCCATCAACTCGCCGCGCGGGGCGGTGGTGTACAAGGTAAAATCCAGGGGTAGCAGGTAGCCATCGAGCAGCAAATGGGCGGCGGGCTCCCCGCCCCAGCGGGTGCCCGCTGGCAGGGGCACTTGCTGCCAGCCGTTGCGCGCCCGCTCCGGCTCCAGCCAGCGGTAGCGCCCCGCTACGAGCTTGGGGCGTAGGGTTTCGCCGTAGGCATCTATCCAGCGCCGCCGCAGCTCCGTGAGCCGTAGTAAGCGCCGTGGTTTCTCCTGGCGCAGGTAGTCTTGGCTTTGCAAACTCAGGAGTGCCCGCCCGACGGTGGCCGTCGGCAGCCCGGCCCGCGCTGCTATGGCGCGGTAGGGCTCGCGCACTAGTTGCGACTCCAGCAACAGCGCGTACAAGAGCCGGAGCCCGTTCCTGCTAAACAGCTGTCCACCGGCGGCCTGCGTGGCTACTTGGGGCCGTGCCCGGCCCAGGATTAGTATGGCTAGCTCGTGCGCCGCGTCGCTCAGCCAGGCGTTACCCGCCCGGTCGAGGTAGCAGAAGCCTTGGGCTCGTAGCTGGGCACCTTGCGACTCTCCCACGTAGGGCACCACTAGCACGGTTCCTGGCTCAGGCTGTCGTAGTTCGGCGGCATTGCTTAGCCAGCCAGGGCGCACTAGGAGGCGAAAGCTAGTGTGCTTACTTATTCGTAAGTACAGTCCCTCCCTGCTTGGCTTGGCTTTCATAGGCAATTGCTTGGGTAGTAATCCACTCAGCGCCGTTAGGGCATCATCCAGCAACGCTTTTTCTTCCGGGGTTTGTCTCATTACTACTAGTTGTCTCAGATTTCAAGACAAAGTAATGAGACGGGATGAAGTCAACGGCTTACCTACTGGTCTCAAACGACAACGGCCCACTTCCTGCGAAGTGGGCCGTTGTCGTTTAAGCAGCTTGGGCTAGAGCAGGCAAACATTGATGACCTGTGAGTTGGCGGGCATGGTAGCGCAGCAGAGCGGCGTACTTCTTGCGGCCCTGCTCGATGAGGCCAGGCATGGCGGTTAATTCAACGCGCCATACTTCGTGCGGAGCTTTCTTTTGCACGCCGATGATGAGGAAACGCGTCGCGCTCAGTACGTCGAGATAGAGCGCGGCCTGGCGGTCGTAGTCGTATTTCTCGATGGTGGCCAGGAAATGAGCCAGGTCAGGGGCGCTGCTGGTTTTGAAGTCGATGAGGGTGAGCTGGCGGCCGGCGCGGCTATGCACGAGCAGGTCGGGGCGCAGCTTCACCCCTACCCCGGTGGCGGTGTGGACGGCGGTGTAGGACTGCTCGGCCTGGCCGCGGTAGAGCAAGTCGCGGCAGTAGCGTTGGCGGCGCAGTTGGCGGGCTAGCATTTCGAGGTCGGGCCACTTGATACCGCGCTCGTCGGTGCGCTGGTAGTATTGGGGTTCCAGCACGGCGGTGTGAAAATGGGAGCCGAAAGCCAGGGCCACGGGGTTGGGCCGACGCAGCTGGCCCAGGATGCTAGCCTTGAGGTCGGACAGGTCGGTATTGGAGACGTGCGGCAGGGCGCGGTGCTGGGCCTGGGTCAGGTCGGGATGATGGGTAAGGGAGTGAAACATCTTTTCAGTTATCAATTAACAGTGAGCAATTATCAATGGCTAGCAGCGGGTAGGCGGCCTGGAGGGCACGCTTTTGCTTTTCCAGCTGGCGGGCCTGGCGTAGCTGCTGCGGGCTTTGGGGGCGGTATAGCTCGCCGCGAGCGGCCGGGCGCGGGCAGTGCTGGCGCTTTTCTTCCTGAGATAGAAAGCTGCTATTGTCTGCATCACGGTCGAAGGCAAAGGCTAAGCAGGTGGGTCGCAAGTGAAACACTTCAAGTAGTTGCCAGCCCTTGCGGTCGCAGAGGTAGCGAAGCGACTTCTGCGCGTCATCGGCGTCGGTGCCCTGCACTTCGGCTAAGTCAATCCACTGCTTTTTGCGCTTGTTGGATTTGAGCACTCGGAATTGCGCCTGCCAGCACCAACTAAAGCAGTAGCGCGAGAGGAGCGGATATTTACGGCTGGTTTCCATATGGTTGGCTAGTTGAAGTGGCACTTAGGCCCCCACCCAAACGGGCGGGGGCGGTAGCACTAGGCAGCAGCAGGCAACTCGGCGGCGGGGGTGTGGGGGTGGCTTACGCCTTCCTCCGGTTCGCCGTCCTCGGGCACGGTGTAGCCGTGCTGGATGCGGATGTCGGCCGCGCCGGTGTGGGTTTCGGCTCGCCAGATGGGCAGGTCGCGGGCGTAGTCGCGGCGGGCGGCTACCTCCTCGGCGGGTGCGGGCTCGTAGCTGAACTGGGCGATGTAGTAGGTCGCCGTTTTGCCTTCCTTGGTGGTCTGCTTCTTCTCGGTGGTCACTTTTACCACCACGTCGGCCAGGGTCAGGTCGTCGTAAAACAGCGGCTCAATGAGGCGATAGAGGTTTTCCACACTATAGCCGTGGAAAAGCACCGCACAGATTGCGCCCTTGTCGTCGGCGAAAAACAGCTCGGCCCAGAGCTTGCGGCCCATGTTGAGAATATCGTCCTGGAAGATGCGCCAGGCCAGCGGGATGAAGCGGAGTGAGTTGCCCAGCGGCACTGTGCCGCCGATGTTGAACTGGCCGGCCTTGGCATCGAAGCGCACCTGGCGGGGGTGACCGGGCAGATAGCGAAAGCGCGACACCTGCGCGACTTCGCCGCTGGCCTCATCCACTTTGTCGATGAGGTAGGCACGGGTGGGCAGCCCCACCCCCGGCCCTACGGGGGAGGGGAGTCCGATGAGGGCGGCCGAGGCTTCGATGGGAGCGGCGGGCAGGCTAGCGATTCCCTGCAATTGGGTTTTTGGTGTAGTAGACATGGGGTTAGGGAGGTGGTGAGGTAAAAAATGAGTTTGGTTGGTTTACTTGGCCACATAGGCCGTAAACCGTTCAGTAGCAGCGTGTGGGAACTGTCTTAGATATTCCTCCCTAGCCGCTTTCTTGTCGGTCGCATAGACTACTGCACCGGCGCCGACCGAATGATTCTCGATGTAGAAGGGGCGTTTCATGTCCTTTTGGGCTACTTTTCTCAAGTCGCGCAGTAGCTTTTTAGTCTCTGACCTGCTACCACTTAGTGCGCTGAAGACGGGGGCTTTCATTGATGCTAGGGAAAATTTGGGGCCGCCCTGCAGCGGCCCCTGAGTGGTTAGCGGAATTGCTGGTCGTGGCAGAGAATGGCCCGGCCCACGATGGCATCGACGCCACGGGCGGCGGGCTGGTGCTGGTGCCACAAGTAGGTAGCCAGCAGATTGAGGTAGGCGGGGTTGCGAAACTTGCCTTCATCGTCAATGATGAGAATCAGCTCATCGGTGAGGCGCACCACGTCGACTAGCTCGCAATCGAGCAAGCGGTACAACTCAGCTAGTTTGAAGCTGCGGCCATTGGCTGGGCTGACGGGCTGGGGCTCGGCGGCGTGCGGGTCGAGTAGATGAGGCTGGTAGGTGACAGTAGTTGTAGGCATGGGTGAAAGAGGAAGTGGGGCCAGCACAGGGCAGCCCCCAGGTGGCTAAAAGGAGGAAGCGGGGCCGGGGGCACCGTCGAAGCTGCCGACGGCAGCTAGGGCGCGGGCAGCGGGGTATGCGTGCGCTGACTCATGGAAGAGCTGCACCGCAGCGGCTAGAGCCTGTTCTGTACTCTAGCTAAATTTGGGCATGGCAAAAGTAGCGCATTACCCGAGCGACATTTCCGATGATGAATGGGCCTTTGTGTGCCCCTATTTGTGTTTGATGCGCGAAGACGCACCTCAGCGGGAGCATCCCTTGCGGGCGCTGCTCAACGGCTTGCGCTACCTGGCCCACACGGGCTGCCCCTGGCGCTACCTGCCCGGCGACCTGCCACCCTGGTCGGCCGTTTACCAGCAATGGGAACGCTGGCGCGATGCTCGCGTGTTTGAACGTATCGTACAAGATTTGAACGAGTTGCAGCGCGTGCTGCTGGGGCGGTCGGCCACGCCCACGGCCGTTATTTTCGACGGGCGGACCCTGCAAAGCACGCCAGAGAGCGGGCACCGGGCGGGTTACGACGGCGCAAAGAGGCGCAAGGGTAGCAAGGCCCACATCGCCGTCGACACCCTGGGCCAGTTGCTGAGCGTCGTCATCACGCCAGCCAACGAACAAGAGCGGGCGCAAGTGGGCGAGTTGTGCCGGCAGGTGCAGGAGATTACGGGCCAAACCGTGCAGGTAGGCTTTGGGGACCAGGGCTACACGGGGGAAGACCCGGCATACGAGGCCGCCGTGCATGATATTGACTTACAGGTCATAACCAAGCCCGAAGGTCAGACGGGTTTCGTCCTGTTGCCCCGTCGCTGGGTGGTCGAACGCAGTTTTGCCTGGTGCAGCCGCTTCCGGCGACTGGCCCGCGACCACGAACGCTTGAGCCAGACCTTGCAACAGCTGCATTTTGTCGTTTTCGCCTGTATTATGCTCGCTAGGCATGCTAATAGTGCATAACAGGTTCTAGGGCTTCGTAGCAGGTGGCACCGGTACCGTGATAGTGGCCAGGGCAGCCTGAATCGGGCGGGGTACTGACGGTGAGCGCGTAGCGAGTGCCGCGGGCACTGGCGTAGCCGCGCACCGAGCAGCCGGGCAAGGGAAAGCAGGCGGCGGCCACCTGCGAAAAGCTGGGACTGAGGCGGGCAATCATGCTAGAGGGCTAGAGTGGCCCGCCCCACCGATGGGCGCGGGCCGAATGACTAGAGGAAACCTTGCCAGTGGCAAGGGTCAGTGGCAGGCTCATCGAGCGGGCCAGCGCTGGGCGGAGCCAGGTAGTAGGGACGCTGGGACGGGGCGGCCTGCTTATCGAGGCGGGCCAGCAACTCTTTAATGCGGGCGCGTTGGGCGGCTTCCGGCTGGGCCGCCCCCGTAGTGGGAGCGGCAGGCGGGGTAGCAAGCCTAGGCATGGGCATAGTGGGTGAGCGGCACGTAGGAGCACCCACACTCGCCGAAGTGGTCGCGGCCTTCGCCGCAGCTAGCGCACACCACAACGGGCAACGCGGGGACTGAACCACCGGCAAACAGGTACTCGGCCTGGGCCACTATTGCGCCAGCACTGGACACGCATACGGCAAGGCCAGCGGCGGCGGCAGCCTGCACAGCGGCCAGCACGGCGGCAAAGGGACACGGACGCTCCTCTTGAAAGCACCGGCTGCCCGCCTCGCCGGGGTGGTAGCTAGCCCGGTAGGTAGTAGTAGCATGACCGCAGGCGCTACGGTAGCTGACAATGGAGGCAAAGAAGGTGGTGCCGGGCCAAGCGGCCTGGGCTAGCTGGGTGAACTGAACGGAGGTAAGCATGGCTGCAAGTGTTAGCCGTGAGGTGCCCCGCGCCGTAGGCCTCCGGTGGGGCGGGTAGCCAGGCCCTTCCTAACTACCTTACAAATATACGCAATATGTGCGAATATGTTGCATAACTTAGCAACTAATGTGCAACAATAAATGCAATAGTTTTACACCAACAACACGAGCGCTTTACCGAAAAAAGTGCTAAAGGAGCAACAGACCAACGAGAGCTGAATACCTTGCCCTGGGGGTGTGGGGGACGGGCTGAGGCCCCCACTAGACACTGCCCGAAGGGCGCCTTATGAGGGCGGTGCGGGAGGTTCTGGGGAGGGCCCGAGGAAGATGACCGGGCGTTAGCCGGGGCATGCTGATAGGGGGTGTGGGGGGCCGCCCCCACTTAATACTCCGCGAAGCGGGCCTTAGTCGTGCGGTGGGGAGAGGCGCTGGCTGCCGCGCTGCGGAGGGGGTAGCGGCTGGTGGGCGGTGGCCTGCGCTGGGGCGGTGGGTACGCGGGGGTGCCGCCGGGCTGCCCGTGGTGGGTTAAGGGGCTGGCGGGCTGCACGGGGGCGGTGCGGCTGGCTGGCGAATGGGGAGTAGCAGATGAAGCGGGGGTAGCAGCTGACTCGGTGCGATGGGCAGAGGGGCGGGCCAGGGCTGCAACGACCGAAGCGACTGGAGCGCAGCAAGCGTAGAGAATGAGGAGCGCAACGCAGAGAAGCGACGAATGAACGTAGCGCCGCGTCGCGGAGGGAGCGCAGGGAGTGAAGGCCCTGGCTGGCGCCGGAGCGTAGTTTGGGAGGGGCCGGCACGCTGCCTGACGTGGGGAGCTAGTGGGTAGCAGGCCAGGGGGCGTGCCGGCCGGCGCGGGGGCGGGCGTCTGGGCGGACGCGGAGGAAGAGGCCGGGGCCCGCAGCAACGCGAAGGGGCTGGGCCGGGGGCTGGTTTGGGGGGCCGGACGCCCGGCCGGGCCCCGACCAGCGCGCAGCAAAGGGAGGGGAACGGTGGGGCGGTAGGCGACGCGGAGGCTGGCGCTAGGGTTGACGCCGGGTATCGGCAGGAGCTGGTGGGGCCGGGTGGTGGGGTAGCTGCTATGCCGGTGGTCGGGCGGGGTCGGGGGCCAGCGCAGAGGTAGTGGGTAGGCGGCTGGCCCCCGGCCCCGCCCGGGCAGCATGGCCCGGCTGAGGGATAGTAGCCGAGCCGACCAACGGGAGGCTGCCCGCAGGGCCGTAGCGCAGCGAAGTGGCGGATAGCCCGACCCCGACCCGCAGCAAAGCGGAGGGCCGGGGGCAGCCCCAACTACTGCTTACTTGACCCGATACGATTCTCTGTTTTATACAAATCAGGAAAAATGAAATTATGTACTATTTTGACAACATATAGGCAACCTTATTATAAATTTGTGCGAACAACCAACAACTTTCACTTATGAGACTGGATATGTTTAGTAGCACGAAGACTGGGCACTTTGCCCACATTATGCTGACGGCACTGCTGGGGCAGGTAGCGAGCGTGCAGCTGACGCCGCCGAATCCGGATGCCATCGAGAACTACGGGCACCTGATTATTCAGGGGCTGGTGGCGCTGGTGACCATCTGGGCGACGGTGCGCAAGGCGTTGCAAAAGCCGGAATCGGTAGTCAAAGTGTCGGCCGAGGCGCTGCCGATGAGTACGCTGCCGACGCAGCCAACCGCAGAAAGGGGGAGCGATGGTGGCGCTAACTAAGGCTCAGGCAGCGCGGCAGGTAGCGCGGCTGGCCTCGGTGCGGCCGGAGCTGGCGGAAGCCTACGCGGTGGCACTGCGACGGTGGCTCGGCGACCCCATCTTGGTGGTGCTGGGACGGCCATTTGTGAGCGAGGGGTACCGGTCGGTGCAAGAGCAGGACGAGTTGTACACGCACGGGCGGTCGGCACCGGGGCCCATCGTGACGTACAAGCGCGGGGGCGAGTCGAAGCACAACGAGCTGCCGAGTAAGGCGCTGGATGTGGCGTTTCTGCTGCCGGATGGCACGACGAGCTGGTCGCCGGAGCTGCTGAGCAAGTTTGCGCGGTTGATGAAGGCGGCGGACGTGCGAGTGCACTGGGGCGGCGACTGGCCGGGATTTAAGGACCGGCCGCACTTTGAGGTGTAGGGTTTAAACGAAACGAGCGGGCTAGATGGTCCGCTCGTTTTGATTTAGCTAACTCAAGTTGCGGACTATAGGCCGACTCGGTCCAGGACGTGCGCAAAGATGAAGAGCGCGATTTTTAGGGCAAAGCCCGCGGCCGTTACGGCGTGAATCTGCTTGGGAAAGCGAGCGGTGAGTTGGCTGAAACAGGTTTCGATACCCTTGCGAAAATACTGTATCAGAAAGCGTTGTGCCGGATGACGGGGCCGTTTGCTATTCTGGCGGCGGGCGGTTTGCTGCTGGCTCCCGCTGGCCTCGTTGAACAGGTCTTCCGCCCCGTAGTCGGTGTAGCCAGCATCGGTGTAGAGCACGCTACCTGCGGGCAGGTCCAGCGCCAGGCCGCGCCGGCCGGTCTGCTCCGACTCAGCGCCGGCATGCAGGTAGAACTCGACCGGTAGGCCGTCGCTGGTGGCCACCACCTGCACCTTGAGGCCGTAAAACCAGCTACGCTTGCTGGCACAGCGGCCGTGATACGCCTTACCCGTCAGCAACTTACAGCGTGGAATACGCGTGTTATGACACACGGCCACCGGAAAGGAGTCCAGCACGTAGCGGGCTGAGCACCTCGCCCACCAGAGCGAACAGGGCCAGCAGCGTATCAGTGAGCGCGTGCAGGCGACGGGTAAAGCCGCTCTTATCCAACTGGTTCTGACCCCAGTGCTGCTCCATGTAGTGCTTGGCCACGACCAGGTTGCCGCCGAAAAAGCGGGCAGCTACCAGGGCCGTCGTCAGCACCTGGGCATCGGTCAAGCGCCGGGCCGAAGACGGTGGTAGCGTGCCGGCAGGGCGGGTAAAGCGAATTAAATCATCAAGTACGCAGTACATTGCAACGGTCTGTTCGCGCATGGTCAGTAGGGATTTGGGAGGTCAGAGACCCAAACCTAGCCTGTTCACGCCGAACAGACTTTTTTATGCCCCTACTACGCCGCAACTTGGGTTAGCTAAGCATTTGCAAAAGCTCGTCAGGTTAGCTAGTCGCTCCGGTCGGTATCAGTGGCGGTGATGACGTTGTTGCGGTCGATGGCCACGGTGTACTCGTGGCACTTGCTAGCGTCGAAAGTCTTTGCTTTGGGACCCCGTGAAGATGCGCCTGGGGTAAAACGCCGAGGCAGCGTGGCACGTTATACCCCGAAACTTTCGTCTACCTGCTTCCCATGCCGTCCCTCCTTGGCACCCTGCGCACGGGCACCAGCGGCATCGTCGTGCCCGGTCCCAAGGCCACCTTTCCGGAGGCCTACCAGGCGACGAGCCGCTTCACCTACTATGCCACCCTGTTTAACTCGGTTGAGATTAACAGCACCTTCTACCGCATCCCCCAGCCCAAAACGTTTGCGACCTGGGCCGCGGAAACCGGCCCGGCGTTTGACTTTACCCTCAAGCTGTGGCGCGATATCACGCACACCAAGACGCTTGCCGAGGACCTCTCCGGCCTTGTCCGCTTTCTAGAGGCAGCACGTGAGTTGGGCCCCAAAAAGGGCTGCCTGCTCCTTCAGTTCCCGCCCAGCAACACCATTCGCCAGCTAAAGACGGTCAGTGCCCTCTTGCAGGCGCTTGCGGCGGCAGACCCCGCCCACGAGTGGCGCAAAGCGGTGGAGTTTCGCCACCCAAGCTGGTATGCAGAGGATGCGTTTGAGATGCTGGACCACCACGGCGCTAGCCTCGTGCTGCACGACAAAGGTCCCGCCCGAAACGCCCAGCTCAACGAGGGGGCAGACTTTGTTTATATGCGCTTCCACGGCCCGCAGGGAAACTACCGCGAGTCCTACGAGCGCGACTTTCTGCACGACCAGGCCGAGCAGATACACGACTACCTCCAGGAGGGGAAAGACGTGTATGCCTACTTCAACAATACTATGGGTGCCGCGTTTGAAAATGCCCAAGACCTGTACCGGCTGGTAGCGGAGCGGGCGTGAGCAGTACTCCTCGCGTCCGGGGGCAGGGGGCGCTGGTTCCTTGCGCAACGGCACCGGGTATAGTAAGCAATAGGGCCACAATTACCCTCAGCAAAGAGAATTCAAGGTGGTCCAGTTCGGAGGGGAAGTACTAGGGGTAAAAGCAGCCAGATGGGGTGAAACCAAAACGAGCGGGCCAACTGGTCCGCTCGTTTCAGTTAGTAAGTGTTGCCTTACTGGGCCGCCGGGTACCAGTTGCGCAGGCGCACGTCGATTTTCTTGTTGGCTGCGTTCACCGTTTTCTTGAAGGCGGCCACATCGCTCAGGCCGCTTTGGCCCCGGTAGTGGTAGGGGTACACAATGCTGGGCTTGAAGGCCAGCACTGCTTGTGCGGCTTGGTTCACGTCCATAGTATAGGGCAGGTTCATGCACACGAAGGCCACGTCGATGTGCTGGAGGGCGCGCATTTCAGGGATGTCTTCCGTGTCGCCGGACAGGTACACGTTTTTGCCGCCCAGGTTTAATACGTAGCCGTTGCCCCGGCCTTTGGTATGCGGCGCGTCGGCTGCTTCGGGCAGGTTGTACATGGGAATGGCCGACACGCTCATCCCCAGCGTGTCGAGCTTCTGTCCGTTGCGCAGGATGCGCACCTGCGGCTTGTACTCGGCGGGCAGCTTCTCGGCCACGGCTTGGGGCACTATCATCAGGGCTTTGCTCACGGAGAGGCCGGCTAGCGTCTTGGGGTCGAGGTGGTCGCCGTGGATGTCGGTGATGAGGATGACATCGGGCGCAGCTAGCCCGGCATAAGCTGCTGCCCCGCCGTAGGGGTCCACGTAGATAGTCTTGCCGCTCCAGGTGAACACCACGCTGCCGTGCGTGATGGGCTGCACCGTGAGCGGGCCTTTACTGGTGGCAATCTGGTCGGCGGCCGCGCGCGGCGTGGTGGCAGTTTGGGCCGGGGCTTGCAGGGCAAAAGCCGCCAGGGCGGCCGTGAGGAGGAGAATAGATTTCATCAGTTGTTTGCTGGTTGAGTGAAGGGTTGGAGCGGTTTTTTGAGTAGCATAGCCCTGTAGCTGCCGCCTAAAACCGGGACCATAACTTGGTTGTCCCACACAAGTTCAGGCTAGCCAGCAGCCAAGCTACGTTTATCGGGTGGGGGCGCTGTAGGGCGACCGGCTCAGGTTTGGAAGGCCGGCTAGCTAACGTCCCCGATTTACCGTTAAAGAGGGCCACCGCTTTTCTTTCTTTTTCTTTATTCATGGCTATTCAACCAAAAACCAAGGGCTTGGCGCACGTCGCCCTGCGCACCACCGACTTTGCCCGTGCTAAGGCGTTTTACCATGACCTGCTGGGCTTACCTATCGCCCTGGAGACGCCCGAAATACTGGGCTTCCTGATAGGAACAACGTTCCTGGGCTTTAAGCAGGCGCAGCCCACCTACCCCGGGGGCAGCACCTTCACGCCCTTCAACGTGGGCCTCGACCACATCGCCATTTCCTGCGAAGACGAGGCCGAGCTGCACCGGGTAGCCGACGCTTTACAGGCGGCCGGGGTGGAGAACACCGGCGTAAAGCAAGACACCGTGGGGCCGATGAAGTACGTGGCCTTTAAAGACCCCGACCGAATCGCCTGGGAGTTTTACATGGTGTAGGAGGCGGCTTCCCCCGATGGCGTAAGGGACAGTCAAGGACTGGTTGCGTGGTAGCTCAGCCTAGCCGTATGGGGGTTGCTTTAGATAGGATACTGTACTAAAAGGGTTGCCTATCAGGCCACTATTTTAGCACAGCATCTCGTGGATACCAACTCCGAAACCGCTCTAGCGGGCTTTGGTGGCCGCCACGCTGCTTTAGCATAGGCTACTCGGCTAGCAGGTGCTGCTGGTGGAGCCAGTCGAAGATGAGCTGGTCGACGGCCGACACCTGGGGGCGGTGGCGGTAGGTGAGCCAGACCACCTCCTCAATTTCGGCGGCGGGCTGGATGGTGCCGAGGTAGCGCTGGGCCCAGTAGCAACTCATGCGCACGAGCACGCCGGCGGGGTGGCCGTGGGCAGGGGCTTCGAAGGTACCGGCGTGGGTTAGACTAGTGGGGTCGAGCCGCACGGTGAGCTCTTCCTGGATTTCGCGCAGCAGGGTTTGGGCATCGGTTTCGCCGTGCTCGCGCTTGCCGCCGGGCAGGTAGTAGCGGTCTTTGCCGCGGCTGCGGGTGCTGAGCAGTTGGCCGGCGTGCAGGTGCAACCAGGCTATTTTGTCAATCATGAGGCAGCAGGAGTTGGTGAGGAAGGCCTAGTGCAGCTCGTAGCTGGAAACGATGCCTTGGGCAGCGAAGCGGGAACGGAAGGGAGAGGCAACTCATTTCTAAAAGTTGTTAAATACCACAACTTTTAGAAATGAAACGCAAACGCAGAAGCTACTGCGTGGTTTTTGATATTGTGGATGCGGCTGGCACTACGGGAGCAGGTAAGTATCGAGGTAGTTTTTGATGCAGCTGGCGTGTGAGGGCAAGTAGTTGGTCAGCCGTAAGCTGTGCTGCACGGCAGGTAGGCCATACTGGTCAATCAGCGCGCCGAAGGAGGAATTTAGAAAGGACGTGGACATAGGGGTAGCGTGATGCAGTGATAAGCGCACCACCTGCCCAGCGGCCACGGCGGGAGCTAGCGCCGCGAAGAGCTTGGCTCCCTCGGCGTTGGTGAAGGTGCCCTGGACCAGCGCCGTGAGTTCGAGCAGAGGGGTAGAAGCAAGCATAAGGCGGAGCGAAAAGCTGCTTGTGAGTTGCGGGGCAGGTCTTTTTTGATGAGAAAAGGATGACTGAACGTTACTTGCGTGGCTTATTCAGTAGCGCGGCCTATTCCTTATGGATTATCTCACTTCGTACCGGAAACGACTTGTTAAGCTAAGAGTAGATTCGGAGAAGGTTGACGGAGCAAAATTAGAATCGCCCTACAAGCCGGCGCTACTGTTGGCCGTGCTGGAGGGGGTAGAGGAAGGGCTGATTCAGGACAACCGGATTGCGATTACACCGGAGCTGATTGCGGCTTTCAAGGCGTACTGCTAAGTCCGGGGCCGGCGTACGCGGCTTGTCCGTTCCAGTTGCCGTTTTATCACTTAAAGGGCGACAAGTTCTGGCATTTGCATGCCTGGCCGGGTAAGGAGTTGGTACTGACCGCGTCGAATTCGGTGCGCAGCTTTGGGCACTTGCGGGAGGTTATTGCCTACGCTTCGCTGGATGCGGCGCTGTGGGAACTGATGTTGCAGCCGGTGGCGCGGGAGGATATTCGGCAGGCGCTGCTGACGCGCCACTTCCCGTTGACGAAGAAGTACTTCCGGCCGCAGGCGGGGCAGGAAAAGCTGGATGAGTTGGGGCGGCAGATGCTGGAGGAGCCTGCGGCCGTGTATAACCGGGTGGTGAACGTGGTGGACGAAACAGAGGTGCTGGTGCGCAGCGCGGGGTTTAGCCGTGGGATAATGAAGGCGTACCAATCAACGTGCGCGGTGTCGGGCTTGCAGCTAGTGAGTACGACGGGGGCCACTCCCCTACTCGATGCCTGCCACATCGTGCCCTGGGCAGTGAGCCACGATGATAGCATAGGTAATGGGCTGGCGTTGTGCCCGAACCTGCACCGGGCGTTTGACCGGCACCTATTCTGGATTGATGGGGACTACCGGGTGCGGGTAGCGGAGGGGTTCGGGGAGCTGGGCGGGCACGAGTACGGGGTGCAACGCTTTAATGGGCAGCAGTTGCGGCTGCCGAAAGTGCGAGAGTGGTGGCCGCGGGTGGAGAATCTGGCGGCGCAGCGAGGATGAACATTCCATACTATGCGGCACCAGATAGCGCCTGCATCTTACCAGTCTGCCCAGATACAAAAGCTGCAAACCTTAAAGTTCAGTGGTGGCACTGATGCAAGACGGAGCGAAAAAAGACGTGCTTTACAGCCAGTAGAATAATCGGCATTTACTGACGATTCTATCCTTTGCTTCTAGGTGAGCTTTCAACCAGTAGATACATGAGCTTAGGAAGGCGCTCTTGGCAAGCTCAGGGTCTACCCCTCACTACAAAACCAGATAAGCTGCCTGATGTAATCGACGCCTGCCACAGGCTGCACAATAGAGGGTCGGCAGAACAGGTCATCTGCTATTACTTCTGCGCAAATAGCTAAGCATATCACTCTCAGTGACCTAGAGAGAAAAACCACCTTGTTAAAAGAGCTAGGCTTATATTTTTAGCCTCATCAGTTAGCCATGGATGCTGGAACAAAAGATTTTTGGACCGTTGTGCTATCCGCCATCCAGACTATTGGAGTAGGCATTGGCGCGCTGTGGGCATACTTCCGCTTTTGGCGGGAAGGCGCGCATAAACCGCGCATTGAGTTCGATATACAGTGCTCCTTCTTAGGACAGCAAGGCAATGCACGGGTAGTCAGCTTCACAATTTTGGCCACGAACAAGGGGAATATTGAGCACAAGTTTTCTCGTATCTCCTTGCGCGCTCGAGGAATAACAGCGGCGGATGGTGAATTGATAAAACGGCCGGATGGGCGGGTGAACTTTCCGAAGGAACTGCTGAAAGAAGAGGTTATTCCAAAGGAGTTCGGCTATTATTTCGTAAGACCAGGTATAGCGCAGCCCCTCACCTTCACGACTATCATTCCTGCCGAAGTGCGCCTCTTGCTAGTGCGGGCCGCATTTGAATACGAGCGCAGCAAGGACCTGCACACTAGTGAACGAACTTTCGAGGTGCTGCCCACGACCAGTCATTCCAACGGATATGAATCAGAAGACTCAGCCCAGCGCGAACCAATAAAGCATTATCCCAAGCTTGCACCGGGTCCGGTGATTAATTAGCGCTTGTCATAGCTTATGAGAGCTACTATATAAGCTCCAAATACTGGTAGCCAGCTAGTTGTCATAAGCACGGGGTGCCGCGACTTAATGAGCAAGCGCTCATGCTACCAAAGGATGTGACTGGTGGCGTAGCGATGGTAGCAGCTAGAAATACGACTGGTACTTCATACTCGTGTATCAATCTAGTCAGAGGCTGTCTACTAACTAGGTGCTTTGCAGGAGAATATGGCTGTTTATGTATAACTCAGTGCTGGCACTGATGATACATAAGCTCCTGAAAGATGACTTTTACGGCGAGCTCAACGGCCTACCGGCAGCTGCAAATACCCCTCCTACCCTGACGTATCTCGGCCACTAATAAGCGGCAATTCCATGAGAGGATTTACAATATTCTTTATGGGGCTTTGGGCTGCTGGATATACACTTTGTGCTAATGCACAAGTCTTGCTATCAGCGGGCGCTAAAAATTCTAATGGGGTGAGCGTGCCAATCTCAACATCAAAGCTGGTAGGATTAGAAATGGGTAGCGACGAAGTGGATATTCTCTTTACATATAGCATTACTAGCAACACCAATGGATGTAATGAGATTAGCTATCTATCGGTGGAGCATCGTGACGCCGGTACTGTCAATAGAAGACCCGTGCTAGTCGCTGCAACTAAAACAAGGGTAGAAATTCCGGATACACCACCCGATAGCGTCGCCGACAATAGTGATGATAGTATTGGCGAGCCTTATATAAGAAATACTACGGTGTATGAGCCGCCTGCTCGGTCTTATCGCTGTCAAAAGTACAAGTACTTGATTCAAATCAAGCTCTGGCAAGGCAAACGTGCTCAAACTGGATTAGCTCATACTATCAGCCTCACAAGCGATGGTGAGATAAAGCATGAAGGACCGATTGCAGGTGAAATACTCAATCACTGAAGAGTTAAGGCTTGCACCGCTAATAATTATAATGACTGAGTAAATGACCGATATATACAGACTACGCTTATACTCTTCCTCAGCGCACTCAGACATTATTACTACCCTTTGAAGAATAACTAAATGTCTTTCTTCAACTTGTACGCTTTATAAATATTATCTCTCAAGTACCCATCATATTTTATGCTTTTCAGTATGAAAAAAGACCAGCTTGCTCGCCACCGCAGGATAAAACAAGTGCTGACTGATAATGACGGAGTATTAATCTCTGAACTGACCTTCGCCAAAATCGCGAAGCAGTATATCGACCGACTAGCATTACTTGATGGTATGTGTACTAGTCCAAATAGTACTCCAGATACAGGCACTGGCAAATACACCGTCAGTGCTTTGAATGTCTTTCTTAAAAAAGACTTACGCTCAGGCATTGAGTCATTGAAAAGCACTCACCCTAATTTTTATAAAGCTTTGCGCGAGGCTAACCAAGCAGACGATGCGTGGTATAGACATTCAAAGAAGCGACCAAGCTTGACAGCGACAACTCTATCGAGCCCAATAGCGACTGAAGCGAGTGTAATGCTTAGCGGTGGTATCGCGTCCGTTTTTTTAAACGACGATGGCACTGTGAGGATGGAATTGACTGTAAGCACCGATTGCGTATGGGCTTTCACGCTAGCTTCCTCTCCAACAACTGTGCACGAGCAACAGAACTCACTCCATGATATGCCTCACCGTACAGATACAGTGGGCGAACCAAGCGACCTAATTGGAAAACCCTATGCATGGTCGTTGCATCTAATCAATGAGGCTCCTGAAAAAACCCTTCCCTACCACGTTGAACTTTACCTATTTCAAGATGGCAATCAACAGCCTGTTTACAGCTACACACAGGATGGCGAGATAGACCCAGCGAGTGGAACCGCTGATGCCTTTTTGGGACAAACATTGTCTTATCGCCGTTAAGCTTACTGCAATGATTTGTAAATCTACTGTACGTCTTGCCTGTGTGCTAGGACTTTGCTGGGGAACAATTGGTATATGCCTAGGGCAAACTCAAGAGCAAGCCCCACCGACAGAAAGCCAGGATGTCAAAGTGCTTAACGCCTTGTATGGTGACTTTGCCGCTCCTGACTTAACAGCTCCAACCCTTTTAGGAGTCAATGCCAGCCAAGTATCAAAGCCGGCCAACATTAAGGCTTTTGCGGCCAATATTATTGGAGCCGTTGCGAGTTTTCCTGAGAAAGGAAAAGGACTGGGAATAGAAATAGCTCCGGCCCAATTTTTTCAGCGAACTGCTTGGAAGCAAGACGGGAATAAGCCACCAAATTTGACTGAATCACTACAATCGTACGCTAGCTGGACAAATCAACTTGGCCGCAATTTTACTTTGTCAGGAGCTCAAATCAGTACTGACTCGTCTGCCAAGGTAGCGGCGGGTGGGGCGCTTGTCCTTCTTGACCGCACAGACCCTTTGCTGGATGCTACTTATATCCAAAAGGCTTCGCAAGCCTTAGCTAGTCAAGAAGCTCTAAAATTTATCGCTTTAAGCGCTACACACAATAACGCAATAGATATCAGCCGCACTCAGGTTTACCTAACGCAGAACATCTATAATAACGCATGGCCAGATGCTCAGCGACAGGCTGCTCGACCATTATTGAAAAAAGTAGAAGAAGCAATGAACACTGTTGGCCTATTGCCAGAAAGCCCACAGGCACTTGGCACGCCAGAAGCTTTCAACCCTGAGCAAGACAAAGCTTTAAAAGCCCTGTCTGAATCATTGAAAAAGCTCCAGTCTCCAAATCTATCTCCAAACCTAAATAACACACAGGTCCAAGCATTAGTAAATGAGGCTACAAAGAACGTGGAATCTGTGAAAGCTAATTACAGAGAATATTACGATGCAAGGCAACAAGCTACTGCTTCCACCAATTCTACGCTAAAAACAGCTCGAGATTATTTCGATAAGAAGCTTTGGAATGCTAGTATTATCCAGGTAGGAGGCGGCTGGACCTGGGGCAGCGCAAATAATACATTTAATACACTTAAGGCTAGGTCAGGTGGTGGATTTCTACGCACAGCCTTACGATTAGCCGACAAAACGTGGGAAGAGAAAAGCGGTTTGGCGGGTTTTATGTACTGGCATACACAACTCGTACTTAACATCCAGTATCAGCAATACCAAAATTCAGCAACCAAGCTGCCTGTAAAATCGCGTACTGTAACAGACTCCTTGGACAGCCGCTTGTGGTATGGCGCACGCCTTCTAGTAGGGGGAGCATACTTTCGAATGTCAATCGAAGGCTCAGTTCAAAACCTTTCCTATAATCAACTAGCGGAAGATGCTATTAAGAAAGTGAATAAGCAACTTCCAGGGACTATTTACAGCGCCACTATTGGTGCCGAAGTAAGGCTGGTAGATAAATTATGGCTAGAATTTGCAATTGGTAGCGCGAAGCCTAGTGGCCAAAATAGTCAACTACTTGCCCTATCGAGCCTCAAATACGCCATTCGAAACAGCCAGCGGTTTAAAACAAATTAAATATGTAAAATACTTTCCTTTAATTCATCTAGCTGTACATATGACACCCAACGGACAGTTAACAAAGGAGCAGTTGACCGAGCAACTGAGCTTGGCTGAGCTTGAGCGAAAAATAGCAGAAGCCAATCTGGGCACAACCAAGGCTCATAATGAGAAAAAAACAATCTTAGCGGGCAATACTCAAAATGCTGCGCAGGCTACCACGCCTCCGCCCAATGCGGCAAACAAACCCGAACAGCAACATAAGTCTGAAGAGCAGATACAAGCGGATGCCGCGAAAGCCCAGAATGATACCGTACAAGCCTATGTCAATGCTTTTAAATCCAGTGAGGTAACTCCTCCTACTGGTAAAATTACGTCTAAAGGGGATTTTATAGAGACTAGGATACTGGCGCGCGAAACCTTAGCTGCCACGCTTAAAAAGTTTCTAGACGAGTGGGCGAAAGCGGGCGAGCTAACCACAAGTCCTAAATGGCAGAAATTAGAAGAGCAAAAACAAGCTGCGAAAGTAGCTGCAGATGCAGCAGCGGAAAAACAGAAGGAAGCAGATGATTTAAAGGTAAAGGCGAAAAAGCAGAGGGAAGAGGAGAATAAAGTCGCACAGGAAATCGCAAGCGAACAAAATAAAGCAGATACTTCGAAGACAGCGGATGAATTAAAGTCGGCGGCTGCAAACAAACAGCAGGAGGCAGATAATTTAAAGGTAGAGGCGTCAATAGCTGCCTTAGTAGCAAAGAAGTTGGTTATAACATTAGTGTTGATTCAGCCAGCCGATGTAGCCGCATTAGAGCTATGTACACAGATGCTAGCTCAATTAACGGTTTTCCAAAAAGATTACCAAAATGCTTACGATGCTGCTACGGAGTTTTTGAATCCAAAGGAAACTGCTTTAGCTGAGACATCATTGCTTAGTCCCGCTGCGGCCGTTCCAGGGATAGTGGCAACTGGGATTGTGAGCTCTGTTGCGAAACTAGTCGCATTGTTTCGGACTACTACTGATATTACAAATGCGGATATACCCGTCGATAGCGCTCTATTGACGGCTACACTTGTTCAAGTAGCACAAGCAAAGAATAAGGAAGATAATGTAATTATGTGGCGGGTATTCGCTCCCAGCCTCTTCCCCGTTGATATGCTTCAAGAAGCAATCAGCCAAGACTCGTCCGGCCGGCCTGTTCTGCCACTGCCACTAATAAGCTCTTTGGAAAACTTATACCAAGAAGCTCAGCAAGTAACTAATAAGTTGGAACAGCAGATTAGCGACAAACAGCTAGAGCAAAGTTCCTTACCTGCAGAAGATGATTCAGGAAAGGCCGACTTGCAGCGCTCTATCACCGACTACAACTATCACCTTGACAAGCTTAGAGCTCTTGGTAATTCCTACAGCCAACTTAGTATTGGCTTTGCTGCCGCCACTAGCCCATTGGTGAGTTTAATCCGAAGCTCCCAACTCTTGAATAAGCTTCGCGAGCTGAACACATATACGGTAATGCTAACTGCAACATCAAAGGGTAGCACACGCACAAAGAGTTGGCTTTGGAACAGCGACCATATTAGCTTCAGCGCTGGTACTGAGCTAAGCTATCTGGTATTCGGAATAGATGGGCAGATTATTTATGCTGGCAGCACATGTGAGTACACACCATATACTAAATCTCAGGATATTCCTGGGAAGCTAATCAAACATTGATAAACACAATCGAAAAGTCTATGGAACCTGCAAACGAAACTCCAAAGCAACAGCCAGACCTTCAGCTAGGTAAGGCTACAGCCCAATTTGACCGTCGTAGCCTCAAATTTGCCTCGCTACTTAAGAGTGCAATGCTGCTACCTGATACGTATGACTTTGACGCAGCTCATCCAGATGTTCTTATTCCTACTCCAATGTTCGCTAATGACGTACATGGCGACTGCGTAATAGCTGGGCGGGCACATCAAACGATACGGTTTGAATTACTCGAACAAGACAGGATTATTGAAATTACGGACGGTGATGTTACTAATGAGTACTTTCGGGAAACAGGCGGTAATAATATTGACCATGGGCTGGTCGTGCTGGACTCTTTGAAAGAGTGGCGTAGCAGCGGCTGGCAGGTTGGCGATGACAGCTACTCTATCTCAGCCTTTGCTGAAATTAACTACGCCAACTCCGAAGAATTTAAGCAGGCTGTATATAGTGATGTTGGCTTAGGGCTAGGCCTACAGCTTCCTCTTTCTGCCAAACAACAATTTTTCAATAAACAGCCTTGGCAGGTTTCCCAAGGCCCTGACACCGCAGTAGGCTCCTGGGGTGGACATTACGTGCACATCTGTGGCTACACACCTGAAGGTCCGGTCTGCGTTACTTGGGGCAGAAAGCAGCCCATGACTTGGGACTGGATGGCTAAGTATGCTGATGAAGCTTATGCTATATTTGACGCAAACAATAACTTCAAAAAGAATATAGTGGATACGCTTAAGCTACAAGCTTTTATTGAGACTTTGCAATAGAGCTCACTGCGCAGCTATGCCACTTAAGACATATGTCAACTGAATTGCTAGCGTATATAAAAGACTTAGCTTCGCCACGCATGTGTAGGCCTGAGGTGGTCCTTTAGTATGTGAGTAGTCTGCCCGCCTTAGCTAAAGAGCACGCCGCAGCACTTGCCGTATCTCTGCCGCTGCCTTCTCGGCTGACCCTTTAGGGCGCTGGTCCCAGGCCGCGAACATACCGGGGTGCCGATAGGTTGTGGTGATAGGTAGACGGTACAGGTAGAAGAAGATCATATCGTACCAGTGAGGCGACCTGGCGCCAGGCAGGTCACCCCAATGATGAAACATACGGTGGAGGTAGAAATTGACAGCAAAATTCTCTTCCGCCCTCAGAAAGAATGGGGTGGTTGGGTGCCAGTGGACACGGAGCTAAGGTAGGTTAAAGTGATAATGGAGTTCGGTTTCGAGCGGGGTACGATAGCCCAGCGCCGAGTGCAGGCGCTGGGTGTTGTAGTAGTGATCGAGGTACTCGGCCAGTTCGAGCCGGGCCTCTTCCAGGTCGGCAAAGCAAGCGCCACGGGGTAGTAACTCGGTCTTGAGGGTGCTCCACCCGCTCTCGGCCAGGGCGTTATCGTAGGGGTTACCCGGTCGGCTCAGGCTGGCAATGGCCTGCGTGCGGTCGAGCAGGCTGGTAAAAGCGTCGCTGGTGTACTGGCTGCCCCGGTCGGCATGCACGAGCAGACCGGGCGGGGGCTGACAGACGGTTACGGCCCGGTTAAAAGCAGTCAAAAGCAGCTCCGTGTGCAGCGACTCGCTTAGGTGCCAGCCGACCACGCGCCGGGAAAAGGCGTCGCGCCAGCAGGCCAGGTACGCCCACTGGCCCGTGGCCAGGCCCAGGTAGGTAATGTCGCCCACCCAAATTTGGTTGGGAGCCGCGGCGGCCGGCCAGGTGGCGAGTTTGTTGGCAGCCGCGATGGCCTGTGGGTCAGCCTGGGTGGTGCGCGGGGACCGCGTGCTAGTGCGGGTACTGAGCGCACGCAAGCCACTCGCGCTGAGCCAGCCGCGTAGCCGCTGCCGGCCTACTTCATGCCCTTCGCGGCGCAGTTGGGCGCGCAGTCGGCGCTGCCCGTAGCGGCCGGCATGGGTGGCAAATACGCGCTGGGCCGCCACTTGCCAAGGAGGTAGCGTTTGCTCGGTCATCGGTGGCCGCTTGCACCACGCGTAGTAGCCGCTGGGGCTGACGCCCAGCCGTCGGCACTGCTGTCGCACGGGCCAAGAGAGGGCGTGTAAGGCAATGAACGTGAAGCGTTTCATCGGCCCGTCTTTTGTGAAAATGCGCGTCAAGCATTTGGGCGATGGTCAGCGCTTTTTTTAAAATATCACGCGCCATTTCGGCGCGCGCCAGCTGGGCCCGCAACTGCTTGTTTTCCTGCTCCAGCGCGTCGCTGCCGGCTGGACGAGCGGCTTGGGCGCGGGCCGCCCGCACCCATTTGCCCAACACGGCCTCGCTCATGCCCAGCGCCTGGGCGACCCGCGCCGCCATTTGCCCATCTTGGTTCACGCGGCGCACCGCCTCGCGTCGAAAGGCCGCATCATACTTGGTTCGGGGCCGTTTACCGGCTGGCTTTTCTGCTTCCATGACAAGGGAAAGTTACTTTCTCCGTGTCCACTTTCACCCGACCACCTCATAATAACGCTTGGTACTGCCAGCAGTCTAGCAAAGCGCAAGAGGCCTGCCTGCGAGCCACGTCCTTTTGATAAGCCCCTGCGGCCACCTGCCGCATGTATTTAGCTTTAAAAACTGGCGTATATTTCTTGCGGGTTACCGGCAAGCCACTCAGAATGATTTTGTTAGGCCTGGACAGAAGAAGACAAGTTTTGCCAATGTCTATTTTTACTAGACTTCTTCACAAACAGCTCATACTTTACACAGCCGCTCCCTTTAGTAAGGGTTGACTTTCCTAATTCTAACCATAGTCAACATATGTTTAAAGCCCTAAACCGTCTGATTGCATATATCACAGGAGAAAATAAGGAGGCGGAGCTAACGTTAGCACGGAAACAAGCACTGAGAGATGCTCAGCTTCACGCTGAAAAGGAGCAGAGTAAAGCAGCTAAGAAAGCAGTTGAATCGAATGAGCATTTAATAAGGAGGAAAAACGAAGAAGATAGGCAGGCCGCCAATCGTGCGCAGGAGTCCAAAACAAACAAAGCTATAATAAATAAAAACGCCGAACGAGAAAGAAATGAGCCACCATTGCTGGCTAAGTATGAAGTGGCTAAGCCTAAAGAGAAGCCCAAAAAAAACAAAATAAGCTCCTTATTCTATAAAGAAGACTTTTGGGATGGTGCTGATTGGGCTACAGAAATAAAATTATCAGAATCAGAAAACCTATTTTGGGAAATAGCTGTCGACCCTGATTTATACTGCCATGAGTCATTTTATGAATCTGAATCAGAACCAAGAGATTTTTGGGATGATACTGATTGGGCAACAGAAATAGAACTATTAGAATCGGAAAGTCTATTCTGGAAAACGGTAGAGGAAGAAAGAGAGTGGCGATATGAAATAGAGCAGGTTAAATCCAAAAGAGGCTTAGTAACAACTCCTGAACGGCTAATTAAAAAGCTACTTCCTAGTGTAGAGACACAAAAAAAAGACTGGTTTAAATTCCAACAGGTACTTAAAAAGCATAATATCTCCCGTCTGTACCATTTCACAGACCGAGAAAACCTTGCCTCCATTCGTGCAGCTGGTGGATTACTGTCTTGGTATTCATGCAAAGAGAATAGTATTAGTATTGCACGCCCCGGTGGCAGTGAATTCTCATGGCAGCTTGATGCAAGGAAGGGGCTGGCTGATTATGTCCGCTTATCCTTTATTCACGACCACCCAATGATGTACATTGCCAAGCAAGATGGCCGCCTCAAATCACCAATATTGCTTGAAATTGACCCGGCAGTAATCCTTCTTCAACCAACTAAGTTCAGCTTGATGAATGCTGCCAAAAGTGGGGTAACTGCAACTGGTGACTTGGAGAAATTTATGGAGCTTAAATTCGATGTGTTTCGTAAGAAGTACTTCGACCTGACTGATGAAGAAAAGCCGTATTATCAAGCAGAAATATTGATTCATAGAATGTTACCTGCTAAATACATCCTCAATCTTGACCAGCTTCCGGTATGATTTACGTTGAAAGCAAGCGCAAGTCTCTAGCAACCATTCGCGCCAAACATCCGAATTCTGTCATTATTGATGTAACATCGCGAGGCGAAGAACCATGGGTTCAGGTTAGTCCATTCTATCCACATGGTGGTATTCCGGTTCCATACTCAGAATCTATTTTTTCTGCTTCCGTTGAGGGAGTGTGGCAGGGGTTGAAAGTTTTTGAAGGAGAGGACGTCGACTTCTCTAAGTTCACAAACGAAGCCATGAAGGGCATTAAGCGTACAGTGCGAAAATTTGGTAAGCCTCTTGGACACCGTAAAGGAGTTTATGGAACAGAACTGCTTGACTACGGCACAGCTCGTGAAAAAATTTATTTGCGTACATACGCTTGGATGCTAGAAAATAAGGTTGCAGACATCATAGAAAGACTCACCCATATGGCTGAGACAGGTGATGTAGTATTGCTGGACTATGATACCAATGACGATATAACTAATCTCAAGTCCCCGATTTCACATGCTTCTTTGGTGAAACTTTACATTGAAAAGAAGCATCCGCATCTGAAAGTGTCTACTGTAGCACCACCTGTTGATTTGCTAAAAGCAGATATTATTAAACCAGCTAAGCCTCCTAGGAAACGTTCAACGCCGAAACCTAGCGTAATTAAGGGAAAAGACGACCCTGGGCAACTAAGCTTTCTATAATCCGAAACGAGCAGGCCAGATGGTTCGCTTGTTTTATGTTTAGGGGTAGTAAATTTCCGTTCAACACCTACTGTATGACGCACAGACAGATACCGTTCAGTAAGAAGATTGTATAGGAAGTAGCGGCTATACTTGCGGGGCTTATTCAGTAGCGCGGCCTGTTCCTTATGGATTATCTCTCTTCGTATCGGAAACGACTTGTTAAGCTAAGAGTAGATTCGGAGAAGGTTGACGGGGTAAAAGTAGAGTCGCCCTACAAGCCGGCGCTGTTGCTGGCGGTACTGGAAGGGGTAGAGGGAGGGCTGATTCAAGACAACCGGATTGCGATTACGCCGGAGCTGATTGCGGCTTTTAAGGCGTACTGCCAGCTGCTGAGTCCGGGGCCGGTGTACGCGGCTTGTCCGTTTCAGCTGCCGTTTTTTCACTTGCAGAGTAGTGGCTTCTGGCATTTGCACGCCTGGCCAGGGAAGGAGTTGGTGTTGACTTCGTCGAAGTCGGTGCGCAGCTTTGGGCACTTGCGGGAGGTGATTGCCTACGCTTCGCTGGATGCGGCGCTGTGGGAGTTGGTGCAGCAGCCCGTGGCGCGGGAGGAGATTAGGCAGGCGCTGCTGACGCGCTACTTCCCGCTGACGCGGCACTACTTCCGGCCGCGGGCGGGGCAGGAAAAGCTGGATGAGCTGGGGAGGCAGATGCTGGAGGAGCCGGCGGCCGTGTATCGGCGCGTAGACGTGGCAGATGAGGAAGAGGTGCTGGTGCGGAGCGCAGGGTTTAGCCGCGGGGTGATGAAAGCTTATCAGACAACCTGCGCGGTGTCAGGCTTGCAACTGGTGAGCACGACAGGGGCGGCTCCCCTACTCGATGCCTGCCACATCATACCCTGGGCGGTGAGCCACGACGATAGCATCGGTAATGGACTTGCGCTGTGCCCAAACCTGCACCGGGCGTTTGACCGGCATCTGTTTTGGATTGATGGGGACTACCGGGTACGGGTGGCGGAGGGCTTCGGCGAGTTGGGCGGGCACGATTACGGGGTGCAGCGCTTCAATGGGCAGCAGTTGCGGCTACCGAAGGTGCGGGCATGGTGGCCGCGAGTAGAGAATTTGGCGGCACAAAGGAAATGAGACGGCGAAACAAGTCTAGACTTATTATTGGAGCTGACTGATTGCAAATACCCCACTTAAATCGTTTGGCAATTCGATATTATAATCCACCCCCTGTTCATTTCTATCTAACCTAGATTCGATTGGGCGATTTAATAGCCTCAAAATGTAATTAGGAGGTGAATTAACCAGATAGCGCTCTCCATCACCCTCAACAGCCCCTATAAATCTTAAAATATACAACATTCGCTCAGTTATAGAATCATCATCATCAATACAGAACGGAAAGCATACAAGAGAAGAAAGTGGATAGGATAATGGTAGAGTATCTGAAATACTTCGTTTTAGCCTCAAACCTGTAGATGTTTTAATTCGTAATTTTTGAACATGTTGTGCCGCCACTATAGAGCATCCAAAATCGATATCGTTGTAGTATGGAGACCACATTTTAATACGACCAGATGCAGAAGATGGCAAAGAATTCCAGTATGAATATAGACAGTAAAGTGGCACCCTAGGACGCTTTACATCTTCGTTATTTGCCATATCAATTAATCTATCACACTGGTAAACATCTTTCAAAGCCATTCCTACTGCTTTAGTCTTACTGACATAAGAATGGTGCAAATGCTTAAATCCTTTACATGATTCATCTATGACTTTGGCTTGCACTCTTAAGCCCAGCCACTTGCCTGATTTTCCTCGAAACCACCATTCCCAATCTGCTCCGTTTCTACCTTCTACAGGTTTACTAAATGCCTCCATCTTAAACCCTGACAACCTTAACCGCAGCAAATCACGAATAAGCAAATCAGTTAGTGTTTCCTCCCCGAAAAGATAAGAAATACTATGACCTTCTTGAATTCGATTCCAGGTAGCAACAGAAGCCTTACTGAATGCAGAACATAGCAAACCTATCATATTCTTTTTATTTATTAAAAAATGTCTCTAGCTAAGCTATTTTTCTCAAACATAAAAGATAAATTATACTTTATGAATCGAAAAAGAACAGATTTCAGCCCATTGGTAAGCAGAACGCCAATTAAATCTTTAGTGGGTATCACTTACGAGGCATATGTAAATCACAAATCAGGCAATAATCTACTAAGCTTAATTTCAACGAGTACTTCAATAAGCGAAAATTCTAAAGAGCTTAATTATCGTATTCAATTTCTATTTGATACTAAAACCAATTTAGAATCCAGCAAAAAGGAAATAGAAGAAACATTTGAATTATGCTTTAAAGTTATTCAAGAAGACAATGGCTACGACATTGATTCTGATATTGAAATATACATTACACCCCTGATTTCATTAGTTGGAGAAGCTCATTTTAGCAGTGATGAAAATGAACGAATCATAACCAAGCTAGAAGAAAACATGAGAGATAAAATAGATAGAATAATTAAACAAGAAATTAATTTTCCAGTCATTATTGAAAATATAGTTTTGTGGTACAAAGCTCATTATGAATATTTAAAATATCTGAGCGTTGGATTTAAGTTTTATGAACTATCTTATTTAAAACAAATTCATAGAAATAGGGTCATCGACTTTGAAAGCTTGAAATCTTCATCACCTATCTATTTTATTCACTTTGTAAATGTGTTCAAAACGGCATTTGCTTCTATAAGTATAAATTACAGACTTAAATACAGAGAGTATTACTTAAATATGGCATTGCAACAGATAATTGTTGCAAAAAATGCTGGATATTTTTCTAGTTTTGGATTAATGCTTGAGGATTATTACAAAGAAAAGTTAGTAAATAAAAAATTCCTAAACATACTTTATAAATATCTCACGGGATACGGAGAAAAACCCTGGAGATTATTTTCATTATTTATGTGTGTAAATTTCCTTTTCGCTCTTATATTTTGTTCAATGCCATGTGATTTTGCAAGTCCTGCTGGAGTTCCATCTTTACACGAACTTTGCTGGCTAGAAAGATTTGCTACGTTTGTGACATTTAATAACACAACTATGTTGACAATTGGCTACGGGGATATATACCCAGCCAAGATTGGAGCAAAAGCACTCGTTATGGCTTTACAAATTATAGGCTTTGCTATATCAAGCTCTGCAATCGCGCTTTTTCTGAGAAAAATGTTACGCTTTTAATCTTAACGAGTAAGCAAAAGCTACCAAGCATTACTAATTACTTGCAGATTAAAAGCGCGGGTTTTGCGCAATAATACTTCAAGTCAAATTCCTACATTACCATCCTTATTCCAAGGAATTACCGTGCTCCTTTAGCCAGTCTTTGGCTTTTTGGTAGTGGGGCAACTGGACGGCAACGATGTTCCAGAACTGGGGAGAATGGTTGAATTCTAGTAGGTGAGCCAGTTCGTGAACGATGACGTAATCAAGGACGGATACGGGGGCCTGGATAAGGCGCCAGTTGAAGTTCAGGTTGGCGTTGGGGGTGCAGGAGCCCCAACGGTAGCGCAGGTCAGAGATTAATATTTGCTCGTATTGGACGCCGAGGGAGGCTGCAAACCGGGCTACGCGGGGTGTGATAAAGACACGGGCGCGCTCCTGAAGCCAGCGCATGACCAGGCCACCAGCACGGGGTAAGTCGGCGGTGCTCAACTGGAAATGGCGGGCATCGAAGTGCAGGCCGGGGGCGGCGGCATCGGATACCTGCAACTTGTGACGGCGGCCTAGGTACAGAATGGAAGAACCTGCTACATAAGTGCTTACTACAGCAGCTTCGGGATACTTCTGCGGGTGGGCGAGCTTGGCACGCAGCCAATGCTTTTTCTGCGCTAGAACTTGGTTTATCTGCTCGGGGGTGGTGCCGGTGGGCGCATGGACTACTAAGCGACGGTCGCGCTCGACGGTGAGGCCGAGGGTGCGACGGCGCGACGAAAAAACAACGTCGTATTCGAAGGGGGCCATCACCCCGAAGTTAGGCGTCGGAGCGGATTGCATCGGGGTTGAGGCGGGCATACTCTAGGAGGCGAGTAGTGATTTCCTTGCGCTGAGCAAAAGCGTTGGGGAAGGTGGCGCGGTGCTCAGCGGAAATAATGGTATCGGTCAACTCGGTGCGTAAGCGATTTTGCGCGGGAATATTATCCCAAAAAACGGAGAGGCTTAGCTCGGTGCGAAAGTGATGTACGAGCTGCTGAGTGAGTGTGACGAGGCCGCTAATCTGGTCTTCGGTGGGGGCATCAGCGCCGGCTCCTATTAGTTCGGAGCGCAGGATGCGGAAGGTGGGCATTTCGGAACGAGGGCGCAGGCCGTAGGTCGGCTCCTGGTCTTTGTTCTTGATTTTGTTGCGCAGCGCTTCAAGCAGGCGGTAGATTTCTTCCCAATTGTCAGCGTTAGCCTGGAGAATCTGGTTTAGGGCTTCGGCAAAGGAGGCGTACAATACGGGGTCTTCGCTGAGGCTGATATCGATATGGTGGCGGATGGCATGCTCAATACCGGCGGCTTTTGCCTTGGTAGTTCTGAGTTGCGCAAACTGCTGTTCAAATCCCTCGTCGGTGATACTGAGGGGTTCTACTTTGGTAGTTACTCCTAGTGAGGTGAGGTATTCGTCGACAATGGCGCGAAGCTTTTCGGGGATACCGCGCAGGCTCATGCGCTGGTCTTGGAAGTGGCGGCCGGCCATGACGTTGATGGCGGCTAACTCCTCGAAAGCTGGCTTGTAGTCGAGAGCTTCTTTGTGTGGGTACAGCGCATTAAGGGCACTGCTGAACTTTTGGAAAGCAGTGGTGAACTCAAAACGCAGGTCTTCATCATAGAAGAGGTCGTAGAAAGCGTCGAGGTCAGTGAGGTCGGTTAGGCCGGCGTGGTCGAGGAGGTCAAGCACCTCTTGATGGGCTATTTTGAGGTCAGCTAACTCTTGGTCGAGGGTGCTGAGATTTTCAATAATGTCCTGCTTTTCGCGCTCATCGTAGGTTTCGAGGGCATCGTTGAGGTGGTGACCCAGGCCAACGTAATCCACGATGAAGCCGTTGACTTTATCGGCGCTGTGGACCCGGTTGACGCGGGCGATGGTTTGCAGCAGGTTGTGGGCTTTGATGACGCGGTCGAGGTAAAGAACTTGCTCGATGGGCGCGTCGAAGCCGGTGAGGAGCATGTTATTGACGATGAGCAGGCCAATATTAGCATCGGCCTCCGGGTCGGGGTTGGCTCCTGAGTCGGGAAATGGCTTCTTGAAACCAGCTACTGCGGCTTTTTGTGGAGCCTTGGCAGTGTGGGCCTTGATGCGAGGCGGCTCGTTGTGGTCGCCAGCAGAGATGACAACGGCGGCTCGCAGGGCACGCAGCCGGTCGAGGGGGACATTCGTAGGGTTATCGGCTTCCAATTCGGCCACGAGAATGGGCAGCTCTTCTTGAATGGCCTCGTAGTAGCGGATGGCGGCCTCGCGAGAGGTGGCTACTAGCTGGCCTTTGAAGCCGCTGGGCAGAACCTGCGTGGCGAAATGGCGCAGCATGTCGCGGGCTTTGGCTCGGATGACGGGAATCGCCTCGAGGTAGGCTTGGCGGGTGGCATAGCCAAGGATGTGCAGCTTCTCTCCTAGCTCATATTCCGAAAATACATCGGCAAACTTGCCTTCGGCAGCGGCCTGGTCGGTGAGCTGGGCTTCGTGAGTGCGGCCCTCGTACACGATGCGCAGGGTAGTGCCGTCCAATATGGACTGGCGCATGGTATACTTGTCGATGTAGTGCTGGTACTTGTGGTCAGTTTTTTCGGTGGGGGTGCCGGTGAAGCCTACCCATGTGGCATTGGGTAGAGCGCGGTCGAGGTTGGCACCGAGGCTTTTGAACTGGGAACGGTGAGCCTCATCGGTGAGGATAAGGATGTGAGAATCGGTGTTGAGGATGGGGAAAATGGCTTGCTGCTCGGTCTCCTGAAACTTCTGAATCATGGCCATGACCACGTCGGAAGAAGAGACTGTCAGCATTTCCTGCAACTCGCGCACGCTGTTGGCCACCTCGACGGGGTAGCCGAGGACGGTGCTGGTACCGTGCAGCTGGTCTTCGAGGTCGGTGCGGTCGGTAACAAAGACAATTTTGTGGCCACGTAGGGCGGCCTCCTGGCGGTATAGCTCGCGGACCAGGAACATCATGGTGAGCGACTTGCCGGAGCCCTGGGTGTGCCAGATGAGGCCGCCGCGCTGGGCGGAAGTGTTGCCGGTGCGGAGGCGCTTGATGGTTTCCTGCACGGCGCGGTACTGCTGATAGCGGGCCACTACCTTGACCATCTGGCCCCGGTCGTCGGTCTGGTATATGCTAAATGAGCGCAGGATGCGCAGTAGGTGAGCGGGCATGAGTAGGCCATGCGTTAGGCGCTCCTGCTGGTTGGGGGGGCCGGCTACTCCTTCGTGGGGCACGTCATCGAGCGCTACGGGGTATGGGTCGGTCCAGCCGTGAAAGTGCTTGCGCAGGCTGGTAGTGATGGTACCAAATACGGCCTCGGTGCGGCAGGTAGCGACAATCAGCAGGTTGAACAGAAACAGGTCGGGGTTGCCTTCGCCCTGGTAGCCGCGCTGGCCGGCGTAGCGGAGCATCTGCTTGATGGCGTCATCAATCGGCTCCTGCACTTTGGGCGACTTGCATTCGATAACGACTAGGGCTAGGCCGTTGACGAACAAGACAATGTCAGGGCGAATATGCTCGGCGGTGGCGGAACCGGGGACGCGGACCTTAAACTGACAAACAGCGTGGAACTGGTTGAGGCCACGGCGGTCGTGGCCGTAGTCGAGGCCATCGAAGTCGAGAAGGCGGACGGTGGGGCTTTTGGCCCCAGTCTGGCGGTTTTCGCTGACCACGATACCGTCGAGTAAACGCTGCTGGGCAGTTTGGTTATTTTGGATGAGGCTGGCTGAGGGGAAGCGCAGCAGTTCGCTGATTACCTGGTCGAGCTGGTCGGGGGCAAGCCAGGGGTTGAGGTCCTGAATGCTGTCGCGCAGGACGCCAGGCAGGTGGGTTTGCCGAAAGTCGGCGTTGCGGCCGGTAGCAGCGTAGTCGTTCCCAATGTTAACATCAAGGTCAATGACCGTGTAGCCGATGCTGGCTAGGTGCCGGAGCAAGGGTAGCTCGACGTGGTGGCGCTCATCAAATTTGTGGGTAGGGTTAGGAACGGCGGGCATGGCGGCGGCAGGAGCTTAAGCTTCAGAGAAAACAGAATTAAGGTTGCTCGTTAGAACACGACCAATTAGAAGGTCTTGCTTGAGTCCTGTTTTAATGCGGCGAAGCTTATCAAGTCGCATAGTTTGCTGCTGAATTAGTTGTTCCTCTAAATCTAAGACATAGCCAATTTTGATTTGTTCTTCAATCTTAGGGCACGCAAATTCGATATCAAGAATTTGATAAGAAGAGATATGCTTAACAGTGGTTGCACCTGTCTTAGCTTCAATCTTTTTGAGGTGGCCTGCAATAAAATGAAATAAGAAAGAATCATCAATTTTATTTACTATTGGCACCAGCTTACAAACTCGCTGATTCAGTAGTGCTGGTCCACCTTGCCAACGACGGCAATTAAACTCCCCGTCCATACCGATAAGCATATCATTCTTATTTACCACATACTGCGGCTTGTAATTTCCCGCATACTTTTCGGTTGTAGTTAAAGAATCTAAATCCCGAATACGGATTAAGGGCATTCCTTCTCCTTGTGTAAACAGTTTGCTGTCAAATGCAAACCCATTCAATATACCACAAACCTGACTCAATTTTTTTACGTCCCAATCTGCCGGAATACGACCTATGTGCGAATCTTTAAATTCATCAGATTCTCTGTTGCGCAAGTGCTCATAGGTATCACCGAGAAAGTTTAGTGTAATCAGAGCATTACTTATTTCTAGCTCAAGCTGTTTATTTCTTGCTTCAATACTATTTAAGCTTACCCCATACTTATCCCACAGTTTCTCTAGTCCAGCCAATAGGGCACGGCGTTCGGCCTGAAGGTAGCGGGTTAGCTCGCGGTTGATAAAGTGATGGTGCTTGCGCAGAATCAACTCCTGGGCTTGGGCTTCGGTGATAGGGCCGCCGATGCCAGCAAGGCGGCTAGCGGCTGTAGTCAGAAGCTTAGTAGTAAAGGCAATAACTTCGTCGGTCTTGACGAGGTCTTTTTTGAGAGGGGTAGCGGCCTTTGCGGCGTCGGCTCCGCGCTTGGTGGCGGCTTTTAGTTTGTCCTCGAACGTAGTGCCAGCTACGTTGTGCTGAGTGAAGAGAGCAAGCAGCACCTGGCGCAGGCCCTGGCGATGTTGCTGGGAGATGACTAGCTCGGCCTCGGTAGTAACGGCGTCGAAGCCGTAAAGCTTGAGTTGAATTAACTCATCGAGGTCGAGGCGCTGAGCCGTGGCTTGGTCTCGGAGCAACTTGATGCGGGCCTCGGTTTGCTTAAGGTTAAGGAGTATGGTTTTAATAGCTAACGCTTTTGGGTCCTTAGTACTAGTAGCAAAGTCACGTAGCTGTTCGGTAAGATAATCGCGCACTGACTTTACAGTTAGCTCCTCGTCTTCGCTCAACTCATAGCCAGAATTCCCTAACAGCTCATCGAGGGTAGTTTGGGCAGTGGCGAGTTCGTCGGCTAATATAGCCAAATGCGCTTTTTCGGCTTGAAAAAATTCCTCCTCGATATAGCTAGCCGGAATCAACGAGGGACTCCAGCCAGCAGCAGTGATAGTTTTCAGGTCGTAGCGAATGCCCTGCCACCAGTTAGCGAATACGCCTGCCAACTGGAATGAGGTGAGAATGCGGGCCGGCGCAAGGTGGTGGCTCAGAGAATTGAGAAGGTGCTGGCGAATAGGCGCTAGGCGCTGGGGCTGGCGCTCTAGGCTAGCGAAATCATTACGGGCCTCTTCCCACCAGCTTTCTACTTCGCTCAACTGCTGAGTCAGGGTAGCCACGAGGCCAGGGTCGGCGTCGAGGGTAGCACGTAGTTGAGGGCGAGTTACAAGAGTAGGAGTGAAATCGAGATAGGCCGGGTCTTCAGGACGAGGCTGGACAAAGGCGTTGATGTTGGCCTTGAACACTTCGGCGCGGGGGCGTAGGGCATCTACTTCGGGAGCGGGCAGACCACCAAGAAGGTGTGCCCGAACATCCTCGGGTTCGGGCAGAGGTGTATTGTCGACATAGCTCCGAATATTGAGATTATAATCGTTTTCTTCTATCTCTTGCAAGGTTACCCAACGCGAGTAATTGAATACTTCCTGGTGGTTGGCAAACACTGTAACTATTTTCTCAACATCCTCAGGGCGGAGGAAATTTTGAGCTTTGCCTTCGCGGTACTCAGCGTCTGCATTAATGAATAGAACTTGGTCGAGACGGTCCTCAGGCTTATTATGCTGGCCCAAAATCAGAATGCAGGCCTCAATGGTGGTGCTATAGAATAGACCTGGAGGTAGAGCGATGATAGCGTGGAGTTGGCGGCGAGCTAATAATTCCTTGCGAATGTTACGTTCAGCCGCACCGCGAAACAGTACGCCGTGGGGCATAACGGTGGCCACCATACCGGTAGGGCTCATGCTAGCCAACATATGCTGGACAAACATGAGGTCGGCCTTTTTGCCGGTTTCGGGCGTGAAATGCTGAAATCGGCTTTTGAACTGCATCCCCTCCAAGGAATAGGTTTGGGAAAAGGGCGGGTTGGCCAGGATGCGGTCAAACTGCTGGAGGCGGCCCTGGCCGTCGAGCAGCAGGGGGTTCTGGATAGTGTCGCCGTTTTCGATGTTGGCATCGCGCACGTCGTGCAGCAGCATGTTCATGACACAGATACTCCACACGGTACCATTCTTCTCCTGGCCAAAAAGGCGTAGCGAGCGGGGGTTGTGGCCTTGCTCCTCGATGTATTGGCGAGACTGGATGAGCATGCCACCGGAGCCCACGGTGGGGTCGTAGACACTCATACCGGGCTGCGGAGCAGCGAGGCGCACCATGAGGCCCACTACCTGAGCGGGGGTGTAGAATTCGCCGGCCTTCTTACCAGCTGAATCGGCAAATTCTTTAATGAGGTATTCGTAGGCAGCTCCGAGCAGGTCGGGGAATTCAAAGTTGTCGTTGGTGAGGCGGATTTTGCTGAAGTGCGTGAGCAGGCTCACCCAAGTGCCGTCGGAGATGCGCGCCTGGCCTTTGCCACGCGTGGCATTGAAGTCAATATTACCTTCCAGCACTTTGTCGAGCTGAGGGTTGGCTTTTTCGAGGGCGGCAATGGCTTCGTTGAGCTTCTGGCCAACGCCCGTTTTGAGGTCTTTCAGGTTTTCCCAGCGAGCAGCAGGCGGCACAAAAAAAGTGTCGCCGTAGGCAGCTTCGTCTTCGAGGTATTCGGTTAATTCTTCGGGGCTAAGGTGGCTGTGCTTGGCACGAATAGCCGCGCGCTGCTGGTCGAATTCGTCGGAGAGGCGCTTGAGGAACAGCATTCCGAAGATGAATTCTTTGAATTCGGAAGCGTCCATGTTGCTGCGCAGGTCGTCGGCAGCGCGGTAAAGAAAGCGTTCGAGTTGGGCAAGGGAAATCTTAGCGGTGGGCATGAAGCGGGGTAGTATAAACTATACAATGATAAGGCTTCTGGAAGGGTGCAGCAAGGAAAATGGAGCTGGTTACTAACAACAGACATGTAGTGAATGGAGTAGCATTACCTTGCAAATCCTAGCTTAAATTCCTGTATTCTGCCCTATGCCAACGCTTACCGAAACGCTTGCTCCATGGATTGAAGACTACCAGCTACAACTACCCCGCTGGACCCAAGAAGAACTATATAAATGGCGGGCGGTGAAGGTCTTTCAAGATAACTGGGACTTGGAAGCCATGGATTTCCCGGCTATGCTGCGGCAAAGTTTGGCGGCGACAGCCAACTTGCTCACGTCGTCGATGTACTACGCCCGGTTAATGATAGAGCGCTTTGCTGACCAGCGGCCGGAGGATGTACGAGCGGCTTTTCGGCATTTGTTTGATGAGGAACTGCCGCTTTTAACGAGGCTAGAACAGTTTAGAAGTTCGGCTGAGGTATGGCGGCAGGAATTGACCACCCCAGCCAACAGCAGCTATCAGCATCAGCGGGCACTGCTGGCTTATTTGACTTTGCATTACCCAGAGCGCTACTACTTGTATAAGGCAGAGATGTACAAGAACTTTGCGGCACTAGTTGCGGCCCCATTTGACAACCGACACAAGGCAGCTGTTACACGGGTGCAGGACTACCTAGCACTGGCTGAGCAAGTACGGGAAGTGCTAGCCCAAGCGCCGGCACTATTGGCGGCGCACCAAGCACGTCTCACTCCAGAATGCTACCCTGATACCGCGCTGCATCTGCTGACGCAGGATTTTATTTACTGCACGGTGCGGGCCAGCGCGGAAGCCGCGCAGGAAGAAGCAGCCGAGACGGGCAACGGTGATGCAGATGATGAAGAGTACCCTAGCGACGAAGCGGATGGTACTACTGATGGTGAGGGCGGTGCTACTGAGATTCCAAGGGTGAAACCACACTGGTGGGCGATAGGAGCAGGCGAGGACGGCTACCTGTGGGAAGACTGGAAGAAGGAAGGTATCATGTCCGTGGGCTGGGACTTTATGGGAAATTTGCAGGGCTACCCTTCGAAGGAAGCTATGCGCCAGCGTTTATTGGAGGACAACGCAGATACGAAACGGAATAACGATGCGCTGGCCTGCTGGGAGTTTTGCCAGGCTATCCGGCCCGGTGACATCGTAGTAGCCAAGCAGGGCAAAACAAGAATACTGGGCTTAGGACGCGTTACTGGGGCCTATGAATACGATGAGGAAAGGGACGAGTTCCTGCACGTGCGGCAAGTATCGTGGCTGCTAGAAGGCCCGTGGATACGAACTGCCGACGTGGCGTTTACAACGAAGACGCTCACCGATATTACGGGTTATCACCTGACGCAAGCCATAGAGTTAGAATTGGAAACACCGACGCAGCTGCACCGCATTCCGGCTAAGGAGTCGGGTGAGGGCAAGAAGAAAAAGCCAATTGGGCTTCCTCCCTACACTTTTGCACAAGCGTCGGCTGACTTATTTATGCCCGATGAGGCGCTGGCCGGGCTGCTCAACAGCTTGAAGCGCAAAATGAACCTCGTTTTGCAGGGACCTCCTGGGGTAGGTAAGTCGTTTGTAGCGAAGCGGCTAGCGCACTTACTACTAGGTGAAGCCGACGACACGCGGGTGGAAATGGTGCAGTTCCATCCATCGTACAGCTACGAAGATTTTATAATGGGCTACCGAGCTTCGGGTACTGGTTTTGTGCGCGAAGCAGGGGTATTTTTGAAATTTGTCCGCGATGTGGTTTTGGTAAATCCAGAAAAAAACTACGTGTTTATCATCGATGAGATGAATCGGGCTAACCTGGGCAAAGTACTGGGTGAGTGTATGCTACTTCTGGAAAGCGACAAAAGAGGACCCGAACACAAAGTAATGCTGCCTTACGGGGGTGAGTACATGTATCTACCTGATAACCTGTATCTGATAGGCACAATGAATACGGCCGACCGGTCATTGGCATTGGTGGACTTCGCGTTAAGGCGGCGGTTTGCCTTCAAGCGATTGCAACCAGAACTGGGGGAGCGGTTTATTAGCTACCTGACGGAGAAATACGGCCTAACAGCGGTCTTCGTGACGCAGTTGACGGATGCTGTGGGGCGGCTTAACGCACAGGTAGCGGGAGACCGGACCTTAGGGGCTGACTTCTTGATTGGACACAGCTATTTCAGTGGGGGGCCACAGGAAACAGAAAGCCCCGAAGCATGGTATGAGCGAGTACTGGAAGATGAAATAGGGCCACAACTGGAAGAATACTGGATAGAGAACCCCAGCTTGGCGCAAGAGGCGCGGAAGCTGCTAGACCTAGCACCAGTGATGGTCAGCGAAAATGAATAGCCCGGCGCAACCGCTGGCGACTTACAGCCCTATCCGGGTCGAAAACCTATACTACCTTCTCAGCTATGCGTGGGGGTTGCTGCCGGTAGAAGCGCCGGAAAGCCGCGGGACGGAAACTCCGCCGGAAACCTTACTGGAGCTTCTGGCTGTGCTGCTGCGTGACCGACTTGAACAGCTGGTGAAGCGGGGGTTGGACCAAGACTATCGAACGGAGGAAACGCTGACGGCTATGCCTCGGGGGAAGCTGCTACTGGGCCGCTCGATGAGAGAGTTGACGCTGCCCCGAGCCAGATTGTGGTGCGAAACCGACCACCGGACGGTGGACACGACTCTAAACCGGCTGGTGAAAGCAGCCGCGCAGCGGCTTGCCGAGGAAGAAGCCGTCAGCATGGCCATTCGAGAAGAACTACGGTGGCACCTGCGCTCTTTTAGGGGCGTGCAGGAAGTGCCATTGCTGGCCCCGAAGCTTGGCACAGTCCGGGTGTACCGGCACACGGCACGGTATGGGATGGCGGTGCACATCAGCCAACTTGTGCGACACCTAGCACTACCTACACAGGAGGCGGGCACGGTACTAGTGCCGGATGTATGGCGGGATGAGCGAAAGATGGCCCAACTATTCGAGCAATTTGTTAGGAACTTCTATGATTTCCACCTGCGAGGAAAAGCAAAGGTGTGGGCCAAAGCATTTCGATGGAATCTAGTGGCAGAGGATGACCAAGCAAAGAAGCACCTGCCCCGAATGAAAACGGATGTGGTCATTGAGTACTTGGATAAAAAGCGAATTGCACTACTGGAATGCAAATTCTACCCACAGGCGCTAGCGGCTGAGCATTATGGAAGCCGGCGAGTGAGGTCTAGCCACTTATACCAGCTGTTTGCCTATCAGCAGCATTTAAAGGGGCAGTTTCCGGGTCGAGAGCTACGCTCGGTACTGCTATATCCAGTTGGTGACGAGTCGTTATTACTGCGCTACCAGCTGGAGGGAGAGCCGGTACGAGTGTACACGCTGAATCTTAATCAAGCGTGGCAGGACATACACAAGGATATGCTGTCTTTATTAGAAACTATTTAGCGCAAGGAAAACACCATAACTCTCAGGAGTTATTCAATGGATTAGCATCCAACGTGAGTACATTAAATAACACGTATAGGCAGCGCGATAAAGAGAGTATAATTACTGTAAGCACTGCGGCAGCTAGTAACAAGTTGTGCCGAGGTGAAAACATGTCAGTGATAAACATAGCGGCGTGCATTATTGCAAATGCAGCGACTAGCTCTATTATCGCGAATTGGAACACATGTACAATTCGGCCATAATTATCACTGTTGAATAACAGCTCCATACCGTTTACAGATTCATCTACTTTCTTGGCTTGAATATTAGCCTTGAAAGTGACTATAATAGTGAGTGCAGCTATGATGAAACCCGCTAGCGAAACTGCAGTACTTGCTAAGCTACTCTGAATACCGTTCAAGTTGTCGGAAGCAATTGGCAACCTGCCTGCATAATAATGAAGACCCAAAAATATTAATAGGCAAACAATTGCATCACTGATAAGCGGATGCGCCAAATACGAATCTACTATTCGAAAAATTATTCTCATATTATCCTACGCTTCTGCATCGAGTCAACCATTTTGCCAAACATGTCGAGGGAGTTTAGCACACGGGATTTAGCCCTTTTCTCCACGCTAATACGGTCTTTGATGTCATCTTTTAATAAGTCAAATACTTGTAAGGTGCCCCTAGAATCAGAATCTTTAGCGCGAACCTTGAACGTTTCAAAGTCTTTTCTACGCAACGGATTACGAGTCCATTCATTAATAATATCCTTAACAAAAGCCATCGCCGAATTCAGCTGATTTGCGCTGCTTAAATCAAAGTCTGGACGAAATACTAATCTATTACAGTTGAAAAAATCTTTAGACACTGACATTGAGGTAGCCAAGCCAGGACTGTATTTCTGAATTTGACCAATACTATCGGAGGGGACGCATATCTCCAATGATTTTAAGGCATCAACTCGTCGCTGAAAATCTTTGAGTGAGTCTTCGGTGAGGAGGGGCTTGAGTACTACTGCTAGTAAGCCAGCGCTGGCCCCTACGTGTTCCAAGTACTCCGCTAGCTCATGCGCCTTTGCACCGGCAACGTTATATTCTACTGCTATTCGCCGACGGTTTTTCTTGTAGTCGATGACGAAATGAGTAGTTTCAACAATACCTTCATCTTCTGCCATTTCAATATCTCGGGCCTCATCAGTGGCCATGTTCAGAATTTCAGGGGAAATATCAATGCGAACAGCTCTGAGTTTACCGTGAATTTGCTTTTCTGCGGGCACGAAGCGGATGCCTTGAATAAACAACTTTTTGTCAACACTTTTGAAGTACCGATTCTCTGCCCGGTCTTCCGACATTTTAATGATTTGGCGGAATAGCTCAACGAAATGCTCCTGTGGCAGGGAGTCATCTTTGAAGCTGAAAGTGATGTCGTAGTAGTGAACTGTTCGGTCGCAGTGGGCTATCCGGGGAGGGGAGGCTTGGGGTTGGGCTAGAGAAGCTAAGGCCTTGGCCGTAAGTTTTTTTGTTTTCTTAGGAGTGTCCACTGAGCAGATGTTATATATTGGGCCCAAGGTAGAAACAAGGTCAACAATGATTGCTGTTTTAGCAAAGCAAAGCTTCAGTCTGATTCCAATAGTACTTCTATTTAACTAGTTGCTCTTCAGGTTTTGAAACAGGCCCCGGCGCATGGAGCAGGCGGCGATAACCTCGTCGGTGGCGCCGTTGCGGTGCTTGGCCACGTCTAAGAGGATGGTGTCGGTGGTGGAGGTGCCGTCTTCGTACTCGGCGATGTTGTAGTACTCGCCACGCCAGAGGAAGATGATGCAGTCGGCATCCTGCTCGATGCTGCCGGACTCGCGTAGGTCGGAGAGTAGGGGGCGCTTCTCCCCTCCCCTCTTTTCCACGTCGCGGCTCAGCTGGGAGAGGGCAATGACGGGGGCGTTGAGCTCTTTGGCCAGCTCCTTGAGGCCACGGCTGATGCTGGCAATCTCCTGCTCGCGGTTGCCTTTCGTGTCGCCGCGCATGAGCTGGATGTAGTCGACCAGGACCAGGCCCAGGGGGTGCTGCGCGTGGAGGCGGGCGCACTTGGCGCGCAGCTGCTGGATGGTGAGGCCATGCGTGTCGTCGATATGCAGGCGGTGGCCGTGGGTACGCAGGCGCTGGGCCTGCTCCTGGATGTGGGCTACCTGGTCGAGGCCGCCGGGTAGGTTGCCGCGGCGCAGGTCGGAGTTGGAGTAGCCGGGCACCTCGCTGGCTACCAGGCGCTGCATGAGCTGCAGGGTGGGCATTTCGAGGCTGAAGACTACGGTGTGCTGCTGGTGGTCGAGGGCAGCGGTGCGGGCGAAGTGTAGCAGAGCGGCGGTTTTGCCCATGCCGGGCCGAGCGGCCAGAATGATGAGGTCGGCGGGCTGCCAGCCGCCGGTGAGGCCGTCGAGCTGGGTGAGGCCAGTAGGGATGCCAGTGAGGCCCTTTTGCTGCACGGCCTGGGCCAGGCGGTCGAACGCAGCCTGGAAAGCGGCCGCGGCGGTTTGGGCGGGTTTGGTTTCGAAGGCTTGGTGCAGGCCGGTGAGTTGGGCTTGGGCATCGGCCAGCAGCTGCAAAGGGTCGCGGGTATCGTCGTAGCCGCGAGCGGCGAGCTCGGAGCCAGCGCGGATGACGACGCGGCGGGCGTGCTGCTCCTGCAGAATCCTGCAGTGGGTTTCGAGGTGGGCGGCGGAGTTGATTTTGTTGGTCAGGCCCGCTACGAAGGCTACGCCGCCGGTGCGCCCCAGGGTGCCGCAGTGGCGTAGCTGGGCCACGACGGTGAGCATATCGGCGTGCTGGCCAGCTTGCACCAGGTCGCGGATGGCCAGGTACACTTGCTGGTGAGCGGGTAGGTAGAAAGCCTGTTCGTCGGGGAGCGTGGCCAACAGGGTACGCTGAGCATCGGCTTCGAGCAGGGCGGCGCCGAGGACGGCGGCTTCGAGGTCGAGGGCTTGGGGGGGTAAGTGGCTGGGCCGAGGCGGCGTAGGCACGGCACCGCGGCGGGTAGAGGGGGTAGAAGACAACATAATGAGTTAGCTCCAGCGAGTGGGGTCAGTGGGTTTGGGGGCGGTGCGGGCGCGGGTCGGTGGGGCGGCTGCCGGGCTTCCGGGGGCCGCGAGGAATTGGGGACGGCGGCGCATCCAGCCACGGAAAGCGGCCTGCCAGTCTATCATGGGAGTTTTGCCGCCGACGCGCCAGCCATTGCTAGCGAAGTAGTCGAAGAAGGCAGTGGCCTCGGCCGGGGCGTCGAGGCTGGTGGGGTACTGGCTGGCGGCGTAGGCGCGCACCTCTTCGGGGGTGGGTCGCCGGGGGACCTCACCCCCGGCCCCTCTCCCAAGGAGAGGGGAGCCAGACGACTTCTTTTTAGCAATGGGAGTGGGTAGGGCGGCCTCGGCCGCCTCTCCCTCTGAACGTAGTGAAGAGGTAGTAGAAAGTGAAGATGAAAGGTTGCTCTTCTGTTGGCCTTTTTGGGAACGAGTGTTGGCTTTTGGGACAACAGGTGTTAGCTCATTTTCAACAGCTGTTAAAAGGGGGGTGATTGGGGCTAGCGGTGTGGTGCTCTCAGTCAACAGTTGTTGAACAGGTGTTGCTTGCTGCTCAACACCTGTTGCATTAGCTGCCCGCTTCTGAGCAGAGGCCTTGCCGGCGCGTGATTTTAGCTCGCGGTACTCTAGCTGCTTAGCCGCCTCGGCGCGGAGGCGTGGGTTGTAGCGTAAGGTATCGTCTTGGGGATTGACGGGGAACTTGCTTAGCAGCAGCTTGCGGCTGGTGGCCCACTGGTCGGCGGAGAGGCGCGCGGTGCGGCGGAGGCGGTCTTCGTCGTTGGGCAGGAAGCCGGGCCGGTCGGACTGCCAGGAGTTGAACAGCAGCAGGCAATATGCGCCCACCTCATGGGCTTCCATGAGCTGCACGTCGGGCGAGCTTAGGAAATCGCCGGTGTAGAGGAGGAACGCGGGCGCCTTCATGCCATTGGGCGCATGGGCACCACTATGAATTCTTCGCGGCTGGACTTAGGATACTCAAATAGGTCGAGCTGGCGATAGTCGGTGCACTTGCCGCGCAGAGCCGCTTCTACTTCAGTGAGAGCGGTTTGCACATCAGCTTCTAGTAGACCGGTATAGGGGTAGGCACTGTGCTCGTCTTCGAAAAGCAGGTAGGAAGTAGTCAGGTTCAGCACCCGGCCGCCGGTCAGCTCGCGCTGGCCGACCAGGGTGACGCCAGCCTGATTTTTACCCAGTGAGAAGCCGGTGACGGTGAAGGCGGCGAAGCGGGCGGGTAGCTCCTCCCCGGCGCCAGGCCAGTAGTCGGCATCTTCGGTTAGCTGCTCGGTGAGCAGGCAGAGGTGGGGCACCAGACGGCTGAAGGTGTGGAGCAGGTCGGGGTGCACCTGCTCTTGGCAGATGAGCGCGAAGCTTCGCGCGGGAGCATCCTCACTGCGCTGCTCGGTGAACTCGCAGGCGAGGTGCTGGTCTTTGAGCCGGGCTTTCTGCACGGCGATAATGGACCGGTTTTCGGGGCTGTCAGGGCCAACAATAAGCAATAGCTGGGGCATGGGGTAAGAGGATAGTGGAAATGGTGAATGTTAGGTTGGTGATATGCTGCGCGGGTGGTGAAACTTCACCTCCAGCCCCGGTTCGCTTTATGGGCGAAGCCCAAGGAGACGGGAGCCGAGAACACCACTAATTGTATGCGGGCTAGCCAGCGCTAAGCAGCTTGGGCGAACTGCGGGCGGTTATAGCGCTTCAGGTAGCGCTCTAGCTCGGAGCGGCGGAAGCCCCACTCCTTTTCGTTGAGGCGCACGCCGGAGAGCCGGCCTTGGCGGCGGGCCTTGCGGATGCCATCGAGCGACATGTGGAAGAGGTCGGCGACCTGGCGCACGGTGAACAGTTCGTTGGGGTCGGGCGGGGCAGGTAGGGCGGCAGCGCGGGCAGCCTCGTTGGCTTTGAGCCGCTGCACGTCGGCCAGCAGCGCCCGCCACTCCTGCTCGGGAATGACTACGGCGACGTGCATGGCTTAGGAAGCGAGGGTTTGGGTGCGGGCTTCGAGGTCGCGGCGGTGCTGGAACTCGGCCTCGGCCACATTCAGAAATTCCTCGGCGATAACCGAGTTCTTCACCCGGCCTTGTACTACCTGGTACACGGCGGAGGTGGTGTAGACAATGCCACGGGCGGCAAGGCTTTCGACTACCCGGCGCACGCTGCTATTGCGGGGCCCGAGTTTGGCGAAGATGTCGCGCAAGGTGGCGGGCTTAGGGTCGTCTAAGGGGACGACTGCCGGAATTTTGATTTGCTCCGGTAGCAAGTTGTTGGTTGGCTCTTGCATTTTTGTTGTAGTATGTTATATTTGTTGCGACTACGCTCCAAATGTAGGCTACTACTACAACATAAAGCAAACAATAAGGGTCGGCCTGACCTGTCAAATTATGCAACAAGCAACTCAGATTGGTGACCGCATAAAGCTACTCATTGCTGAAAACCAGATGAGTACCTATGAAGCTAGTAAAAAATTAGGCTACGACCGGGCGTCTAAACTTTACAAGCTTATCGCAAATGAAGTGAAGCCGAGCTACGAGACGATGCTCGATTTAATGAATACCTGGCCGAATGTGTCACCTGATTGGCTCCTAAAAGGCGTGGGGCCGATGCACCGGGATGAGCAAACGAGTCAGCCAGCGCGGGAAGAGGCTAGCCAACAGAATGAGGCGGTAGTAGCGCTGAAGCGGCCGACGCCAGATTCGGGGCGCATGCCCGCCGTCATTGCAGTGAACCCGGATAATAACGAGGAAGAAATCTTGGTGGTGCCGATTAAGGCCCAGGCCGGCTACTTCCGCTCGGGTAAGGACAAGGACGTGCTACGCGAGTATGGCACGTTGAAGCTGCCAGGCTTTGATGGCAAGACGTACCGGGCGTTTGAGGTAGATGGCGACAGCATGGAGCCGACCATTGGCCGCGGCGACTACCTGCTCTGTGACTTCGTGGAGCATTGGGACCTAGTGAAGCCTGGTCACGTCTACATCATCGAGACGATAGATGAATTCATCTGCAAGCGTCTGCGCGGACCGCTGCCAGAAGGCAAGCCGATTGAGATGCTATCGGACAATACGTTCTACGAGCCCTACGTCATCGCTTTTGACCGGGTAGTGGAAATCTGGCAGGTGCGCGGGCAGCTGACACGGCATATCCCGGCTAACTCCAACGCGGCCCACGAGCGGATGTACCGGCTCATGGAGGATATGGCACGCGACTCACAATTGCTGAAGCAGACGCTGCTGGAAATCACCAACCGGTTTGCCATGCGGCTCGTGCCGGAGGGTTTGTAGTGACGGGGTCACTGATACGGTCACTAAGCATTAGGCTTTTACTATTTAATTACTCATTTACTCACTGTTTGCCAATGAATTAAATGCAGTAGATGGTGACCTGGCGGTACCCCGGCTCTGGGTACTAGGAGACCCTAAAACAGCCTCCAAACCACTAAAAACCCCCTTTTCAGCATTGCTGAGAAGGGGGTTTTCCCAATTTCGGCCTACCCCAACTGACCACTTACTGACCAAGAAAAAAACCACTGACCAACATGGGCTATTCCGCGAACGTGGTATTGCGTCGACCGGCGCGTAAGGATGGCACCTGCCAGGTGCGGCTCATCGTAATTCTGAACGGCCGCTCGGTACCGGTGGCGCTGAAGGTGGCCTGGCCGCCCGCGCTATTCGACGAGGAAGCAGGGCGGTGCGTCGCATTGCTGCCGGCGAAGGAGCGCGGGCCCGGCTATGGCGCCCAGCTTGAGGCCGCCACCGCGGCGGCCGGCGGCCGCGCGGGGCTAGCTCAGCTGGCCAGCGACTATAACCTCATCATCGGCCAGGCCCAGGCGAAGGCCAACAGCATTTTCGTCGAGGCCCGGCTGAGCAGCACGGTGCTCACGGCCGACAAGTTTTTGCAGGACTACAATACGGAAGGCAGCAAAACCGACTTCGCCAAGTATTTCCATGATAAAATCATCGAGCGTCACCGCAAGGGTAAGATTTCCGATAATACCCGCAAAAATCATTTGAGCACCTGGCGCGAATTAAAACGCTTTCGTGAAGTAATTCCCTTCCACACCCTCACAATTGATTTCGCCGATGATTTTAAAGAATATCTCGACAAAAGAATTAAAAGCCTGAACACCCGTTGGGGCCGGCACAAGGATGTAAAAACTTACCTGGCTCTGGCCAAGCGTGATAAAATAAAATTCGAGAATCCTTACGCCGACTTCACCAACCAAAGCGGGCCGGGCAAGTGGTTACCGCTATCACCCGACGAGTTGCGCAAGCTGGAGGCCTACTATGTGCTCTGCGCCCCAGGCACGCCGCAGCGCCGCATCCTATGCAAGTTTTTATTCAGCTGCAAATCAGGTCTGCGCCTGGGCGACCTGAAAAACATCGGCAACGCGCAGCTGGAGGGTAACCGCCTCACCTTCGAAATGCAAAAAGGCTGGAGCAAAAGCCTTCAGGCTAGTATGCTCCCGCTCACGCGCCAAGCGCTGGGCTACTTGGTCGATGCCCAGGAAGAGGAAGGCGGCGCCGGTTTTCGCGATTATGCCGACCAATATGAGAATCGTGCGCTCACGGCCATCGGCGTGCAGTTGGGCATCGAAACGAAGCTGCACCACCACGTCGGTCGCGAAACCTTTGCCACCAACTTCATCCGGTTGGGCGGCAAGGCCGAAATATTGCAGAAGCTGCTGGGCCACAAGAAGATTTCGACCACTATGAAATATGTGCACGTCGATGACGAGATGAAATCCGATGCGATTGCCAGCCTCGACGCAATGGATATCGAAAAATTATAGGCCCGTACTTTACACTATGGAGCAAAACGCAACGACCCGCACCTACGTCGGTGAAACCATTTCTCCCATTCATCGGCCTTCAGCGTGATGCCGGTTTTCGGATTGGCCAGCGCTACACTGGCACCCCACAACCCGAAGGCACCGTGCTTGTGGCCACTGCCGGCGGCCAACCGGGCACCGGCATCACGCTGAAGGCCGATGAATGGGAGAAATGGTTTAAGAAATAAAAAGCCCCGGTCGATTGGCCGGGGTTTTTATTCAAAGATTCAGCGGCAGCTGTACATGGAAAGCCGCGTGCTATTTCTTATCTCGCGACAAATATACCGTTGGCTCAAGGGGCATTCAGGTAGCTGTTCACTTTGCCCACCGACACTCCTAGCGTGGCGGCAATCTTGCGCTGGCTCAGCCCCTGGCCAGCCAGCTCGCGGGCCCGGCTGGCCACCTCCTCCCCTAGCGGGCGTCGGCCGTGCTGATAGATTTTGCCAGCGGCTTCCACCTGAGCACGCTTGCGGGCCTGGCCCAGGCGCACGTTCTCGCTGTGGCGCTCGTTGCGGTAGCCGGCGGCCCACGCGATTATGGCCTTATATAAAGCAGCCATCGGGCCGGTGGTATTCAGCATCGGTTCGCAGTAGCTCCAGAAGGCTACTCCGCATTGGTCGAGCGCAGCGGTGTACTCGAATACCGCCTCGATACCCTGGCTGCTGAAGCGGTCGAGGGCAAAGACGCGCACCAGGTCGAAGTGGCGTTTGCTGGCATCGCGCATCAGCATTTGGAATTGCTTGCGGCTAGCCTTGCCGCCAGATTCCTCATCGACGTACTCCTTTATAATCGTGTCGCCGGCGCGTTCAGCTTCGCGGCGTAGCAGCACGAGCTGGTTTTCGGGGTTCTGGTCTCTATCGCGGGTTGAGACGCGGGCGTAAAGGGCTACTCGCATTTTGAATATTTGCCTTGTCAGGGGCGAAATAGCGCTTAATAGGTTCAGTCACACATACGACAGCAATAGCTGTTATGAGCGCTATTAAAAAGTTTAATCTTCGTTCGCGCCATTTTTTGGCATTTTCCAGAGCTTCGGCAACCCCTTGCTTATCTAGGCTTTGCCCATGACTTACAAAATACCTGCCTTTTACAGAAATATCTATTGGATAAAGAATAAGTTTTATCTCAGGGAATGTATTTTCTGGGGATGTGGCAACTTGATTAGGTAAGTCGTACCCGAATGCAGACAGCCTCCTACTATCCTTATTCTCTTTAATCAGCTCCTCATCCAACAAGAGTTGAAACACAGCCTTTAAGAGGGCGACATCTTTATAGATATTTTTTTTAGATAGAAAATCGTTTAGAAAAAATAACTCTGATGATACTCCTCTCTCATGAAGATGCTTTAGCACCAAGTCAGCAATTTGCTCCGGGCGTCTAGTCTTTGGCTTTCGACGAAAGTTCATGCCCCAAGATAGTGTTCAAAATAGATTTCTTTTTTGAACACTTTTGGCACCCCACCCAGCTCCCCCAAAACGGCGTTTTTGGAGACGTTTTTCGAGAGAGTATTTTGAACACAAAAAAGCCCGGCCAATCGGCCGGGCTTTTTAATTAACACTACCCCCACCCAGACCGGCACCGCTTTTGAGCTGCTGGCGCTGCTGCATGACGCGCTCCGCGCTGCCCGCGTGGTAGTCAACGCCCAGGTTGGTGGCCCAGGTGTTGATGCGGTCGTTATGCTCGAGCATGATTTGGGTGAGCTGCTGCACGGCGGCGGCCGTGGCACCATCGGCCTGGCTACCCCCGCCCGCCGCGCTGGGTGGCAAGCTGGCCGGGCCGGTGTAGCCGCCAGTTGCGTAGCCCCGACGTTCCGCCTCCAGGTAGCCGATGACGTTCGCGAATTTGGGCGTGGCTAGCATCCACTTGGGCGCCACCCACTCGTTATCATGCACGACGCCGGCCACCCGGTGCCCGGTGGCATCTATCTGGCCAACGCCGGCACCGGTGAAGCCCCCGCCCGCAAAGCCCGCAACTTTGGCCGCAGCGGCCGCAGCTCCCACGACGGCAATCGCATCGTTCACGATTTGAAAGGCCGTGCCGCTACCAGGTAGCGCAGTATTCATTTCGCTGGCCGTCACGGCATTGTTGGTAAGCTGCTTTTGCAAATTCACGCCGATTTCGGCCAACGCCAGCGTCTTGCGCAGGGCCTGGGCCGTCTGGTAGGCCGCGCCCTCCTGGTCGAGGTGGCTCATTACCGCATCGAGCACGTCGCTCCCCAGTTGAATTTTCGCACTGGCTAAATCCATCTCGGTTTTTTGGCGGTCGATTGCCTCCTGTTTTTTAAACTCGGTAATGCGCTTTTCGCCGTCTACTTCGCTGGTGGCCAACTCGTCTTCAATTTTAAGCAAATCCTGCTTTAGTTTTTGGACTTCTTTGATTTCGGCCTTGCTATCGGCCTGAATAATGGCCAGCTTCGCGGCGGCGGTTTTCTTGCGCAGCTTCAACTCCGCATCGGCCCGCGCCTGTTCGGCTACCATATACTCCAGCGTTTGTTTTTGCAGGTGCAGCTTTTGCTCCAGCCACCCGTTGTCGAGCACGACGAGCTTATCCTGCTCGTCGGTATCGAGCCCGGCAAATTCATCCTGACGGGCTTTTTTGCGGTCGGCCGCATCCTTTTGCGCCTGCTTGGCGCGCGCATCCGCTACCTGGGTTTGGTAGCGGGCCTCAGCCATCAGGGCGGTCTGGTGATACTGCTCCAGCAGGTGCTGCTTATCGGCCGCGCTGGCGGCCACGTTGGCCAGCGTTGCCTTGCGCTTTTCCTCCAGCCCCACCAATTCCTGGTCACGCTCCAGCTTCAGCTTGGCCAGGGTCTTATCGAGCCCGTCCTGCATTGCCTCCACTTTCAATTTCTCAAATTCGGCGTCCGCCTTGAGCACCAACGCGTGAAATTCCTTCCGGCTCTTTTCCAGCTCCGCCTGGTGCTTTTTAGCCGCCGCCTCCGCTTTTTTCTGGGCTGCTGCTGCTTCCTTCTCGCGTTTTTCGCGCGCCTTGCGCTGGGCACTATTTTCTTCCTCCCCTTCGGCCGTGCCCTGTGCACCGGCTTCCTCGACTTTCTTTTTTCCGGCTGCCTTCCGGGCGGCTTCAGCCGCCGCCGCCTCCTGGTCGATTTTGCCCTGGTAACCGGCATGAAATGCGGCCGCGGTATCCTTGCCCACGGTGCCGAAGCTATCCTTCAGCGCGGCGGCGCCGGCCTTGATTTTGGAAATGTTGAACGTAAAAACGCCCTCCAGCAATTCGGCCAGCCCGCCCAGCGACTGCATAGCCGTTTTTTTCACACTCTCGAAAAACGCGCTGGCCGCCGCCGCAATGCCGGCAATCCCCGCGCGCACGGTCTGGCTGCTGTTGTAGAGCTTCACGAAACCACCTACCAGCAGCGCCACGGCCGCGATTACCAGGCCGATGGGGTTGGCCTTCATCGCTGCGTTCAGCAGCCACTCCGCCGCCGCCGACGCTTTGGTGGCCGCTGCCCGACCTTTCTCCGCTGCCGTCGCCGCCAGTGACGAGGCCGCCGCCGCAATATTGGCCCCATTCAACGACACCAGGGCTACCCCTAGCGCAATAAACAGCTCCTTGTTTTCCTTGATAAACGCGGGCATGGTGCGCAGCCCGTTGGCCAGCACCAGCACACCGGTGACCAACTGGAGAATGATAGGGTAGAGCAGCTGCAAGCCGTCCGAAATGAGGCTACCAACGGACTCCTGCAACTCGTGCATGGACTCCTTAAAATCGCCCTGGGCGCCGGCCGCCTTGCGGGCAGCGGCGGCTGAACCCCCGAATTCCTTATTGACTTCGGCCAGAATAACCTTTTGGGCCTCCTGCACCTTGCCCTGTTCCATCAGACTCTTAATCAAGTCTTTCTGGCCCTCGGTAAACGTGACACCCACCCGGCTCAGCGCAGTAATCCCTTTTATGGGGTCGTTTAGCGCCTTGCCGACCTGAATAGCAGTCGATTTAAGGTCAACCTCACCGCCGTTGGCCATTTTGGTGGCCATGTCCTCAATCGCCGGCAGCGCCTGCTCATATACCCCTTTCTTAATATTGGTGAAGGTTAGCAACAGGCTTTCCGCGTTCTGGGTAGCATCCTTGGTAAACAGCGTATTGTGCTGCTGACTCTCGGCCAGCTGGTCGAGGGCCTCCCGGCTCATGTTGGCCGCGTGGGCAGTGCTCTGAAGCGTCACGTCGAGGCTGGCCGCCGCCTGCTTGCCTTCCTTGAACACGTCGAACGACTCCTTGCCGAACTCGATTGCCTTGAAAATCAGCTCCAGCGGCGCCACGGCGCCCAGCATCCGGGTAAAGCCTTCCTGCATCAGCGTCTGCTCGCGGGTAACCCCAGAAATAGCGTCTTTTACCTCCGTCAAATTGGCCTTTACCTCGCGCAGCTGCGCGCTTTTCTCCACAAACTCGGCGGTGCCAGGGGCCAGGGTTTTGAGCTGTGAGCTGAGGGCACGCGCCGCGCCCTCCATCTCCTTGAGATTCGCGTTGGCCTTCTGGCCATTCACGATAATCTCAATGGTCCGTTGGTCTTTATCAGATGCCATACAAGATAGATTTTATAAGGCTAAAGGCTACGCAGGCGGGGGTCGTTGGCCAGGTCGAATAGGACCTTTCGCACTTCGTGCAGCTCGGCACTGTGCGCGCGCAGCTGCTGCTGAACCTGGGCAAACTCAGGCGAACCCATCGGCAAGGTTTTAAGCTCGCTTTGCAGCGGCCTTATCTGCTCTATATAATAATTTTCTAGCTTTTTGAGGGTAGCAGAGGTTTTCATAACGCACGTTTTATAAGTCGATATTTAATTCACGGGGCAGCGTTTGCATGACAATGCGGCCCGCCCGGTCGGCCGCGTCTATCTGGAGTAAATCGCCCAGCTTAAATAGCTGGCCGGGGGTCGTTTTGGTGAGCCAGGGCTTCGCCTGGCGGGCATTGCCGCGCACCTTGCCCATGAGCTTGCGCGAATCGGAGTTATCGCGCTGGTCGCCGTTCTTGGTGCCCCGGCCCACGCCCATATCCACAAACAGGCCGTAGTAGAGGTACGCCAGCTCGATGCGTTGCAAATCGCCGTTGCCGTCAACTTCGACCTGGGCGCGAAAGCTGCGCTCCAAATCGCCCGGAATGCCGCCGCCGATGTCGTATTTTTCGAGCGCGCCCACCCAGCGCTCAATCACGAATTTGGCCCAGGCCTCGCCCATTTCCCGCTGCGAGTGCGGCGCGTCGAGGGGTTCCATCAGATTTTATAAAAAGGCACCTGGGCTACCTGAATGCCATCTTTTTGGGAAATTGTCACCTGGATTTGCTGCCAAAAGGCGAGCGTCGTGCCTTCCGCCGCCCGAATCAGCACCTTGCGACGCGGGTCGAGCGTTAGTAAATCAGCCACGCGCAGCCGAATGCCGCGCGTAATTAGCTCGGTGCGCGAGCGAAATGCCAGCCAATCCTGGTGCCACACCTGGTAAAGACCCTTGGGGCCCGCCCAGCGCAGCGAGTAGTTGCCGGTACTGGCTCCCGAATAGGCCACGGCTTCAGCGGAAGCCAGCGGGTACGCGTTACCGGCCGCATCGTGCTGCACGCCCCGGTCAAACAGCAGCCGCAAGGTGGTTTTGTTGTCCGACTCAGCGGGCAGGGCGGGGGTATTGCCCTTCTGCACCGTCACGGGCAGCAGGATTGCCGGCGCGGTACTGGTGGGCGTGCGTGGGCCCGCCTGCATAGCCAGCGAGCTAACATCTACCTGAATTACCTCCTTGGCGCCGCCAATCTTCAGTTGGTACTCGTCGGCGGGCGCGTTCTTGCTCAGGTCGTCGCCGCCGTCCAATTTTTGCTCCAGCGTATAGCCCGCGCTCACGTTGGGCTCCCACTCAAACGCCGCTTCCGCCTGGTCGGTCCAATCCACGTAGGCGGGGCTGGCCAGCACGTCGCGCAGCGCGTCAATGGTGAGCACCTGGCGCACGGGGTCGAACAGCCAGCACTGGCAGAGCAGCGCCCGAACGGCCAGCAGGCAGCTGGGCACCGTCACGTCGGGCAGCTGGCCGGCCAGCGGTACCAGGCCCGTGGCCACGTCCACGGCCTGGTTGGCGTAGAGCACCAGGGCTTGCAGTTCGGCGTCGTCGAAAAAGGTGCCGGCCAGCGAGTAGCCGATGAATTTGGCCACCTGCTCCAGCACCGTGCGCAGATAGGGCATGGGCACCACGGGCTGGGTCGTGTCGTACTGGCCCCCCGCGTAAGCATTGACTACGCCCTGGTAGCCCAGCGTAGCCACGCTGGCCTCGGGCACAAACAGGCTGTTGGCCACGCTGGGCAGCGCATACGCGCGGGCCGGCCAAGCGCCGCCGGCCGTGAGCACCAGCGGCACCGTGGGCCAGGGCAGCGCGCTCAGCTGCACGTCGGTTAGCTGGGTGCTCACGTCGCCCACATCGGTCTTAAAACTCAGCTCGAAACCATCCACCGACCGCTTGACCACGCTCAGCTGGCCCCGCCGCCAGCGCACGCCCAGCAGGTAGAAGTCGCACACAAACAACTGATTGCGCACGCCAGCTACGGCCAGAAAGCCCGGAAAGCCCAGCATCCGCCGATTTTTCGGCGTGTTGGGCACCGTGAACGGATATACCAGCGTGCCGGGCAGCGTGTCGGTTTCAAACAGCGGGCTGGTGATTTCGAGCTGAATTTCCGTTTCAGCGGCCAGGTCGAGCGATTCATCTCCCAGCCGAAAATCAAGGTTAGTAAGGGGCATGGCTAGAAATGCAGGGGCAGAGTGGGCGTGTAGCGGCGCTGGGTGGGCAGCACAAAGGCGAATTCCACGGTTAGCAGGCCGGTGTCGTCGTCTTGCAGCAGCAGGGTAGTGGCCGGCTGGAGCGAGCCCGGCCGGTAGCGGTCGGCGTCGTAGCGGCGGATTTCCTCGCTGAGCAGAAAATCGGTAAAGGCGTCCATCTGTGCCGGGCCCAGGTAGCCGGTGTTGACGCGCTGCACCGGCACGCCCGACACGCTGCCGGTGTAGGTTTCGCCAGCGTTGGCATCGTACCCCGGTTGCAGCGAGCGCTGCACCAGGACGTTGGCAAAATCGGTTTCGATTTTGCCCTTCCCTGTCGTGGCCAGCGTGTTGATGCCGCCCACGCTGTTGGCATAGAGGAAATAACGGCGGTTGGCCGGCAACTCCTCGCTGAGCTGGTAGCTACGAATTTCGGTCAGCAGTCCGCCCGTAGCCGTAGCCGCGTACACGTCCCAGGCCACGACCTGGGCCGACACCAGGGCACTGCCCAGCACGGCGCGCAGCTGGGCCAGGCCCACGGCCGCGCGCCACACCTCAAAGCGCAGCACCCCGGTGGGCTGGCCCAGCGTCGCGGTGCTGCTTGTGCCATCCGCATAGTAAAACTTCACCAGTAGCGCAAACGTGTCTACCGTGGCGCTGTCGTGGTGGTAGTAGAGGTATTCGGGCTGGTCGGCAAATACCTCCTTCTGGGTAGGTTCCCAGCTCAGAAAGGGGTGGACGCTAGGGCGGTACACCGTAAAGTAGCTTTGGGTGGCCTGCTCAAAAAAGTCGAGGCCGCCGTACACCAGGTAGTGCGTGTCACGGGTTACGTAGAGGGGGGCGCCGCTACCATCCCACTGCTCCGAGTGCTGAAGGTAGAAGCGGCAAAATGCCGGCCGCGCGAGCGCCAAACCCGTTTCGCCGTGCACCGGGAACGCGGGCTGCACGTAGGAATCGAGCAGGGTGCTCACGTCAAACACGGTCGCCCCGGCCGCGTCGGCCGGCTGGGTCAGCACGCCGGCCACGCTGACGAAATTGCCGCTCAAATAGTCCGTTTCTACCTGCACCTCACACAAAAACTTCAGGTTGGGCTTGCTGGCCAGGTCGGTGGCCTGAAGGGCCAGCGTGACGGGGTTGCGGCTGAAGTAGAAAACATCGAAGTCGGTAATGGTCACCGTCACCGTCACCTGGCCACCGTGCGCGTCGGTCACGGTGGCCAGGTAGGTGCCGGGGGGCAGGTTGTTGCGCACCAGGTCGGTGCTACCGTCAGCCCACACCACCGCGTAGGGCGGCACGCCACCGGCAATAACCAGCGTGACGTTGCGGCCCACACGCTGTACGGTTACGTCTAGCCGGTCGTCGCTGGCAACAACGATGGATAGCGCAATGCTGGCGCCTGAGCTGAAATCGCTTATCACGCACGGATACGTGCCGGCCGTCAGGTTCGTGCGCGTGGAACTCTGGGCACCATCAGCCCAGGCGTAGAGAAAGAGGCCGGGGGCCGGGTAGGAGCCACCGGTGGCATTAATCGTAATGGCGCCGGTGGCAGTGCCGTATACCAGCGCCGGCGTTACGTCGGCCGTGGCGAAGACCGGCGAAATATTCGTTTGCCGGCTCGTTACTACAAAGCCAGGCTCGTTGGCATAGCCGTTCGTAAAATCCAGCGTGTTATCCGCGCTGTAGGTAGTGGCCTCAATGTCAAACTCAACGACCGGCATAGGCGTCGAGCTATAAGGGTCGGGCTTGGTGCCCGCTGCGCGCGGGGCGCTCACGACAAACGGCAAGCCCCGGAAGAAAATGGCGGGGCCTAGCACATTCAGCATGTTTTGCACGCACTGCATCACATACTGCTCTCCCACGTGCGCGTCCTCGGGGTCAGGCACTACAAATTCGCCCACGCCTCCACCCCGCCGTATCTCCAGCGTGGTGCCCGCCAGCACGAAATCCAGGGCATACGTTTGGGCGCCGCGCACGCTGATGTCGTGCGAGAGCGCCGCCTGAATCGTGATTTTTGCAAACCGTTCGCCAGCCATTTAGGGTAAGAATTTAGCAGCCTGATAGGCTAGTGGGGAGTTGGCCACGCTGGGCAAGGAAAAATTGAAGCGCACGCCCCAGAGGAAATCGCCGATGGGGCCCACTTTCTCGCTGGAAATGGTGTTGGGGTCGAGCTTAAGCTTCTGCTTGCGATAGTGCTCGATTGCGAAGCCCAGCACGTCCTCGCCGATGCGCTCACACCGGTCCAGCACCTCGTCGCGCTTATCGAAGCTGTCTTTGCCTACCTTGTCGAGCACGATAATGGCCGACGTGGCCAGCTTGCGTACGTTGTCGTAGCCGTTGTCCTGGTAGCGGGCGTCGTAGCTCTCCAGCAGCAGAATGGGCAGCCGCATTTTCTGCTTTTGCGCGTCGAGGTACTCGCTCACGTCGAGCTTAGTGAGCGGCCAGCCGGTTAGAATCAGGCGCCCAAAGTGCATTTCGGTGTCGCTGTGTTGCAGGTCCACGTGGCGCCGGGCGGCCTCGCGAAATAGGTCGGTGTAGTCTAGGTGCTTCATTAAACCCTAATACTTAATAGATTCCAGTTGCTTAACCGCTACCAGATTCACGCCACAGGCCTGAATCAGCGGGTCCTGGTAGCGGTCGAGCACCTGCTGCACCTGGTAAGCACAGTCCTGCACCAGGTACTGCTGGTCGGCGCTGAGCGTGGAAATGTAATTTTCGAGTGCTTGCAGGTCGCTCATTGGTCGGTCGGCTTATCGCGAATGAATTGATTGGTAAAGAGTAGCACGGTATGCAGGGGGCGCTGGCCAATCTGCTCGATGTCACCAAACTTGTCGTTGGGCAGCTTGCCGATGAGCGTCAGCCAGGGGTTGGGGTCCTGGCCGTTGGCTTCGTCACCGCTGAACAGGTGCGGGTAGGCATTTTCCAGCGTAGCCCGGCAGCCCAGGTAGTAGAGCAGCACGGCCTGGCGCTGCACCAGGGGCACCCTGGCCACGCGGGCGGCGCGGGCGGCCACGGTCTTGGAATTGAAGGCCTGGCGGGGGTCGCCGGTATAGCTCGGGCTAAACCGGTGCAGCCACCAGAACCAGCGGCGCGGCCGGTAGAGCACGGCCACCAGCTTATCGAGGTCGGCCGGGGCCTGGCTGCTGGTCCACGTGCGCAGGTGGGTTTCGGCGTTGGCGAATTCCCACACGCAGACGCCGGCCAGCCAGTCGCCGGGGCCGGCCAGGCGCGCCCACCACGGGCCCAGCTGGGGCAGCAGCTGCCGGGTCAGGCGGCTGGGCTCGGTGAGCCAGCGCACCAGGCGTAGGTGACTGGCAATCTGAAATGCGGTGAGCGCGCGCCACAACGGCCGGGGCAGCCGGGCCAGCGTACGCAGCAGCAGCATCTGGGTGGCCACCACGTTGCGGGCCCGGAACAGCAGCGACGCCGCCAGCAGCAGCTGCACGCGCGTCAGTTCGTTCCAGGTAGTGGGTAATTGCCGGTGGACGTGGCCGAATTGCACCTGATTCATACCCAAAGCTCATTGGCTGGGGCAGCTAAAAAAAGGACACGAAAAAGCCCCGCTAACCAGGGCTGGCGGGGCTTTTAGAGGGGGTTGCATCCGGGGCTCAACCCGCGCCGGGATGCCAGGGCAGCCACTTGAGTGGGTTGAACTGGTGCGTCAGGTAGTCCCAGCCCACAATCGAGAGAATGCCCACCACGATAAACACCCAGAACGGCACGCCGCCTTTTTTCTGGCTGGCCTCGATGTGGCTGTTAGCGCCGGTCGCCAGGGCCTGGGCGCGCTGGCCCGTTTTGTCTTTGCCCACGGTGGTGCTGGTGTTGCCCTGGCCAATCTGAAACGTCACCGGCCCGTTGAACTTGATGCGCCGCACGGCCAGCGGCGGAATGCCGGCCTTCGTCAGGGCCGAATCTACTTTGGCGTCGACGGCCGGCGCGTAGCGCTCGGTGGTGCAGCCCGACAAGCCAAACAGGCAGTAGCCCAGGCCGAAGGCCAGCACTAGCCCAATTAGAAAATTAATGACTCGCTGTTTCACGGGGAGGAATGGCTAGGAGTTGGGACGCGGCACAAGCCCGCGCATCGAGCACGGCCTGCTTGGGCCGGCGGGGCAGCGGCGCCGGCAAGTAGGCCGGGCCAGCGAAGCCGCGCCAGGGTTGGCGCGGCCGGGGGGAAAAGCTGGCCAGCGAGAGGGCTAGCAGCAGCATATATACGTTTTTCATAGTGCGCTTCGCTATTCGCCGTGACTATAATGCGGGTCGTCTACCACGTTGGCTACCTTGGCTACCATGCGCTTGAGGCGCCAATTCACGTACACGCCGTCGCCCTCGCGACTTTGCCGGCCGCCCGACGTGTTGCCCTCGACTGTTTGGCAGGCCGGGCCCGTACCCCACACGTCGAGAAAGCCGACGTGGTGCACTTCGTCGGCGCCCCAGGTGTAGCCCACCAGGTCGCCCTGCTGGGGCGACGGCCGGCCCGCTACTTGCCGGCCGCTGGCCCAAACCGTATGCCGGCGGTCAAACCAGCTGCGCGCGGCCCCAAAACGCGCCGTCACGATGTGGGCCAGGTGCAGGCAGTAGCTCACAAAGCAGCTGCACCAGGGCGAACGCTCCGGGGCGCCGACGAAGTGAATATATTTTTCCACTTCTACGCCCGAATTGAACCCGCGCTCCCGCACGCCGACCTGGCTGAGGTACGCTTTTCTTAATGCGGCACGACGGTCAGTACCGTCGTGAGCGCGAGCTGGGCCCCAATGAAGAAAAAGGCCAAAGGCAAGAAGCAGAAATACAATCTTTTGCATCGGATAGTAAATTTTAATTCTAAGAGTTTGCGGTGTTCGATAAGCACGGGCAGCAGGCCCGTGTCGAGCGTCTCCGGGTGCAGCAGCTGGGCCTCCAATTCGCCCGTCACGTTTTCCAGCACCTTATCCTGAAGCGTATCGACCAAGTAGGCGTAAAAGCCAGGCAGCAGGCGCTTGTAAGTGAACAGGGCCAGCTGAGCCGCCGCGAAATACTGGAGCGCGGCCAGGGCCAGCGTGTTAATCGTGCCCTGGTCGAATCCGCCGGCCGTGGGGTAGAACAGGCGCAGCACGGGCGGCAATACCAGGAAGATGCCCACGGCTACCAGCAGCGCGGAAGTGGCAAATTTGAGGTAGCCATCAGCCGCCTGGTAGTAGGCTACCAGCTGGCTGTGTAGGCTGGCCAGTCTGGCCAGGGCGCGGGCTTTTACCGCGCCGACCCTCGCGAGCACCCGGCCAAAGGTGCGGGCGTAGAGCGGGGGCGAAAGATGCTGCACTAGCAGGGCCAGTAGCAGCAAAATAAGGGGGCTAAACCAGATTAGGGTTACTAACATATAGTATTGATTGATAAAGGGTGAAGGGTTATTTAGTGTGGGCTTGCATCCATTGGTCGTGCAGGGCCAGCCGCTGCTCGACGGAGTTTAGGCGCGTATCGTGGGCCAGGTGCACGGCGGCGGCATCCTTTTTGGCATTTTGCAAGTCAGCAACTTCCTGCTTGATAAAATCCATTTGGGTCTGGGCCACTTTCTGATTAGTCACTAGCTCGTTAAGCGTGCGGTTGGTATCGCGCATCTCGGTGGCCGTGGACGTGATGACGTAGGTAAAGAAGCCCTGCACCAGCAGCACCAGGGCGCCACACAGCCCAAGCAGCGCCCAGTTGCGGGTCTTGTGCTCGCTGATTTCCAGTTTTTCGAGGGTAGCCGAAGTATCTGACATGAGCTTAGCAGGCGTTATAGACCCTGCGGCGGTGGTGGTGGATGGGCGGGGCATTGGGGTCAGGGGGTGGAGGCGGCGGCACGAAGGCAGCCGAATTGAAAAATGCGGGGTAGACCGTCGCGCTGGCCTTGGCCTGGAGCAGGGCCAGTAGGTCACGCAGGTAGGCGCGGCCCTTTTCCAGCGCCTGGCTGCGCTTCAGGCTCAGAATCGTGTCGCTGGCCTGCTTGCGCACGCGGTTGTTGGTAGTCGTCTTGTCAAGTTCTTTCACCACCAGGCCGCCCTCAGCCAGGTCCACGCCTAGCTCCAGCACGGCCTCGGCTACGGTTAGGTTGGCCAGCGCCGGCTGCAAGAGCTTGAGCGCGGCCTGGGTGTCGTCGCTCACGGTGCCAGTGGCCAGCTCGTCGCGCACGGCCTGGCAGAATTCGGCCGACAACACCGGCTCCAGGCTGAAGTGCTCGACTTGACTAATGAGCGGCACCAGGGCCAGGAATGTGCGCCGGGACTGGGCAATGCGGTAGTAGCTGTCAAAATCGACGGCGTTGTTCAGCAGCAGGCCCTTGTTGTAGGTATACGCTACGCTGCTTTTCCACAGCGGAAACTCGTCCTTGTTTTCATCGAGCACGCTGAGCACGTCATCGAGCGCGGTATAGCCGGTTTCCGTTAGGTACTCACGTAGGTCGTCAATCTGCCACTGAAACGCCGTTTTGTTGTTGGCGTCGGTCTGTATCCGAATGCCGGCGTCCGAAAGGTCGAGCTGGGCAATCGTGATATAGGGCGCGTAGGCCAGGTTGGCCAGCGCCACCTGCACCGCCGCCAGCAATTCGGCCTGCACCGTGCTCAGGCTGTTGGCCGCGTAGGCGTCGCACAACTCCTTGTACTGGGGCCGGCCCAGCACGGGAATGATGTGGCGCCGTTCGGCCGCCGCCAGCGCCCCGGTAATCAGCGCAATGCTGCTGCTCAGGTTGACGGGTACGCCAGCCCGAAATTCTTCGATAGTAGTAAGTAGCGGCATGTTATGACTGAATTACAGGGGTTTTGGTAGGCGTTTTCATCTCGCTGCCCGTGTCGAGCGTGGTAATGAGGGCATTGCGAAAGCGCCATACCAGGGGCATGCCGTCCGGGCCGGTCCAGCCGTTGTAGTCACAGATGAATTGCAGCACTTCCGTCACCACGTCCTGAAAAGCCTGCTGGAGACTGATATACAGGTTAAAAGCCACCCGCTTATCACTGCCTGAGCCGCCGCCCATTGACTTGCCGGGCGTGATGCCGCGCAGGGTGGGGTCGATATCGAGGGTCGAATACAGGTGCAGGCTAGCCTCCTGGCTATCCTCCACGTAAATGCCGTCCTTGATTTTGTTATCAACCGCCGTGATTTTCCAGCCCGCAAACTCTTTTTGCGTGATGGGGTCACTGTGAAACGTCACCATCAGCGAGTTGCCGGTGGCGTGGGTGCCGACCATGAAATTCTCGAACCGCTCCAGCTCGTCGTTCATGTGCTTCTGGCGCTGCTCCAGGGGCAGACTTTCCCAGTTTTCGCCGTACTTCCACTTCCACCACCAGGTGCTGACCTCAATGAGGTACTTGATGGAAATCTGGTTTTCAAACAGGTGCTGCTTGAATTCCGGGATGGATTTGGCGACCTTGAGCCAGCCGCTGGTGCGGGCCGCGTTCCAGTTTTGCAGCTGGTAAAACGTCTCGCTGTGGCTAGGGTAGCTCAGCGGGTAGATGTACTTGTAGCCCCGGCGGTCGTCGCGCAGCGAGTCTATCAGGTCGTAGCCGGGCAGAATAACCGGCACCTTGCTGGTATAGATGTCGTTTTCACTGGTCCAATGGAACCAGTTGGCATTTATAAAGCAGTTCTCGATAAAGCCCGTCGCTGGGTTCTGGCGGGCCCAGCGGCAAAACGGCACTTTCTGGCGCGTGATGTTAGTAATCTCGCTCCGGTCCTTGCTCACAATCAGCTCCGGGAACGCGTTGGCGAACGTCACCACGTCCTGGGCCGTGCCCATTGCCCAGCGGTGCAGCTGGTTGCGGCGCACGAAGTTCTCGACCTGGGGCAAACGCAGGGGCTTGAACGTTTCGGCGCCGTCGTCGCCGTAGGTGAACGTACCGTACATGAGCCCGCCACCGTACAGGGCGCGGGCTTTCCAGTCGAGGCCCGAGAGCAGAATAGTGTTGTCGCGGATGTCGGCCAGGATACGCTGGGGCTCCAGGTTGTCGTAGCCCCAGCGGGCAATGGGCCCGGTGCCCAGGGTCAGGTCGCGCACGAAGGGCGCGGTCGGGGTGGCGCCGGGCTGCTCAGCCGGGGGTAGCCCGGCGCCGGCATTGAGGCGCACGGCCGCGCTTATCTTAGGCAGGAAGGCGACGGTGGCCGCCGGGTTCATGTAGGGAGTAGTAGACATTACCAGTGCACTGTTTGACCGTTGAATTCCACGATGAGCCGCACGTGCAGCTTGCGCGTCTTACCACTGCTCAGCACCGTCACGTTGCGGGTCTGGTTGACCCGGTGGCCAGGCCGGCGACCCAGCGCCAAGCCCGCGACCACTGTCCACTTCACCGGCTCAGCTGGGGCCGGCGCCTTGGGCTTAGGCTTGCCGCCCGTGCACACGCAGCCCTCCAGCGTCAGCAGCTCGCCACCGGTGCCGCGTTGGCGGTCGGCCGTCGAGTACACCACCGTAAAGGGGTCGGACGTGGTGTCCATTAGCAGGAGCACGTCGGCCAGGGCAATCAGCTGCATAAGTGTGAGCGTAGTAGTAGCTCAAAATTCCGCCGACCAGCAACCCGAAAAAAGGACAGGAAATGGCGCTGGTGCCCGGCTGCCCGGCCGGCTACCCAGGTAGGCCAGGGCGCTACTGCCGGGCCCGCAGACGTGGCAATTCGGGGGCGCGGTGCCCGGCTGCCGACCCACTACCCCAGGCCACCCCCTAATCATATATCCTAAAAAATTGCCCTAAAAAATTGCCGGTCGCCATCAGCGTGTGACAGGGGCTCCCGTTAAAAAAGAGACGACTCCGGCCGGCCGTATGCACGTAACGACCTGTTTACAACCGGCTTGCTGAGCGCCTGGCACCCTCATTTTGAGACGGCAAAACGGGCTGTTTGGGCCCTAAAAAGCCCCGCCTGGTGAGGCGGGGCTTTCGCCACTGGAGCACGTGCACGCGGCAATTAGGTTTTGCCGTAGACGTTATCCTGAAAGGCGGGCATCGTGGCCAGGTAGTGCTGGTAGAGGCCCCAAACCAGAATATCAAACGTGTCGCTCAGGTGGGTGGCCTGCTCGGCCGGCACGGTGCTGGAGCGCTCGCTGCTCTTGTTTTTTTTCACTACGCCCATTAATTCCGTCACCGGGGCCAGCGACATCGAGAGCAGCAGGTGTTTGCAGTTGTGCTTGTTAAACCGCAGCTTAGGGTAGCGCGGGTCTAACTCTTTGAGCAGGCGCGAAATAAGCAGGTACTTGTCCTTGTGCTCCGGGGCGGCGCCTTTCGACACCATGTAGACTTTCCACCCGTTGTTACGCAAAATCCTAGCGAACTGCTCGGCATACGTTAAGTCGCTGTTAGCCTGGCGACTGTTACCCGTGTGGTCGTAGTGAAAGTAGAACTCCTTGCACAGGTGGTAGGCGTAGTAGCGGCAGAATTCCTTAGCCAGGTCGTCGAGAATGAGCGGGGCCTTTACGTACAAGTCTTTCAGCAGGTTAAGCTGCTGAAGCTCCTGCTGTGCTACGGTCATGCACGTGATTTTCGCGCCCCAGTCCACGGCCCCGCGCAGGGGCAGGCGACTTTTGCAGTCCGAATCCTGCCGGCTGTCCATCTGTTCCTCCTTCAGCAGCTGCTGGCCGTCGAGGCCTACCAGGCGTAGGTGCTCATTATCGAAGGCCGTGTAGGTGTGCACGGCCGGGTCGAGGTTGGCGTAAAAGCCGCCCTCAACCTTATCGGTGCGCATGTTGAGCAGCTCGACCTTGTAGGTGTAGTCGGTGAGCTTACGGCGCTCGTTTTCCAGGTATTTGAGCTTCACGTTCGTGAGGTTCTCAAATACGTTGGCCTCCGAGTACATAAACCCGTTTTTGTCCGGGTAGTAGCGCATGCGCCGCATCAGCTGGTCGATTTCGGGCCATAGCTTCAGGCGCTTGCGGGGGTCCTTCTCATCAATAAAGGCCAGCTGAAGCCGCACCAGCTCCGCGCGGGTCAGCTTGATGTCTACCCCGTCCCGGTCGTAGTAGTCGCCGGCCTTGAGCAGCCAGCTGGCGCTGGCCCCGTACGGCATACTGGTAAAGTGGTGCACCCCGCCGTGCAGGCGGCACTTATCGAAGTAACAGTAGTTGCCCCGGATGGTGGTACTCACTTCCTGGTCGAAGCGCTCCTTGTCGAGCAGCAGCGACTCGTCGCAAATAGCGCCGTCTGTGTTGAGGCCCCGAGCGCTGCCACCGCCCTTGTCCTGGCTTACCAGGTGAAACAGGGTGCCATTGCGGAAAATAATGGCATTCTTGTAATTGTGCGGTGGCTGATAAGGCTCCTTAAAGCCGTAGGCGGCATCGGGCTTTTTACCGATAAAGTAGTGCACACCGTGGTAGTAGCCCAAGCGCTCCAGTGAGGCCCTGGTACTGGGCAGCGTGCGCGTCAGGATTGCCTGGTAGGTGGCGCCCGTGATGGTCCACGCCGCCCTGGGCATCGTGCGCACAATCATGTGCATGAGCCAGGCAATGATGGTCGATTTGCCGGTGGCGCGGCCCCAGACGTTGACCGACTCTTTGGGCTGAACGGCCGCAAACCGAAGTTGCGGCACGTTCATGCTGAGGGGCTTATTCGGTAATTCCACGGGCGGCTTCCTGAATTCGTTGTAGCATTTCCAGCGGGCTGTTGCCGTGGTGTTGAATCGCGTCCATGACGGCCTCGTATTCGTGGGCGGGCAGCCCGGCAATGGCTTCGAGGTTGAGCGTGAGGCCGGGGCCCGCCTGGCCTTTCACCTCCAGCAAGTAGTTGCTGGGCTCCAGTGATTCCGGGTCGGGAATGTGGGCGTCGGCTTTGTCGAGGCCCGTGATTTTTACCAGCGTGGCCACCGCAGAATTCATTTCCTTAATTTCCCCCGCCTTTTTGGCGCGGTTGTAGGTATCGAGCGCCATTTCCTTGAGCAGGTAGCGGTCGGCTTCCTTACTCGACTTCACTACGTCGCCGTACAGCTGCTTGCAGTCGGCCAGGTCCCGGTAGGCCTGGGCCCGGCTCACCTGAAACCGACTTATGAGCTTGGATGTGGCTTTCTCGTTGGTTTTCGCAGCGAGCAGCAGCCCCCACGCAGCATCGAGGCGCGTGAGCACCTGCTGCTGGTGGGTCGTGAGCACCACGGGCGCCTGGGTGCCCACGGCTTTAAAATAGGCGCGCAGCCGGTCAAGAGTCGTTTCCCGCCGTCCGGGGCTAACGGTAGGGGCCAGCTCGCTCTCGGGCAAGTCTTCGGCCTGCACCACCAGCACCTGGTCGTCGGGCGCCGGGGCCTGGTCGTCACGGTCGAGCCGGGCCAGCTCGGGCTCCTTAGCGTAATACTCCAGGCCGGTTTCATCTTCGCACACGTGCCAACCCACCAGCTTCAGGAAGTCGAGGCCGTAGGGCCCGAACGATACCAGCGTGACGAAGTGGCCCGCGTTGGGGTGCTTGCCCACGACCAGGGCACGGTCGCCGGGTTTAAGCTGCTGGCTCATAACTAATTGATTAATAATTGACTAATAATAGGTATCCCAGTTGGCGCGCTGGGTTCGGGTAAGGTATTTTTTCGGTATTTCGCCGGCCACGATGTTGTTAATGCGGCCCTTGCTCTGCACCCAGGCCTTGGCGCCGCCCTGGTTGTGAAACCAGTACCTGGTGTAGAAATGAGCGTAGCCGGGCGGCATGCCGTTGGCCGGGCGTAGCAGCCGCTTCAGGCTGTTTTTACTTAGGTTTCTCACACCCTAAAAAGGCTGAGGTAGAATACCCTGCTCTTCGTGCGCGTTGTTCCATGTTGCCAATCGCGCGCCTGGGCTAGCAGCTCTAATGCCACCTTCATAGCGTCCTCACTGGTAGCAAAGCGCCACACGGTGCCGTTGGCGTGACGAGCCAGACGCCAGCGAGTGCGGCCCAGGGGCAGTTTCCAAGCCCGTTGTAACTCGTAATGACTACCCCGGCGCCCATGTATCTCAATCGTGCGAAAGCAGGGCAGCAGTTGCAAGCGCAGGAGCCTTAGCAGCACGCAGACCAGTATCAGGGGCCAGACCAAGTAGACTGCGATAACTTTTAACAAGGTCACCGGCCCGACAAGCCTATAAAGAGCATCCCAGCAGCCCTTAGCGGGGATATTGTTTATCACGCACAGCATCGCGCTGGCACCGATAGAAAAATAATAACACAGGAAAATGGCATCCATAAAAAAGGGTTAATTAAAAGGTTTGCAATACATTATCTAGCTGTTCAATCTCTATTTTCCAGGCCGCTACCTCGTCGGCCCGCTCCTTATTATGCTTCTGCTTGCTCACCTGGGCACGCAGGTTGTTGCGCCGCTTCAGCACGGCGGCTTGGTCGCCCAAGTCGAGCACCGGCGGGGGTACTACTTCCGCCACCGGGGGCAGCTGGCCGTGCTCTTTCACGTAGGCCCCGGTGTCCCAAATCGCCTGCACCTTATCCATGAGGTCCAGAATCTGGTGGGACCAGGTGCCGCGCTGCTGCACGTCCTTGGCGTGCTTTAATTGAGTTTGCAGGTGGCTGGCCTGCTTGTAGAGCGGTTTCCACTGCTTATCGAGGTCGAGCAGCAGCTGGGGGTTAGCCGGCGCCGGCTGCGCGGCCGGGGCGGGCGCGCAGCCGGGCTGGTTGAGGCTGGTGAAGGTGAACGCCTGACCGACGTAGCCAACGGGGTAGGGCGCGCCGCCGTCGTGCACGCGGCCGGCCAGCTTGGTGAGTTCTTCGCGCACGGCCGACCGGTTGTAGGCGGTCGGGCCGTGGCTGAGCGTGCGCTTCAGCGTGCGGTTCAGCCCATACTGCTCATAGAGCAGCCGGCCGGCCTCGTACTCCTGGGGACTGTCGAGCCACTGTTGAATTAAGCACATTGCTTGGTAAAGCCTAAGTAGGAGCTGCTCTTTGGGGCGCCCAGTATGCCCAGCTGCGCGTAGGGGTAAATGCCCAGCGACGGGCAGTAAATCAGGCCGTTGTGGTACACAACCCAGTGCCCGTAGCGCTGCACCTCCTTGGGATAGCTGAGCCGGAGCAGGCAGGTGGCCGGCAGCGCCGACTCGTTGCGAAAGGACTTCAGGCGCTCGTTGGCCAGGTAGCCTAGCTTAGTCAGCGCCCGCCGCACCGATTTAGTAGTGGTTACGCCCTTGGTGCCGAACACCTTGCAGCTGGCTTTGCGGTCGAGGTCGGCCACCATCGCCACGCAGCACTGGCCGCAGCAGAATGAGCCGGGCTTTTGACGTACCAGGTTCATTTCAGGTAGACGTCGTAAACGACCTTGGGCCATAAAAGCATGAGCAGCACCAGCACAGTCATTCTAGCCTTCAGGCCAGACCAGGCACGTTCTTGAGCCACTTGAGCCGCTATTTCGTCTACTACCTTAGAAAACCAGCTGTAAACCAGCATTCCTACCAACAGGTAGAGACAGCAGCAATTCACGAAGCTCACTTGGCCGGCACCAGCTCGCTCAGCTTGGTAGAGAATAGGCCGAAGTTTGCCGGCTCGATGTGGGGCTTGCAGTAGGCCAGCACGCCGGCGCGGCCGGCGCGCTCAAAGGCGCGCAGCAGCCGGCGCGCGTGGTTGACCGGGTGCGGATTGCCTAGGCGCTTATACGTCTGCTTGGGGTCCACTTCGCCGCCGCCGGTGAGCTTGGTTTTGCCGGGGTTCTCGTCGAGCAGCTGCTGCCCGCTTACAACTTCACCGATTAGGTAGGTTTGGGCCGGCAATTCGGCCGCGAGCGCGGTTAGACCAGCGCGCAGCTCTTGGGTCAGTTTGGGCATTTGAGAGAGGCTAGAGAAAGGTTCTCTACAAAGCTCTCCGCCGGCAATTCGCAAAAAAAGGACACGAAAAAGCCCCGCCAGAAGCTAGCGGGGTTTTTCGTGTCCTTTCTTCGTAAAGCTTCTTTTTTAGTCTTCCAGGCCCAGGTCCTGCTCAGTAGGGTCGCCGCCGCCATCAGCAGCTACCATGACCTTGCCGGTAAACACGGGCGCGGGGCCCTTGCGGCTGGAGTGGAACGTGAAGGTGGTTTTGCGGCCGTCCGTCGATTTCTTACCCGTCGAACCGGGCGCGGTGGCCAGCTTGGCGGGGTAGCCACGGGTGCCCAGCACGCGGATTTGGCCGTCCACTTCGGGCACTAGGAAAATGAGGTTGCTGTTTTTGCACCACTGGGCAAAGCCCAGCTGCTCGGGCTTGGTGCCGGGGTGGGCAAACTCCAGCTCGTTTTTAAACGACATCGAGTCCGTTTCACCCTGGCCGCTGTGCTTCAGCTCGCCATCCTCCAGCGTCACGTAGATGCTGCTGAGCGGCTTCTTTACCACGATGTCGGCCGTAATCGTTACCAGGTCGGCAAACGTGCCAGTAGAGGCGGCCGAATCGTCCTCGGTAGGCTTAGGCAGGGTTACGATGTTCTCCAGCGTCGTGTAGAAAATCTTCTGCTGAATGCCGGGCGTGTTATCGGTGCCCGACGTGTGGGTTAAATCTTGCGTATCCACGGTAGATAGTAGCTAATTGATTGATAAATTGATAGCTTAAAAACCGGCCCCTACGTTAGCAGGGGCCGGTTTTAGGTGCCTAGTAATCCCTTACTAGCTCGGCAGCGGGGCCGACACGTTGGGGAAATACTTGGTCGTCAGGGCCGCGTCGGCGTCGGCATCAACCCCGGTGCCCAGACCTTTCAGGGTGCCGGCGGGCACGGCAACGACTACCATCTGGTTGGTCCAGAAACCAACGCCTTCCCACCACTCCATGAAAATCTTCACCTGGTAGTCGAGCACCTGCACGTCCGTAATCACGGCCGTGTCCACGATGTCAATCAGACGCAGGAAATTCTGGTCCGGGGTGGCGAAAATGATGTTGGTGCCGTTGAGCGACGGCAAGCCGATAAGCTTGCGCTGGCCCAGGTACGTGCGCATGCCGTCCTCCAGGGTGTAGGTAGGCATCAGGCCGTGCTTGTTGCGGTAGTCGAGGCGGTAGGCCTCCACCAGGTTTTGCGGCATGTAGATTTTATCCAGCAGCGGCTTCAGCTCTTCAGGCAGGTTCAACTCGAATTCCTCGATTTGGTCCACCATGTTGCTGCGAGAAGGGGCCAGAATCGGCACCTTGAACATCGAGCCATCGGCCACGCCCTGGTTGATTTTGGCCTGAATGCCGTCCATCGAGTGGCCGAACACACCCAGCTTGGTAGGGTCGTACTGGCCCTTTCCAATCAGCGTTTCGCGGTTCGATACCACTTTAGGCATCAGCTCCTGGTCAATAATGTAGTGGCTGATAGGCATATCCGCCGCCTTCTTACCTTCCTCGTACAGGAACGCAATCCAGCTGTTTTGCACCTGGGCGGGGGTAATTGGGAAGTTGACCTTCTGCTGGTAAGCCACCAGGGGGTTCACCTTGAATTCGGTCACGCCCATCGGGGTCCACACGGCCGTGAAGCCCTGCACCACGTCGCTGGTGATGGACTGGAGCGCCGGAAACTTGCCCTGCTGGGCCGGAATCGTGCGCATGTACTGGGCCGTTACCGACTTCTGGTAGAGGGCCGCGATAATCTGGCGGTTGTTGGCGCGGAAGTAAGCACCAAGCTCGGTCGCCAGTTCGGTAGCACTAGGATTGAGGTCTGCCATTGCAGTAATAATTAAAAATAGAGTTATAAATAATTGATAAACTGATAGTTGTAATTGCCTGGCGGAGAGGCCTAGAGGCCGTAGGCAGCAGCAGCGCGGTTGTGAGCTGCGTTGGGGTCCACGATGGGGTTGACGGGGGGCGTCGTGTCGCCTTCCTGACTGCTCGGGTTGAGGGGGTTGGTCGGTACCGCGCCGGCCTGCTTGCCGTACTTGGCCACCTGAGCCTCCAGCTCGCCCACTTTGGTGTTGGCCGCGGCCAGGTTGCCGGCCGATGTGGCCAGCTCCGTTTCCTTCGCCTTGATGGTGGCCACGGCCGTGTCGCGCTCGGTGGTGAGCGTGGCCACGAGGCCATTGGCGGCCACCAGCTGGTCAGCCTGCTCCTGGGCTTTGGCGTTGAGTTCTTCCACGCTGGCCTCAGTCAGCGGGGTGGAGGGCGCGGCCGTAGCCGATAGCCCTACCAGGGCGCGCAGGGCGCCCCAGGATGGTTTAAAATTCATCTTAGTTTGGGAGTTTGGGGTGTTGCTTGGGGTACCCGCTTTCGGGTCGGAAGCCATGTCGAGGGCCAGCTGCACGGCCTGCTCAAAGCAGCCGATAGAGTCGGCCAGGCCGAAGTCCACGGCATCAGTGGCCAGGTAAACCTTGCCGCTGAGCACGTTTTCGGCGTTTTTGCCGCTGGGCAGCTTGCCGGCGCGGTTCTGGCGCACGGCGTTGAGGAAAACCTCGTTTAAGGGGTTCAGCAGCTGGTCCTTAATCGGCTGGTCGTTGCCGGCCAGCAGTTGCAGATACGCCTCATTTTTGTCGCTGCTGGCGTCAGCGCGCACCATTTTGTCCACGAAGCCCGCCTTCTTGTCGGCCTTGCTGGAGTCGGTGTACTGAAGCATCGTGCCAATGCTGCCCACCTGGCTGGTAAGCCCGCTGAGCATGATGTGGTTGGTACCCGAAATGCTCCAGTAGCCGGCGCTGGCCACCATGCTCTGCACGTAGCCCACGGCGGGCTTCTGGGTGGCGGCAATGGTGTTGCTGAAATTCTCGGTGCCGGCCACCGTGCCGCCGGGCGTGTCGAAGACGAACACGTGCGCCACGATGTTGGGGTGGGCATCGGCTTCCTGGGTCAGGCGACTGAGCGTCTGAGTGCCCAGTGAGCCGCAAAAGTCCTGCTGCATCATTGGGCCCTGCACCGGAATGACGGCCACGGAGCCCTGGGGCGCCTCGTCAAACGAGCTGTACTTGCTGGCCTTGTGCACCTGGGCGCCGGGCTCCAGGGTCAGGGCGACGGCGTAGGGCGCGTTTTTCTTTTTCTGGCCTTTAAACAGGGCCGCCGCTGGCTCGAAATTGCCGGCGCGCAGCTGGTTAAGCAGGGGCAGATAGCCCTGGGCGGCGCCCAGCTCCATGAGCCAGGCGCCCCGCATTAATTGGGATAGTAGTTGATAATCGGCCACATTGATAGCATAAGGGTGCCTCAAAGGTGGCGGGCTTGAAAACGCAGAAAAAGGACACGAAAAAGCCCCGCCTGGTAGAGCGAGGCCTTTCACGAATGTCCCTGGTTTCAGACGCGGAAGATGTCGAATTGCTTCACTGCACCCGTAAAAGCGCCCCCCTGCGGGTTGAGGCTAATGCCCATCTGCGGATTGGAGGCCACGAAATTGATATGGTACTCTCCCGGTGCAGCTGGTATGGCATGTGGGTTGCCATCCACTGACAGAAATAACGTGCCGCTAACGGCAGTGCCATCCGGCAAGTCCTGCACCACGATAACGGCGGTGTAGGCCGCGCTGGTGACAAAGCCGGCCACTATCTGATATAAGAACAGGCCATTGCCGCTGCCGGCGTTTGCGCCTGCCGGTGAAATAGCCAGTAGGTCTACGCCATCCCAGTACCAGCCGCCGCTGCTTCGCCAGCCAGTGGTTTCGTCACTGGTGAAGGGGTCGAGAAACTTGCCGTTGATGGTGAGGGACTGCGGAGCGCCGGGGTCAACCGGGAACGTCGGCAGTTTCGCCGGGGCCGGCGAGATGATGCGCGTACTACTATACTCAATGCCAATGAGCGACGCATCCGGCTGGCTGACCGGAATGGTTTGGATATAGAGCTTCACCCCGCTCGCAAAGTCGGCCGGGGTGAGGGCAGCCAGCAGTACCATTACCTGGGCCAGCGTCTGGCCGCCGGTGCCATACTGGCGGCTGCCTACCCTCGTATGGGTATCGAGCTGGTAGCGCACAGCTGAGACATTCTTGTCCAATACCTCATCCAGGATGGTGAAGCCAGGCAGTACCGGAATTTCGCGAATGCGCAGGCCATTATCCGCGCTGACTTCCAGATAGCCGCTGAGCAGGCTCGTGGTGGCGGTGGCGGTGGCCGTACCAGCCAGGGCATCCACCGCGACCGGCGTAAGCGCGCCGCTACTGCACAGCGTGCCGGCCACGTCAAAGCGCCCGCCGGCCAGCCCACGCACGTACACTACCTGGTCGGCTGCACCCCCGTTCCAGGCCCCAGGGATGCCGTAGAGCCGCCCGGCCGTGATGCCGGCTGTCGCATACCCATTGGCATCAAGCAGGTACCGCTGCACAAAACTCAGCAGGTAAGTGCCATACAACGCAACGGGCGAAGTAGGTGGGGCCGCCGGCACCCAGGGCGGAGTATCATTGTCGCTGGCGCCAGCGGGAGCGGGGAACGGGCCACCCGCTACACCGGCGATGAAAAAATAATACTCATCGTCGAAGATGATTTTCATCAACTCGCCCAGCGCCCAATCTTGAATACTAGCCGTCCAAGTTCGCACATTGGCCGGCGCGACCAACGACATCGGCGCAAACGAATCAGTAAAATCGGTGACCAGGCCGCGAAAATCGCTTTCTTCCGTTTTCGCAAAGTTGTTGTCCGCAAATACGCCCACCACGGGCGCGTTGTATTTCGCCACTAGGGCGGTGGGGCTGAGCTGAGTCATTACTGAACGAGAAGAGTGGTCCGAAACGGCCCGGTGACAATCAGCCGCTGGCCCGCCTGCACCGTCCGCAGCAGCGTGCCGTGCCCGTCGAATACCTGCACCGTGCCGCCGGTAGCCGGCGCGCTGGGGCGCACGTATTCGACGTCAGGCACGGCAAATGTGCCGGCGTAAAACAGCGCGGGCCGCAGCTGGCTGCCAGCCAGTTCCAGCGCGTAGCCGGCGCGCGCCGCCGTGGTGGCTTGCGTGGCCAGGCTGTAGTTGAGCGTGTACCAGCTGGTGGTATCGCCGGCCAGCTTCAGCCGGCCGTTGCCGTCCCGGTAGAGCAGCACCAGGCGCACGCCCCGATAGCGCAGCAGCGCGGCGGCCAGCGCGGGCGTGTCTTCAGCCACGAAGCCGGCCAGCTTGCCGGTATAGAGGCCCCCGTTCCGGTCGTCGGTGAAAGCCTGGTCGAAGCTGGCCGTGTCGAGCGTCGCGCGCAGCGGATACCACAGCGCCCCGGCGCGCGTGGCCAGGTTGCCTAGCACGGCTAAGCCGTTGCGCAGGGGGTCGCGCAGCAGCGCCGCCTGGGGCAGCAGGTAAATCTCCTGAACCCCGCCCTCGTTGTCGCCCACTGGCTGGCCGATGGGGGCTAGCAGCGGTAGCGGGTCGGTCGGGTTGAGGGCGGGCATGAGGGCAAAAAATTAGGGGACAAACTGAAACACGATTTTACCAAAAAAGCCTGTTTTTTTTCAGGCCGCCAGACGCTGGCCAGGTAGGGGACAAACTGAAACACGATTTTGCACATTTTCCGGCGCTAGCTGGTCTGCGCAGTAGCGTTGCCAGGCTTTTTTCAGCGCGTCGTGGGTAATGTCCTCGTCGAGGAAATTATACTTGGCTCGGAACTGCTGAATCGCCCCATACTGGCTCAGGCCAAAGTCGCGTCGGTGGGCCACCATGCCGTAAAACTCGGTTTTAATAATGGCCTCTACGTCATTATTAAAATCAATAATATCGGTGGATCGAAGTGCTTTAAATCGCCTCTGAAACAGCAGGTTACCCTCAATAGACACGCTAAACTCAGCCGTGTAGCGGCCGGTAAACCCGTCTAGATATGCGTTGGTGCGGGGCGCTTGAAGCCGCAACCGCAAGATGCGCCCGATAGGGTCCAGCTGGCTCAGCTTATAGGCTGGCCCCAGGTGGTGCAGCAGGTATTTCTGAACGTGGGGCTTAACTGGAACAGTAAAGGTGCGCAGCATAAAGGGGTGGCCAGAATGGGTACTTGAAGGTAGCATACCCCCGACAGCGCATCAAGGACACAGCACACCCCAAAAAGGCAAATTACCAGCCGGCGCGCGCCACTCACCAAACATTCACACCAGTGGCTAAAACTCCTCGTTTTTCACTGAAATTCAAAAAGTGTGTTGTTTTTGTTTCAAACACGACTATTGACTTTTACAACCACTGTAAATCAATATAATAACCCTGAAACATTCTGAAACAAACCCCTTGTTTCGCGCGTTTCGTTTGTTTCAGAAAACCACATTTGAAACACGGCCTTTTTTTTTGTTTCAGACGGACAGGCGTGAAAAAGTGCCTCTACAGCATTCTAGAGCTATTTTTTATACTTTGAAACAATTGAAACAAAAGAAACAGTGTTTTTCAAGAAATCGGCAAAAGCTCCCTTTATGGCCCAAAAAAAGGGGCCCGGAGGCCCCTGTTTCATTTGTTATGCATGCCAACTATCTCCCCCACCCGCTGCCGAACTTCACGCCGGGAACGGCTGGCGGCGCGGCGACTTGAGCCGGTGAGGTCGGCAACCAGTTGTCAGACACGTAGGGGGCCTCGAAGGCAGCCAGCTCCTGCTCACTCAGCCAGTCATGCACCAGCAGCTCATAGTAGCGGGCCTGCTCCTCGTGGAAGGTCATGCCGGCCGTATCGGGAAAGCCCTGCCCGTTCAGCATCTCGTAGTTCACGCTGGTCGGGATTTTAATGCGCTGGCTCGGGTTGGGCTCCAGCCCCCGCTTATTCTTGAAATACTCGCGCACGTCCTTCTCATCCACGCGGTACTTGCTCGTCTCGTTGATGGCCTTCACCAGCCATTTCACGCTCATGCGGATTTTCCCGAGCCGATACGTCAGGAACATATCCTTAATGAATTCCTCGATGTTGTGGTCGAGGCGGTTCTTGGTGGCCTTCACAATGATGCGGAATTGCTCGGTGATGAAGTCCTCGGGCTTAAACCACAGCCGGCTCTCACGGGGGTGGTGCACCTGGCGCTGGTGCAGGAAGTGAAGCCAGGCCGGAATCTCAGCGCGCAGCTTCTTCTCCATATCCGGGTCTTCCTTCGCAAACACCGGCACCTTCACCACAAACCAGCGGGTATCGTTGTCGTCGAGCTTCATCACCTTATCCTCCTCGTTGCTCGTCATGACGATTTTGCCGTAGAACGGCACTGCTTTGAGGTCCACGCCTTTGCGCTCCACGTACATCTCCTTGGCCGTCACCATCTGCTTGAGGCGCTCCTTTTCCGCTTTCTTTTCCAAATCCTGAAACGCCTCGTCGAGGCCAATCACGAACTTGGTAGCATAGTGCGAGTTGAATTTCATCGCAAACTGGTCGTTGTTGAGGATGGTGGCATTCGAGCCATAAATCCACGTCAGCCAGTTCAGGAAGGTGGTTTTGCCGGTCTTGTTATCCTTCGATACCAGAATAATGACGGGCAGTTGGTGCTTGGGATAGTTATGCAGCACCGTAAGCCAGTCGAGCGCAATGGTAAAGGGGTCGGCCGTCACGGGCTTTTCCTCCGTGCCATATTGAGGCTTACCGTTCTTCAGCGTCTCAGTTTCGACGAGCGTGCCGGTGCCGGTGAAAATGTGCTTGAGAAACGCCAACGTATGCTTGATGGAACCGCTCACTACCTCGTGGCCCAGCGGCTGTATCAGGTTCAGGTTCTTGGCAATCACGCGCTGGTATTCGCCGTTGAAATTAGGCTCCACCGTGAAGCCGTCGAACTTAGGGCACTCGTCGAGGAAAGCAGGGTAATTCTTGTACTCCCGCGAAATCTCCCCCACCTTCCAGGGCACCAACTCGCGCACTAGCTCACCACCGGGGCGGGGCTGCCATATCCACTTGTACCAATCGGCCCCGATGCGGCAAAACTCGCCGGCATCCTGGTGGGCCAGGTAGATGACGTCCTCACCGTCGGGCACGTAGCGTCGGCCCCGAAATGAAAACTCCCGGATGCCGATGTCTTTGCGGTAGAGCAGGTAAAAGTCCTTCTCAGGGTCTTTGGCCTTATTATTCACCGCGAAGTAGCTACGCACGTTGTCGTAGTGCGGTGTGGTCACATTCTTGCCCTCAAAGTACTTGTTGGCCTCGGTGCCCTTGGCCAGGTCGGCCAAGATAGCCTCCTGCTCTTCGGGAAAGGCCATGAACATATCATCCAAGCCCTTAGCGTTTTTGTCGCACATTTCGCGCCGTCCGTGCAGGTAGAAGGCTCGCTTCAGCGCACAGGCCTCGTCGTCGAGCAGCGACTGAATGGCTTCGCGGAAGTTGATAACGGCCTGGGCAAAGGAGTTGGGCCGCTTGGCCAAGTCCTTGCCGGCCTCCCAGCGCACGGTGCGGGCGTCGGCGTCGTGCAGCAGCACCAGCGTTTCCACCTCGCACTTGCGGATGAGGGCTTGCAGCTGGCTCTCCAATTGCCAGTTGGCCCCCACCTGCTGGCGCACCACCTGGTTGCTGGGCATCCCCACGATGTCGAGGCCACGAGCTACGCCGGCCGCCGCCTTCAGCTCACCCTCTACCAGGTACAAGGTCGGGATTTTGGTGCCGGCCTTGTACTTGGCCACGAGGCCGGGCATGAAAAACGGAAATTGCCGCGTGCCCTTGGGCTGCTCGTACTTCATCGTCTGGGAGTTGCCCTCCTTATCGACGTAGGTGCGGGGCTCCTTCAGGCGCTTGCGCTCGAAAATGCTGTCAGGGTTGTTCTTCGTGCCGTTGTCGAAGGTGAGCACGTCGCCGCCGATGGTCGGGTAGAGAATAACCAGGTTATCCTCGTCATCGGAAGAAAAAACCGACCACTGGGCCTTTATATGCGAGTCGGGCGAACGCGGGTGCGGGGCCCGAAACAGGCATATTTCGTCGGGGATGCCAGCCAGCCGGCAGCGCTTATCGGCGTAGGGCTCAGGCCAGGCACAGGACGGGCCAGGCGTTGATTCGGTGGGTGGAGTTAGGTCGGACACGGCGCGGAAGGCAGAAAATCAATGGGAGTAGTCGCGCGGCCATACTTGCGGGTGTAGGCTGCTTTGGGAGCCACCACGCGCTTATCGTAGCGGAGGTGGCACTGCTGGCAGAGGGCAGCCAGGTTGTCGTCGGCGTGGTCAACCAGGGCGTGGTCGAGGTGGGCAATGGTGAGCACGATGCGCACCTGCCGCTCCGGGGGCCAGTAGTCGGCCTCATCGGCCAGCAGTTGCCCAGTGGTGCCGTCGAAGGCCTCGCCACTGGGCAGCATGTAGTGGCCGCGGCTGCTGCGCTGGATATCGGCTCCATCCGGTACCTGGCAGAATTTGCACCGGTGGCCATCGCGGGCCAGGATGCGCGGCCGGATTTCGGTGAGCCAGTTGGGGGGGTAGTTTTTGTAGTTAATCGGCATCACGCAACGGACCGTAAAGCGGCTTTCAACTCGGACCCTAATGGCCGGATTTTAAGCAGTTCGGGCGTATTCATAATATGTGCAGCCACCGTCAATCGGTGGGTTTTCGTGATGCGCCCAATACCTGATATTGAAATACCATCGAGCAGCAACTGCTTGATTTTATCGTCTTTGCCGCTCAATTTGTGTCGGCTCGACTTGCTGCCCTTTGGCCGGCCCAGCACTACGCCTTCGGCCTTTTTGCGGGCCAGCGCCTCTTTGGTGCGCTGCGAAATCAGGTTGCGCTCAATCTCGGCCGAGAGGCCAAAGGCAAAAGCTAGAATCTTGGAGCTGATGTTGTTGCCCAGTTCATAGCCTTCCTTAGCTGTGAACACCTGAATATCACGCTCCAAAAGCTGGTTCAGAATACTCATAATCTGCATCAGGTTGCGACCTAATCGCGATATTTCTGACACTAGCAGAATGTCTCCAGCACGCAGCTTCTTTAGCAGTTCACCAAGCTTGCGATGCTCCAGCTTTTTGAGTGCGCTAATGGTTTCCTCCACCCAGGTTTCTATTTTCCAACCGCGCTTTTTAGCGAAGCCATTCAGTTCAAACCGCTGATTCTCGTTAGTTTGCTTGTCAGTGCTAACGCGGATATAAGCAAAAATCATAGTATTTTCGGGTTGAAGTGAGCCGCCCTTGTCGCGGCTTGGTGACGATGAAATTCATTTGGTGAGTGGCCAGCCAGTTGGCCAGCAGATGCCTTCAAGTCGTAGTCGGCTAGCAATTCCTCCAACCACTGGGTTCGCCAGCCATACTCTTCCATTTCCTGCACGTAGGCTTGCAGCACAGATAGGCTTGCGGCGGTAGGTGCCTCCCCGCCCTCAATGTTGAGCCGCTTGGCTGCCAACAGCAGGTCGGAGTGCAGGCGGGTGTGGAATACCACGGGCTCGTAGGCACCGCCTAGCACGTACACAAAGGCCAGCAGCTGGCAGGCCCGGTGCTCGCTCATCATCGTGAGCCCGATTTGGTTGAAGGCTACTTCGAGCTGGGCCTTCATTTCACTTTCGAAGCTCATAAGCTAGTAGCGTAAGTCAGTCCAGCCGATGAGCTGGCCAGTGAAAGGGAAGCCGTGGGAATTGGCGAAGAATTCGAGCAGCTGGGCGAAGTCGTCGAAGCCATCGCGGCGGGCCAGCTCTTGGCACTCCAGTGGAGTCAGCTGCCGGTTATCGACGAAGACCGCCAACTCGTCACGAGGCGCCCACTTGCCGTTTGCGAGCCGGGTGCGCTGGATGGCAACTTCCTGCACCACAGTGGCCACCGCATCGGGCCGAAACTTGACCATCGTTTTCTGGCGGGAATCCTGGTAGAACTGGATGCTCATGCCCACGCGCCACCGGCGGCCGGCGCGGATGGTGTGCGGTTTCGTGCCGGCCACCACGGCCGGCACGAACACCTGTTTGAAGCTAAGAATCATGTCCAGATTTCGCTAGGGCGTGGATTATTAGAGTCTTTGAATCCACGTACCCACACGGCCCGGCTACCGTCACGAGGCTTGATTTTTAGCTCCACTTCGGGGTAGCAAAGGGCAGGGGGCTCGCCCTCCGCCGGCTTCTCAAACTTCTCGATGGTGGCGCCGGTGTAGCGCCAGGCCTGCACCCAGCCGGAAACCGTACGACGGTTCTTTTTTGGGCCGTAGGCCACGGTCATTTCCGTAGATATTAGGTCAGCCGCCGCGCACAGCTTGGGTCCCAGGTGCAGTACAACAGCGCGTTTGCCAGGAGGCGCGTCATCAATACGCAGCACTTTGCAGACCTCAATTGGGCCATCTTGGTCCCGGTCGCGTGGCGTGAGCCCTCGGGCGACTTCGAAGGCTTTGCGCGCCCAATGCTCCGCGTCATGCTGGTGCAGGAAATTACCCACCGGCTGCTGGTGCTGATAGCCTGAACGAGGTGCCGCCTCCAGCACGACGTAGTAGAAGGTGTCGGTAATCTCGCTAAAGCGGGGCAGATTAGCCTGGTCGCGCTCGCGCAGGAGCGCCCACATCGCCTCGTGAAATGGGTCAGATTGAAGTTGCTGGTTCATTTTGTACCCTCCACGTTTGGCGTAGTCAAGCGCGCCACGAGGCTCAGCAGCACCTCCGCATCAACTTCGCCACAATCCGACCAGGCGCGCCCACCGTCTTCAGCGCTGAGGGCTGCGTTGAAATTGTCGACCGCTTGCTGCTCACGCACCGAGAGCGTCGCCAAATTCTTTAGACCGGCTTCCAGTCGCGGGAGCACATTATGCATCCGGCAGATGTAATGCTGATTTTGGGGAGTGAACAGCACCTGCACCGCCGGCGTCTCTTTATCCTCACCGTCTTCGTGGTAGGTGCTGGAGGCCGTGATGCCCTGGGCACCTGGTTCCCAAAATCCCGGCGTAGCCAGCTTGCGCAATTCTGCGATGGCTTGCAGCGAGTTGGGATTCATGCGAGCCGCCAGCAGGGCCTGCTGCTCCTCGTCCGTCAACGAGCCAGCTATCAGTTGTGCCCGCTCAAAGTGTAGGCCCAGCCAGAACAGGCTGTCGGCCCTATCGGCGGCCACCACGAAGCGCACGATGGGCGGGCCGTCTTGCTCGGTGTCGTCGAAGGCCCAGTCTTCCCGCTCGCTCAGCACCATGATGCCATACTTCTGTCGGGCATAAGCAGAAAAGGCCGTGGCCTTTTCAAGCGAGAACGTGAGGGCTGCCTGCACGTTATGCGTAGAAACCAGCGGCGGATAGTGCTCCTGGCCGACCGGCAGCGCCACCGGCTCAGTGGGCACCTGGCAGCCAGGGTAGCAGTAGCTGCTCAGCGGATAGTCCTTAAATGCGCCCTCCCCTTCTTCTTGCGGCTGGAAGTCAACGCCACACTGAATATTCTGGCCCAGCGCCCAGCGCAGCGCATAAATCTTGCCCCAAATGTCATCGAGCAGCGACTGGTCGGCCAGTTCGCCCCGTACCGATTCGGCGGCATACACATCGCGCCGGGAGTACAGCATGGATAAGGCGCTGCGGATTTCCTGTTCCGTTTTCATTTCTGCCCACCTCCTTCCTGAGCCGTCATTTTCAGCGTCTCGAAGCCCGTGACGATGGCCCGGCTGATGCTGTTGATGACACCGTTGCGGATAGCATCGATGTAGTCGCCATCCGTCACCACCGACGTGTGGCTGATTTTGACATCGGTTTCTTTCCCATCGATTTCGAGGGTGCCGATGATTGTCGTTTTGACCTTGATTTTGTTACCCATTAGGTTGACCTTTAAAAGTTGAATAATTGATTTGCCGGCGGGCCTGGCGCTCGCGCAACTCAGCCGCGACGAGCGCCAGGCCCGGCCCCTGCCGGCGCCGGTAGTAGGCAGCCAACTCGACCAAGCGCAGCACGCTAGCCTGGCGCACCTCGCGCAGCACGGCCGCGTGCATCTCGGTCGAGTAGGCTTCCATCAGCCCAGCAGCTTCACAGTGCCAGTTTTCACGCGGTCGTAGAAAGTGGCACCGGTGTTCTCGTCATACTGGTAGCTGAGGAAGACCTGGAGCGGGTCAATCTGCTCGAGCAGAATCATGGTCACCTGAATCTGCACCCACTCGTGCAACGTGCGCCAGGCCGTGCGCTGCGCCTGGGCGCGAAGGCTGGCACGCTTCGCAGCATCGGGCTTGCGGGCGCGCTTGAGCATGGCCTGGTACACCAGTTCTACTTTGGCCGGCAGCCGGAATACCATCGGTAGCCCATTGATAGGCATCTGAAACAGGAAGCCGCCCAGCTGCTTCTCCACGTACCACTTCGACACCGACGTGGCGCCGGCCTCCACGAGCAGCGCTTCAATGGCCGCCGCCGAATTCATCGCCGGCACTACCGACGTGTAGTTTTTCAGGTTCATGAGGGGCTCAGTGAAAGGCGGTTGCCGCTGATTGAGGTCGTATTGCAGGCTGGCTAGCATGAGGTCAGCTCCTCCCCTGCCAGGTCGGTATAGTACTGCATCACCGTGAACTTGCCGATTTCAAACTGGTCGTCCACCTCTTCCAGCGAAATCTCATAGTAGTGGGCCGCGAATACCTGGCCCATGCAGCCCCGCGACGCCCACTTCCGGATAATGAAAGCGCCCCACCCAGCCAGCGTTTCGCGGAAGGCGCTGGCCATGTAGTCGGGCACGTACACCTGGCGCACGTAGCGCGCCCCGCCCACGGCCGAAGGGGCTAGCAGCTGCACCGGCAGCACGCCCTCGGCCAGCAGCTCCTGCTCGGCCTTATCCCAGCGCGCGGCTGCTTCGTGGGGCGCATTGGCCGCTTTTACCGCGAAGTGGCGCACATCGGCGTAGAGCGCCTCCGAGCAGAATTCAGCCTCCTCCAAGCGCATCCACAAGCTATAGGCCAGCTGGTGCGTGGCATCTAGCATGTTGAAGGAACGTGCAGGGCTAGCGCCGTCTACCTCATCCCAGTGCAGATACTCTATCTGGCCGCTATTTAGCGCCTTGAAGAAAGCCCCGGTGCTGTCCATCAGGGGCCCGATATCGTGCAGCTTGTGCCACGCCGTTTGGGCTAGCTCAGCTACCTGCTGGCGCTGGGCTTGAGCCGACTCAGTGGTTTTTACCAGTTCGAAGATTTCGCTGGCCAGGTGCCGCAAGTCGCGCAGCTGCACCTCTTTGTTGAGCAGAAAGGTCATGATTGTTGCCCTCCTTTCTCCATGTCCAGCAAATCTTCTGGAGAAGGCTCCAGGGTTGATAGCTTGACATAAGTTGGGTTCAGTGCGTTAGCGATGCGCTCCAGCGCCTCAGCGATGCGCAGCTGCACGCTGAGAGCTACTATGTCGCGGTCATAGCGGGCCCCGTCTTTGTCGAAAATATAGATGGGTGGCGTGCCCACCTGTAGGGGCTGGCGTGACACATCAGCCAGGGGGGTGAGTTGGCTAGCCATTGCGCTGGCCCCTTTCCAACACACGCCCTTGAACGGAGCGCGTGATATTGATATACAGCATGATGAGATAAGAAAGAAAGAGTGAGGTACTAGCAGGTGGCCAGGGCCTGCTCGATGTGGGCCAGGGTTTCGGTGGTGCGGGTGTGGCGCTCGTGCCAGTTGTCATCCCAGCCCTGCTCGATGGCGGGCAAGCGCTGCTCGTCGAGTTGCTTTAGGATGCGCTGATTGGCCTCCTGGGCCATTTCCAGCGTGGCGCGCCGGCTGTGCGCAGGGCAGTCGCGCAACAGGGCTTCAATCAGTTGGGGCGGGGAAAGCAGCGTAGCCATGAGCTTAAAAAAGAGTAGGTTGCTGGGATTGAAGAGCCTTGATTTTTTGCTGCGTAGCCCGGTAATGGGCATCCATTAGGCGGCCTGACCGATGTGGCTAGCATCAGTGCCCGGAAAGAGCGGCAGCGGGTAGGCCGGCTGCTGCACCAGATACTCGTAGCGGCACTCGCTCAGGTCGATTTCCCGGATGCCGGCCGGTAGCGGCCCAAACCATTCTTCCTCGTGGGTGCAGCCTTCTTCGCAGGCCGTGCGCAGATGTGGCGGCATGGTGCCGGCCACATAGGCCGTGAGCTTGTCGCCCTGGTGCCAGTAGCCCGCTACGTCGAGCGGGGCCCCTAGCGGAATGAGCGTGGTGCCAGGCACAAGGCCTAGCAGACGGGTGCGGCGGGTAGCGGTCGGGCTGGTAAGCGACACCGGCCGCCGATGCGTGATTTTCATGGGGTGATGAAAAAAAGTAAAAGGGGAAAGGGAAATACTAGGCAATAGCTTCCCGCTCAGCCACTTCGGGTAGCAGGTGGGCGGGTATTTCGAAATCGGGGAGGGCGTGGCGCACCAGGGCCACGAGGTCGGCCAGGCTGATGACTTTGCCGGCCTTCACATTCTGCATCCGGGTCAGCGTGCCGGCCTCAGCTTTAGCGGCCAGCTGGGCCGCGTAGTAGGGGAGCTTCTCGCAGACGAGGGCTTGTAGACTGAAATATTTCTCTCGCTCGGTCATCGTGTTTGGACGATTTCACAGCCGGGTGCTTTACTTGCTGTGAAGATGGTACAAACATAACGTACTAGCTTTGGAAATAGACCATATTTCTAAAGCATAACCGATGAAATAGCTTTGGAAATAGTGCAAACCGCTATCAGTCAGCGAATAAAATTTTTGCTTGAACACTTCAACATGAGTGCTAGGTCTTTCAGCCGAGCCATTGGAGTACCTGACAACAATACCCAGAACTACTTAGGCCCTAAAGCGGCCTTGCCTAAAGCGGACTACCTAGAGCGAGTAGTGCTTCACTTCCAAAGCATCAATCCATGGTGGCTGCTCACGGGTATTGGCCCGGCTTTCATAGAAGAATCGCCAGAATTAGGAGCTATCTACCAAACTCAGAAAAAAATTTCCAAGAGTATGGTAGTGGGTCATGTCGGCGGTGACGCTACCCAGAACCAGGGAAGTGAAGCCCTTATTGAGCAACTGCGTGCGCAGTTGGATGATAAGGAGCGGCTTATTGCCGAGAAGGAGCGAATAGTTGCTGAGAAAGAGCGATTCATTCAAGCCCTATTGAATCAACAGGGTAAATAGCCCATCTGCATTATTCTACCCACCCAGCTATGCCAAACGACGAATTCCAACAGAGCCCACGTATCAAGCGGGTGAAAGGCAACGCCACCTACAACTACTACGAAGCGGGGGCTACCCCACCCCGTCAGCCATTTCGCCTAGGTCGGTGGGGCTGGTTAGCCGGTGCGGCCGCTGTGCTGGGCCTCGGTGGCACCCTGGTTACCACGCAGCTCAACGCCCGCCCGGTCTACTACTGCGCTAGCCACCACGCCGTGAAGTACCACACCAATGCTGCCTGCTTCGAGCTAAAGCGCTGTGGCGCTACAATAAAATCCATGCCCCTGGGGGAGGCTAAAAGCAAAATGCAACTGTGCAAAGAGTGCCACTGAATAACTTCTTCTCATCAACCACCACCTCACATCAACGCCTATGTACAAGCCCTTACTTCTCGCCCTCATGCTACTCAGCGCTACATCAGCTGCTCATGCCCAAGGCAATACCTCGAAACCGTCGATAAAGGTCCTAGATGAAAAAAACGGATTTCGAACCCTTCACTTTGGCGATGATATTTCCCAAATGCCTACTGCCAAGCTAGTTGAAGCAAGGGGTGATAGCAAATACTATGAACGCACAGACGAGAATCTAAAAATTGGTGAGGCTGATTTAAAGAGCATTAATTATGGCTTTTACAAAGACAAGCTATACTTTATTATCATAAAAACAGAAAGCTTAAGTAATAGTCGAGCGCTGAAAGCTGCATTGGAGGCCCAGTATGGTCGCGGTTATCGGTCGAACCAATACATTGAAGAGTACTTCTGGCTAGGTAAAGTAATGACTATGAGCTATAGCGAAAATAGTCTTGATGGTTCAGCTAAAGTAACCATGTCATCCGAAGCTATAACGGCGCAAAAAGCAAAGGATAAAGAAGCCTCAGCTAAAAAAGCGGGCAGTGACCTTTAGCTACTGACCATTTACTGACCAAAAGGGAGTTAAGAGCCTCATTTCCAATACAGGTTGGGACCCCGGCTCTGGGTACTAGAATACATTCTCAATGTGCTAAAAACGCCGAAAAAGAACTATAGGAGCCCGCCAGGGTTAGTTCTTTTTCGGCGTTTGATATGTAGCTGCTCCATAGGAATTTAATACCGGAGCGCTGCCGTTAAAACTTGTCTTCGCAAGTCTGCCAGTGCAGCTGAAATCCGAGTTGGGAATGCGGTAGCAGCGCAATTTAGAGTCCAGCAATTATTCCGCCCTGCCTCAGTGATGTGCAAAATGAGGAGCTGGTGCTTGCAGCGCCCTGGCTAGTTCTGCTGCACGAAGAAATACCCTAACAGTAGTAGTCATTACAGGTCGGCAGTGTTTGGTTTAGCACCACTTCCTACGTGAGCTCTTACTATTCGTAGCTCATTATAGAAATAATATATATATATTCTTTCTATATACCACCCCCCTACCAGATGTGCCGCACATGGTAATTGGCACGCTGCCAGCCGACAAAACGATAACGACTAAGAGCCTATCCGGAAAATAAAGAAGTTGTAGCCAGGCGCGAGAAATTTGGGGTTACCACACCTGACAAGTTTCTCCTTGCGCCCGACTACAACAGAGTACGAAGCTACGATTCACGCTGATTTCTTGCCCTCTCCCCTGCTTTGGGCGGCGGCTGAACCGTTGCTCCCCGAGGCGCTCAGTGGTACGGGCAAGCGCGGCCGTCCTCGGGGTTGCAACCGCCAGATGTTTTATGCCATGTACTATATTTTGGTCACTGGAATGCAATGGAAGGCGCTGCCGCGGTGTTTGGGGGCTGCCTCCACGGGGCACGAGCGATTCCAGGAATGGGCCCGTGCCGGGGTGTTTAAGCAGCTCTGGACCAGCGGCTTGGTCCAGTTGCAGGCCGAGGGCCGCCTGGATTGGGACTGGCAATGCCTCGATGCCTGCCAGACCAAAGCCTCGCTCGGCGGCGAGGCCGTTGGCCCTAATCCGACCGACCGGGGCAAGGGCGGCGTCAAGCGCCACATGCTGACCGAGGCGCAAGGCCTGCCCATTGGCGTGGCCGTCACCGGAGCCAACGTGCATGAAGCCACGCAAGTACAGACCGTGCTCGACTCCATGCCCGTGCTGCCCCCGCCCGCCGAAGGTGACTTTGCGCCGGGCTTCTGCGCCGACAAAGGCTACGATGCCGAGGCTATTCGCCGGCTGCTGGCGCAGTGGGGCTACCGGGTGCACATCCTGGGCCGGGGCCAGGAGGCTGATAAGGGCCGCACCCCCGGCTACCGCGCCCGCCGCTGGGTCGTCGAGCGCACCCACGCCTGGTTCCACCGATTCCGCCGCCTGCTCATCCGCTGGGAAAAGAAAGTCGCCCACTACGAAGCTTTCCTGCACCTGGCCTGCGCCAACACCATCTGGCGACACTCCCTCTTATTTTCCGGATAGACTCTAAGTAGCCGCCGACCTACAAACAAGTGCGCCTCAAGTATTTGCAGAGGCATATTTCAGTCTTTCCCAGGTATAATTACCGCCAGCAGCTTATAGCTGATGCTACACCCTGGCGGGTAACCTACCGGGCTGGCCCTTACGGCAGCGGCAAGAGGGTTTTACGGGCGCGCTAGCGATTGCAGAGCGGCCTGGAGCGTTTATTTTAGGGCGGAGCGAAATAGCGCGCTAATTCGCTGATTTATTTGTAACTACGCAGTATTTACCAGTAAGTATCCCGCGGCTTTTATTTATGCAGGCGTTCTTCCGTAAAAGCTTTTTTATCATCATGGGGCTACTCGGGCTGCTGCCGCAACACAGCCACGGGCAGATGGGCCTGAATATGCATTGGCAGCGCGACAGTTTGCGCGCCCTGCTCAATGCCCAGCCCATCGACACCAACCGGGTGCTGCGCCTCATTCAGCTGGGCCAGCTGTATGAAGGTAGTCAGCCCGACTCGGCTAAGGCACTCTACCAGCGGGCGGGCCGCCTCAGCGAGCGCTTGCACTACCCGCTGGGCGTGGCAAAATACATTGCTAATTATACTTCCGTGCTGAACGTAGAGGGGCGGTTTGCCGAGTCGGCACAACTCAACCAGCGAGCAGTGGCGCTAAGCCGCCGCTACCATTTACGGCGCTACCTGGCGGTGTCGCTTGGTAACCTGTCCAACGTGTACCTGCGCCAGGAAAATTACCCGCTGGCCATTGCTACCATGCTACAGGCACGGCCCCTGCTCGAGGCACTGCACGACCAATCTTCGTTGTCATTACTTTACAACAGCCTGAGTGTGTGCTACGATAACTTACACCAGAATGCGCAGGCGCTGCGCTGCGGCCGGCAGGCGCTGGCCCTGGGCGAGACGATGCACGACGACTATCTGGTAACCCTGGCCTGCATACAGCTAGGCAACACCTATAAGGCTACCGGGCACCTGCGGGAGTCGCTGGCTGCTTACCAGCGCGGCTATGTCCTGGCCAGAAAGCTGCGTGTAGTGGAGGCCCAAAAAAGTATTGTTTTTAACCTGGCCGACCTGTATGTGCAGCTTGAGGACCCGGCCCGAGCCCGGCCGCTGTACCAACAGGCAGTGCAGCTGGCCGATTCGATTCATGATGTGGAAGGGCAGGCCGAAGCCCGTAAAGGTATGGCCCTCAGCTACTACCTGGCCCAGCAGTATGGGCAGGCTGAACAATATGCCCGCCAGGGCCTGAACTTGGCGAGCCGGCATGGTATTAAGAAGGTACAGCGCGACTGCTATGATGTGCTGGCCGACGTTGCCGTGGCGCAGGGCCGGCTGGTTGCGGGCCAACGCCTGCGCCGCCAGGCCGATGCCTTGGCAGAGACGCTGCTCGGCGCAGCCGTGCAGAAAAGCGCTCAGGAAGTGGAAACCCGCTACCGTGTGCAGCAGCAGCGTGCTGCGCTGGCCCAGCAGCGCCGCACGCTGCTGCTGCGCCAACACCAGGTGGCCCAGCAGCGCGGCTGGCTGCTGGCCGCCGGGGTGGGCGTCGGCCTGCTGGGGCTGCTGCTGCTTAGCACCTATCGCTACTACCGCCAACGTCATAAGCTGGACGCCCAGCGCCTGCAAACGCTCCGCGCCGAAGCGGAGGCCCAGCGCCTCAAAGCCCTGCTCGACGGCCAGGCGCAGGAGCGCCAGCGCATCAGCCAGGAAATGCACGACGACCTGGGAGCGGGCCTCACCGCTATCCTTTACCTAAGCCATGCTTTGCAGGGGCCGCCCGCGCAGGCGCTGTCGGCGGCGGCCCGCATTAGTCAGGCGGCCAGCCAGCTGGTGGGCAAGATGAACGAGGTCATCTGGACCCTCAACGACGCCCACGATACGCTCGAATCGCTGGTGCTGTACCTGCGTACCAACACGGCCGAGCTGCTCGATGATGCCGGCCTCGAGTACCACTTTGACATTGAGGAGCCCGTGCCGGGCCTGCGCGTAGCTAAAGAGGTGCGGCGCAACGTGTACCTGGTGGTGCGGGAGGCCGTTCACAACGCCATCAAGCACGCGGCCTGCCGGCGCGTAGCCATCCAAATACACTTTCGGGGTGGCCTGCACGTATGCGTGCACGACGATGGGCAGGGCTTGCCTGCCGAGGCGGCAGCGCCGGCGAACTGCCGCCTCGGCAACGGCCTGACCAACATGCACGCCCGCATGAGCCAGCTGGCCGGGCAGCTAAGCCTGGAAAGCGGGCCCGCCGGCACCCGCGTGCGCCTCTGGTCGCCGCTGCCGGCCTAACTTTCGTGCTATTGCCGGCCAGGCTTCAACTACCCAACTTCACGGTATGGAAAAAACCCGCATCAGTGTGGTCGAAGACCTGCCCGACATTCGTGAGGGCCTGCGCTTTCTGCTCAATCAAACGGCGGAGTTTAGCTGCCTGGCCGCCTACAACTCGGCCGAGGCATTTCTGGACGAGCTGCGGCCGGGGCTGCTGCCGGCCCTGGTTATCATGGACCTCAACCTGCCGGGCATGGGCGGCATTGCCTGCATCCGCGAAGCCAAGCGCCGCTTTGCCGAGCTGGAGTTTGTGGTCTTTACCGTGTATGAGGATAGCGACCAGGTGTTTGCGGCCCTGGCGGCCGGGGCCAGCGGCTACCTGCTGAAGCGTACGCCACCCCACAAGCTGGTAGATGCCCTGCTGGAGCTGCGTGACGGCGGCTCGCCCATGAGTGCCAGCATTGCCCGCAAGCTGGTGGCCACCTTTCAGCCCGCCCCCACCCCCCAGGAGATGCCCGGCGAGCTCTCGCCCCGCGAGCACGACGTGCTGGCGGCGCTGGCCAAGGGCTTGCTCTACAAGGAAATTGCCGGGCAGCTGGGCATCAGCGTGCATACCGTGCGCCAGCACATTCACCGCATCTACCAGAAGCTGCACGTACAAAACCGGACCGAAGCGCTCAACAAGTTCTTCGACCGCTGAGGGCTACCCCCACGTTTGTTCTATTGACAGCCCCTGGGGCAAAAGGCTAGGTTTGCAGCGTAATCAACTCACTGCTATGAACCTGCTTAGCCACGTTTCTACGTTCCGAGTACGCGCCGCCTGGGGTGCTTTTGAGTGGGCAGCCGGTGCTGGCGGCGGCCCCGCCGCTCCCCCGGCTCCCTCCAGCGCCACGCGGCTACGCCGAGCAGCGAGCGCCACGTGGCCACCCAAATCCACTGCGTCTTTTCGGGGCCGGGCCACCTGAATGAGGCGGTACATCTGCGCGACGTGTTCGCCGATGTGCCGGCCCCCTACGGCTGCTTTTACCGCAACGGCAGCTTCGACCTGCCCCGACTACCCGGCGTCCCGCGCCCTAGCCTCGCTCCAACCAGCTGCCAGCGGCTGAGGCAAGTCCTCGCTGTTACGATAATCACACTAATTGTTACGGAAGTGCTAACGTCGGAGTAGGCGGGTCGGCCACCTTTGCCCTACCCTACTGCCCCGCGCTGAACGAGGGTATATCTATATCTTATTCCGAGCGAAATCTTACTACCACTTCAGTTCATCTTCTTCACTATAAACAGCTTACAAAATGAAAACACTTTCCCTTCTGATGCTGGCTACGGCCTCCGCCTTTTGCCTGCCACTGGAGGCTTCGGCCCAGGCTAGCCCCAAGCCGGTAGCCAAGCCGACTGCTAAAACGCCACTCAAAGTGCCGGCCAAACCAGTAGCCGCCGCTACGCCGGCCAAGCCGGTAGCAGCGCCCCAGCCAGCCCCTACCCCGACAGCCCCGGTGGCTACGACCCAGGTGACCAGCCCCAGGGCGGCCGCTGTACCCTTTGCAGTTGGCAGCAGCGTAGTGAGCCTGGGCGTCGGGGTGGGCAGCCGCTATGACTACGGGGCCGGGCTGTTTGGGGGCAGTTCCTCGCAATCGCCGGCCGTGAGTCTTTCGTACGAGCGCAGTGTGCTGGCCCTGGGGCCGGGCTACCTGGGCCTGGGTGGCATAATTGGCTACCAGGGAGCAACCTACGACTTGGGCGGCGGCGATAAGTGGCACTACAGCGACGTGGTGCTGCTGGCGCGCGGCGCCTTCCACTACCCCGTGTCGGAGAAGCTGGATGGCTACGCCGGGCTGGGACTGGGGCTGCGCTACCTGCACACCAGCTACGACGGCAGCCTGAGCGGCAGTGGCTCGGATGGGTCGGGCTACGGCACAATGGGCGTGTTCGTGGGCGGGCGCTACTTCTTCACGCCTGGCATCGGGGCTTTTGCGGAGCTGGGCTACGACCAGTCTTACCTCAAAGTGGGTTTAGCCGCCCGGTTTTAGCTGGTAGCCAACAGCCGGGCGGCCGGCTAAAACCGGGCTCCCCTGGCTTTTGCTTTTTCAAATTCCTGTCTCCCTAACTTTTTGACTTTTAAGCTATGATACAGCGTTTTCTCTTCGTAGCAGCCTTGGCGCTGCTGACAGAGCCGGCCCGCGTGGCACAGGCCCAGACGTTTGCGCCGGTAGCACTCTACGCTACCGGGGCCAACAGCAGCCCCAGCGGCATCGCGGCCGGCGATATAAACGGCGACGGCTACCCCGACCTAGTCACCACGTATTTTACGAGCAATAACATCGCGGTGCTGCTCAACCAGAAAGACGGCACGTTCGGGGCACCCGTCACGTATGTGGCCGATGCAGCGGGCTTCGCTACTCCCCTCGGCGTGACACTCAGCGACTTCAACAAAGATGGCTATAGTGACATTGTAGCGAGTAGCGAGGTAAGTGGCTCGGTGAGCGTGCTGCTGAATAAAAAGGATGGCACCTTTGCCGCGGCTGTCACGTATTCTACCGAAGCCAGCAGCTTCCCGCAGTTTCTGGCAGCCGGCGATGTGAATGGCGATGGCTACCCGGATATTGTTACGGCCAACTTCTATACCGACGATATCGGCGTGCTGCTCAATAAGAAAGACGGCACATTTACCAGCGTGGCCCTTTACCCGACCGGTAAAAGTACCCTCCCCACCGGCCTGGCCCTGGGCGATGTAAACAAGGATGGCTACCCCGACATCGTAACTACCCTGCTTTCGGGCAGCGCGGCGGTGCTGCTCAACAAAAAGGACGGGACGTTTGGCCCCAGCGTGGCGTATCCGGCCGGGGCCAACAGCAGCCTGGTCGGCGTAGCCGTCGGCGACGTCGATAAGGATGGCTACCCGGATATTGTTACGGCCGACAACGTAGGCAATGCCGATGTGCTGCTCAACAAAAAGGATGGCACGTTTAAAGCCGGTACGGCTTACCCGGCCGGGCCAAAAAGTGCGCCCTACGGCGTGGTACTCGGCGATATGAATGGCGATGGCTACCCCGACATCATTACGGCCAACGAAGATGACGGTACTGCCAGCGTGCTGCTGAACAAGCAAAACGGCACCTTCGCGACGGCGCTAGTGCTCTCTACCAGCGGCCGGGCGGCCGCCGGCCAGCAGCAGCCCTACAACGTGGCGGTCAGCGACGTTAACAAAGACGGTAAGCTGGACATTGTGGCCGCCAATGCCGGTGACAATACGGTGGGTGTGCTCCTCAACCGCACGGCCACGCTGGCTACCCAGCCAGCCGCGGCGGGGCAGCCCCAGGCCACGGTGTTTCCCAACCCGGCTTCGGCAGCTGAGGGCAGCACCCTGCTGGCCAGCAGCCTGCCTGCCGAAGTACGCAGCCTGGAAGCTACGCTGCTCAATAGCCTGGGCCAGGTGGTAGCCCACACCACGCTGGCCGTTGCCCAGGGCCAGGGCCGCGCGGCCCTACCCACCACGGGCCTGCCCAGCGGCAGCTACCTGGTGCGCATTGCCACGCACACCGACCACGGAGACCCTACCCTGCTGCCGCTTCAGCGCCTGGTAGTTCGCTAGGGGCAGCATTGCCCACACTCATTAAACAAATAGCTTTTTAATATAGTAAAAAATGAATATTATCACTCCTATTTACCCGCTCACACTGCTGGTGCTGGCTGCCTGCTCCACTGCCGCCGACCCGGCCAGCCAGACTGCGAGCGCGGCCAATACCACATCGGCGGCCGCTCCGGCACCGACCGCCGCCGCCGGAGATTCAAAGGGTACCATTCACCTGGTAGTCGCGGGCGGCCCGCACGCCGGCACCTACGATGCCGTGATGCACGAGGGCGGCGCCAGCTACGGCTTTGCCGGCAAAGGCCAGTTTGGCAACCAATACTCCGAAAATGATAAAAAGCCCAACGAGCTGAGCAGCGTGCAGCTGGTGGTAGACGATGTGAAAGGCGACAAAACCGCTACCTCGGGCTTCCAGACCACTATTTCCTTCGGCCCACTGCTGGGTGGCTACTCGCTCAACGTCAATACCCTGCGTGATGCCAGCCGGCCCGAGGGCAAAGGTCAGCTCAGCCTGACGTATGGCGGCGGCAAAGGCCCGGCCACTACGCACCTGACGGGCGAAACCGCCGCCCACGAAAAATTTGACCTCACTATCAACGCCACCGAAGTGGCTACGGCCGACTAAACAGCTGCTCTACTGGGCAAAAAATGACGCGAGCCGCTTTTAGGGGAAGTAAAGTAAGCGGGTGAGCCCGGTAACGGAAAGCTCCGGTTCACCCGCTTATTTTGCTTCTTTTAAACAGCTTTCCAACGTGTTTGCCCGAGCTCGGTTTAGTTTTTTCTTCGCCTTCTTGCTACTGGCGAACTTGTCTCTGGCGGAACGGGCCGCCGCTGCTCCCCGTTTACTGGCCCCGGTTTCCGGCGATACGCTGCCCTATCATTTCGTTCTGACCAGCTTACCGGCCAATACGCCCGTCGATGCGGCGCTTTACCTGGCCGGGTCGTTTAATCACTGGCAGCCAGCTGATGCCCGCTTCCGATTTCGCCGGCAGGCCAGCGGCCTGCTTGGCCTCACGCTGCGCACGCCGCAGGCCCGGTTTGAATACAAAGTGTCACGGGGCAGCTGGGCCGCCATTGAGGGGAGCGGCCACGGGCAGGTGCGGGCCAACCGCGTAGCTACGCGCCAGCAGGCGCAGGCCGGCGACATAGAAGTGCGCGTACAAAGCTGGGAAGACCTGAGCGGCACCTTTCAGTTCTATTCGCTCTACGACCTGCTGCTGCTTTTTTCGTGCTTTCAGGCAGTATTGCTTTTAATTGCCATTCCGAGCATTCAGCAGGCCAACCGGACGGCCAATCGCTGGCTGCTCGGACTTTTGGGGCTGGGCGCCGGCTGCACGCTGCTCACGGTGGTCAGCAGCTACCGCACCGTGGCCAATGCCTACCCGCAGCTGACGCTGCTGCCGGACTTTATCTGGTTTCTCTACGGGCCGCTGTTTTATGGCTACATCCGCCGGCTGCTGTTCAATGAGGCGCCGCCGCCGCGGCAGTGGCTGCATTTTATACCCTCGGCGCTGCAGCTGCTGGCTTACCTGCCCTACTTTCTGCTCGATAGCTACGAGTTTCAGCTGCGGCTGGTGAGCCATGAGGCGGGGCTGCGGGCCGTGCTGCTGGCTACCGGGCTGGCGGCGCTGCTGGTGGGCGGCGCCTACTGGCTGGCATGCCGCCGGGTTATCCGGGCCTACACCCGGCAGTACGAGGCCAGCGTGTCTTATGCCCAGAACCTGCGCTACCTCTCTACGGTACTGGGTATTCAGGCAGTGTGCCTGGTAGTATGGGGCTTTCTGTTTGGCATAGTGCTGGCCAGCCGCTGGGCCGCGTTCGACGTGTACACGCTTGCCGCACGAGACGAGGCACTGATTTGGCTTGTGTTTTCCACGCTGCCTTATTTTCTGGGCTACGTTGTGCTGCATCAGCCCGAAATCTTTCGGCTGGTGCCGGCCCCCGCGGCGGCGCACCCAGTAGCGGTGGAGGCCGCCGAGCAGCAGCCCGCACAGGCGCTGCCACCCGAGGTGCCTGCGGCAGTGCCGCGCCCGCCGCGCGCCCTGGGCGCGTTGGACCTTCCCGCTGCCCAGGCTGCGGTGGCTGGCTATATGCAGCAGCACAAGCCCTACCTAAACCCCAGCCTGACGATTCACGAGCTGGCCGCCGGCCTTCAGCTACCGCCGCATGTGCTATCCAAAGTCATTAATGAAGGCTTCGGCCAAAACTTCTTTGACTTCGTCAATGCGTACCGGGTAGACGAGTTCAAACTGCTAATGGCTACCCCGCAGGCCCGTCACTATACGCTCTTGGCGCTGGCGCTGGAGGTAGGCTTCAATTCTAAAACGGCCTTCAACCGCGCCTTCAAAAAGCAAACCGACCAGACACCGCGCGAGTACTTCAGCGGCATCCGTGAGGAATAGGGATAGCTGCCGGCGTACCGCTTTCGGAGGAAGACACCATCTTTACAAAAGCATAATTATCAAAAAAACAACGCCTTATACAAAAATTTAAGCTTATAGGTGCCGGCTTTGCAAAGTGGCGCGCGGCCCGAACAGCCAGGGTCGAGGTTTGCCAACCCAATTCGGTAAGGCTACAGGCTACCGGAGCGGGATGCCCTCTTTTTCTCACCGGGCGGCCGCTGGTGCCGCGTTGTTTTTACCGCCATGCCTTTTGCCAAACTACTCCTCGTGCTGGTACTTTTCGTGGGCTGCTGCCCGGCGGCTACCGCTTTTGCCCCGGCAGCCAGCCCCGGCAGCCCACCCATCAGCCGCATCGACCCAACCTTCTGGTGGGTAGGTATGAAAAATCCGAAGCTACAGCTGCTGGTGCATGGGCCGGGCGTAGCGGCCAGCCAGGTAAGCCTGGCCGGCTACCCCGGCGTCATACTGGATGGCTTTCAGCGCCTGGAAAGCCCCAATTATCTGCTCGTCAACCTCACCATCAGCCCCACTGCCCAGCCTGGCCGCCTACGGCTGCTATTCCGGGGCCGGCAGAAATTTACCTATGCCTACGAACTGCGGGCCCGCACTACGCCCGGCGACAGGTCGAAGGTGCAGGGTATTACCAGCGCCGACTTTATTTACCTGCTCATGCCCGACCGCTTTGCCAACGGTGACCCCGCCAACGACGTGGTGCCGGGCAACCGCGCCCCCGGCGTGGCCCGCGACTCCATGTACGCCCGCCATGGGGGCGACCTGCGGGGTATTGAGCAACACTTTAGCTACCTGAAAGAGCTGGGAGTGACTGCTATCTGGCCCACGCCGGTGGTCGATAACAATATGCCCAAGGCGGGCTACCACGGCTATGCCCTCACCGATTACTACGCCGTAGACCCGCACTACGGCAGCAACGAGGACTATGTGCGCTTCGTGCAGCACGCCCATGAGCAAGGCTTGAAAGTGATTCATGACGTGGTGCTCAACCACCTGGGCAGCTTCAACTACCTGTGGCTCGACCAGCCGGCCAAAAACTGGTTTCACCAGTGGCCGACCTTTACGCGGGGCAACTACCGCAACGGCACGGTGAACGACCCGCACGTTTCGGCGCTGGACCGCCAGCTGTTCAGCACTACCTGGTTTGACACCACCATGCCCGACCCGGCCCAGGAAAACCCGCTGGTGGCCACCTACCTTATCCAGAATTTTCTGTGGTGGGTAGAGTACACCGGCGTGGACGGCTACCGCGTGGATACCTATACATATTCCGACCCTACCTTTCTGATGAACTGGGGCAAGGCTATCCTCGATGAATACCCGCAGCTGGGAATGTTTGGCGAAACCTGGATGCAGGAAGCTGAAGGCGTAGCCCAGCAGGCGTTCTGGACCCGTAACGTGTTTCCGCCCATCAACGGCTTCAAAAGCAACCTGCCCGGGGCCATCGATTTTATGCTGCGCTATGCGCTACTGGAGGGCCTCACCAAGCCGCCTGGTTTTGCCGAGGGCGTGGGCAAGCTCTATTATGCGGTACAGGGCGACTGGATGTACGAGGATGCGAGCCGCAACGTCATTTTCCTGGACAACCACGATGTAGACCGGGTGTTCTCGGTGCTGGGTGAGGACGTGCGCAAGCAGAAGATGGCCCTGGCCTGGCTGCTCACCGAGCGCGGCATCCCACAGCTGTACTATGGCACCGAGATACTTATGAAGAATTTCAGCTGCCCCGACGGTCTCCTGCGAGAAGACTTTCCTGGTGGCTGGCCCGGCGACCCGCGCAATGCCTTTACGACCGCCGGCCGTACCTCCGCCCAGCAAGACGTGCACGAGTACGTGCGTCAGCTGGCCAACTACCGGAAAACCCACCCAGTGCTGCAAACCGGCCAGCTGACGCACTTCGTACCCGAGGATGGGGTATATACCTACTTCCGCCACGATGCCCAGGGCCATACCGTGCTGGTGATGCTCAACTGCAACCCGGCGGCGAAAAAGGTGCCGCTGACGCGCTTTGCGGAGCGCCTGCACGGCTACACCTCGGCCATGGATGTGTTGACGCAAGCTATAGTACCCACCCTGCAAACGGCCACAGTACCGGCCTATACGGCCCTGGTATGGGAGCTGCGTTGAGTCGGAAAGCCTGAAGAGTACCGGCGGCGGGCGAGAAGTCAGGTCGCCCGCTCCGGCGCTCCGCGAATAAGCGGCGGTGCCCGAAGCCGAAGGCATTTGCCAACCAGGACCACGCCAAATGAGCCAGGCAGCAGTAACACGGATAGCGGGTACGGAGTAAACCACTCCTGAAACCTGGGTTAGCCTCGACAGGTCTGCTCCGCGGCTGCGGCGAAGCGGCGCACCCAGGCTATTCCGCTATCCACACTGCTCATGAAGAAAGTGGCAACGCGCGTCTGGCACCTGCTACGGCAAACGGCAGCGGGCGCTCTGCGCGACAATGTGCCCCGGCTTAGTGCTTCGCTGGCCTATTACACCCTATTCTCCCTCGGGCCAATGCTGCTGGTGGTGGTATTTGTATGCGGGTATTTTGGGGGCAGCCAACGCGTGGAAAGCGGGCTCTTTGTGCAGATACAGAAAGTGATAGGGCCTGCGGCAGCACTTCAGCTTCGCAAAATAATGCAGTATGCCGCGCTGGACGGCCACCATCCGCTGGGCGCCAGTATCGGCCTGGTTACGCTGCTTCTCGCCGCCACTTCGGTATTTACCGAAATTCAGGACTCGCTAAACAGCATCTGGCACCTGAAGCTTCGGCCGGATGCAGGCTGGCTCCAGATAGTCAGAACCCGGCTGCTGTCCTTCGCCCTAGTCATTACCCTGGGCGTACTTCTATTGGCTTCGCTGGGGTTAAGCTTGCTGCTGGCGAGCCTGCTGGCCAGGCTGCGCACTTATTCTCCCAACGTGTCGGTCGGGCTCGTCTACGCGACAGACCTGGTGCTTAGCCTACTGTTTACCAGCGGCTTGTATACTATTCTCTTTAAAGTGCTGCCCGATGCGCGCATTCGATGGCGGGATGTGGCCGTGGGTGCGCTGTTCACGGCTGCTCTCTTCATGCTGGGCCGATTCAGTATTACGTACTACCTCGGCCACAGCAACTTGAACAAGGCTTATGGCACCGCTGGCACCCTGGTAGTGCTGCTGGTGTGGGTTTATTATTCGGCCCTCATACTCTACGTAGGTGCCGAGTTTACCAAGTACTACACCATAACATATGGCGATGAGATACAAGCTGATACTTATGCCCAGGTAGTGCAGACGGTGCAGGTGGCGAGCAAGCACGGCAAGGTGCGGCTAATCGAGCAAAATCGCGCCCACACCGAGCGGGAGTTGCAAAGGGCCCAGGATGCCCTGGATGCCGCCGAGCCTCAAAAATGACCAGCCGCCCGGGCCTGGCGGGCCGAAAGCGGGCGCTATTTCTTCTGCGGAGCGGCCGGGCGGGTAGCGGACAGCTCTTGCTCCAGCTCTTGTATGCGGCGCGCACTGGCCGCCAGCGTGTTGCGGGCCGCCAGGCGCAGCTCAATCTCATCCATCGCAATGGTAGCCAGGTCTTGCAGCATAAGCTTCTGGTCCTGGTTCAGGTAGCGCGGCTTCTGGTCGATGAGGCAGAAAGTGCCCAGCTTGTAGCCGTCGTGGGTAGTAAGCGGAGCCGCGGCATAAAAGCGCAGGCCCATCTCGCCCGCCACCAGTGGATTGGTCAGCGTGCGGGGGTCGCGCCGGGTGTCTTCCACCAGGTATACTTCCTCAGAAAGAATAGCCGAGTCGCACAAGCCCCCACCCCGCTCAATCTGCTCTGCCTCGAGGCCGTGGTGCGACTTAAACCAGATGCGGTCTTCATCTACCATGCTGATGATGGCGATAGGCATATTGAATAGCTTGGCTGCCAGCGCGGCCAGGCGGTTTAGGCTGCCATCGGGGGCGTATCCAGGATGTCGTAGCGCCTGAGCGCAGCCAGGCGGGCGGCTTCGGAGGAAGTCACAGTCATAGCAAGAACTTGGAGAGTGTTAAAGCTTCATACGGCATAAACGGAGTCGGGGTCACGCAGGGCCGCAACATGCCCCCAAACCGGCTTTCCTCGGCAATAGTAAGCGCGAGCCAGTGGCCAATGGGCAGCGGCAGGGTGGCGGCCGGCACGGCGACGCATTCAGCAAGAGCAGAGTCGGACATTGGCGAAGATAAACTACCGGCAGGTAGTACGTGCGCCGGCCGCATAAGGCTGAAGCCAGCTGGGGCCGCTTCGTTTTGAACCCGGCTCCGGAGCCACGCCCCGGGGCCGCCAGCAGCACATCGTCGGCATTGGCACTCTCGGGCGCGCCTGGCAGCTACCGGCAAGGCCTATTAGCTACGCACTACCCGCCGGCCCGCTGCTGCTTTAGAGATTTAAATGATTCCGCGCAGGTGCTGACTCAGCAGCTGCGTGCGGCTATTGACCCTCATTTTGCGGTAAATGTGCTTGACGTGGGTACGGATAGTGAGGGTCGACAAATCGAGTCGCTGCGATATCTCCTTGTCACTGAGGCCATCTACTATGCCTTGCAGCACCTGGCGCTCGCGCGGGGTCAGCAGCTCGGAATGAGTAGTGGGCGTGGGCCGGAAGTGCGAAAGCACCTTGCGGCTTACATTGCGGCTCATGGGCGCCCCGCCCCGCGCCACCTCCAGCACCGCTTCTTTGAGCTGAGGCAAGGGCGTGTACTTGGCCATGTAGCCCGTGGCCCCACTACATAGCGCCTGGTATATATGCTCCACGTCTTCGTAGGCGGTGAGCATAATAACTTCCATAGTCGGAAATTTTTCCTTGAGCAGCGGCAGGGCCTCGGTGCCGCTGATGCCGGGCAGCCCGATATCCAGCAGCATTACGTGTGGCACCAGCGAATCTTCGAGCTGCTCCAGCAAGTCCTCAATTGAGTCGGCTGCCAGAATGTCGTGAATCTCGGGCTGCTGCCGGAAATAAGCTTTGAGGACTTTCAGGACGGTCGAATCATCTTCAACTATGGCAAGGTATAGAGATATCATATTTTTGCTAATAATAGAAGATGCTTCACTCAGCGCATCCGGCAAAGCCGGCCCTGCAGCAAGGGCCCGGCCAGAGCCACCTGGACACGGAAAATAGTGGATAGATTATGTACGGTAGATAGGTATTATAAGGGCAAAAGTACCTAATAGGTAGCCAGGCGCCGGGCGTAGCGCCTACCCTATTTGCGGGTCTAAGGCCCGGAATTGCCTAAAAATACTTTTTGCCGGCCAAGGTCGGCGGGCCCAGCCAGCTGACTGAGGCTCAACCGCGATCCGGAATAAAAGCGACGGGAACAGCGACAAGGAGCGCCTGAGCCTGCCTGGTGCGGCCCGGCGGCCCATGACCCGCAAATAGGGTAGGTATAGGTAGGAGGCACCGGCGAAACGCTTTGGAAATTTGTGCTTTAAGCGCAAGTTTCAGGTCTGTGTACAGCTTGGCTGGTGCCGGCTGCCGGCTCAACCCCGGCCGCCCGCCCGGTACCCGGATTCGGAAACTGCTCTAGGAGAAAAAGCGGAATTAAAACCGCTATTTATTCAACTGCTAACGCGCAGTGTAAGCCACTACCGAGCTATTGCCCTTCTAGTATTCCCCTTTTATAAATTTTTATGCAGAAATTACTACATATTCTTTGCCCAGCAGCCTGGGCTAGTCGGGGGGCCAACCGACGCCGGCGACTACGCGGCGCCTGGTGGCTACTCGCCTTCGGGCTTATTAGCCAACTAGCCCGTGCGCAATCGGGCGGAGCCGACGTATTCACGCCGTCTGATAAGACGGTGGTGCGCGTCGCGGGCCCCAAAGCCACTTCTGCCAAGGGGCTGAATGGCACGGCCAGCGTACAGGCCGTGCCGGTAGCGCTGGCCCGCACCAGCCAGATTGTGCTGAACACGTACGGTGATACACCGCTGGCCGTGCCGCTGGCCGCCACGGCCGACGCCGGCAATTCAATTGTATCGTACACAGTATCGACGCTACCGCCCGCAGCGGCGGGGGTGCTGAAGCTGAATGGCACAGCCATTACGACTACCACGGTGATTGCGGCCGCCAATGCCGGTAACCTTACGTTCAAGCCGGTAGCGGGCTACTTTGGCACGGCCGTGTTTCAGTACAAGGCCAAAGACAACCTCGGCAACGTTTCAACGGCTACTACCTACGGGGTGCCGGTGAGTAAAGCAGTATGTGGTGCGGGCACGGGCCAGGCCAACGTGCTGAGCTACTACGCCCGCACGGAGGGCGAAGACTGGAAGGTGAACCGCTCGGTTGTTATTGATGGCGTAACGATTACCGCCAACCCAACCGGGACGCCCTACGCTGCCTCGCCGACCACGACCGATATTTTCTTTGTATCGGACCAGGCGGCCATGCCGGGCAAGGGTCTGGTATGGGCTGAGGATTATACCTCGACGGCCGCGACCACGACCACGACCACCTTTACCTTCAGCCGGGCGCTGGCCAATTTTACGCTCTCGATTGGCGATATTGATAACGGCACGGGCTACATCGACCAGCTGACGCTGCAGGGATATGATGTCAGCAATAACCTGGTTACCATTCCGGCGGCCAACGTCTCGACGGGCAGCACTAACACCTACAGCAACAATATCTTTACGGGCACGGCTAATAGTGCCGCTTCGGCCGCTACCGACGTGCTGGCCTCATTTCCGCAGCCGATTACCCGGCTCGTGATGACGTACCGCAATACGGCCACTACCCAGTCGGACCCGGCCAGCCAGCTGATTGTATTTCCATCGATGGCCTGGTGCGCTCAGGCTGATATTCAGACCACTATCGCTAATAACCAGCCCCGGGCGCGGGCCGGCACCTCGGTAAGCTACACCGTAACGACCACCAACAACGGCAACACTGACGTGCCTACGAGCGTGACGCCCACGCTGACCCTGACGCTGCCCACGGCGTCGGGCTACACCCCCAATGTGCTGCTGAACGGCGTAGCGGCCGGCGCTGCCTACAACAGCACAACGGGGGTGCTGACGCTGCCCACCAGCACCAACCTGGCCGTGAACGGCTCGGTCGCCAACGTGGTGAGCTTTACCATGCCGCCGGCCAGTGCGGGCGGCGTAAGCGCCATCAGCAACGTGAGCGCTACCGCCCTCGACCCCAACACGGCCAACAACCAGGCGGCTACGCGCACCACTCAGAATACTGCCCCGGTAGCCAACGCCGTAACCAACCCGACGGCTATTCTGAGCAGTACTACCACGCCCACCGCCATTGCCCCGCTCAATGCCAGCGACGCCGATGCGAGCACTGGCAACACGACTATCGTTTCGTACACACTGGTGAGCGTGCCGAACCCGAGCACGCAAGGCTCTGTTTATATAAACGGCAGCACCACAGCCGCCACGGCAGGTACCACCTTCCCGGTGCCGACGTCGGCCACAACCAGCAGTCCCGGCTACCAACTCACGTTTGTGCCGGTGGGCTCGTTTGCAGGCAATGCTACCTTTAGCTACCTGGCTACCGACGATGTGGGGGCCACCTCCAACCAGGCTACCTATACCATACCCGTGACGGCCGGGGCCGACCTGGCCACACTTATCTCGGGCCCGGCGAGGGCGGCGGAGGGCCAGACGCGCTTTTATAACACAACGACTACCAACCGCAGCGGGGCCGCCGTGAGCGACGTAGCTGCCACGGTAACGCTTTCGAGCAAGCCGCCATTTAGCAGCGTTTCGGTGACAAATGGCAGCTACAATGCCACCACGGGCGTAATTACCTTCAACACGCTTGCCCTGGCAGCCGGGGCCAGCACTATTAGCAGCTTTTCATTGGTTGCACAGGGCTCTCCCAGCTCTATTACGATTACGGCAAACAGCAGCAGCGCCAGCATCCCGGACCAGGACCTGACCAATAACAGCGCGAGTGTTGCTACTACTATTACGCGTACGGGACTGGCCGGCCTAGCCGCCGCGTGCGCCACGCCGGGGCAGGACCTGTCGCCAACCATCAGCACCAACCCCAACGCTTATTACCCCGCGGCCAATCAGACCCTGGCCGTGAACGCCACGTCCATCGCGGTTGGGGCGGCTACGGGGGCGGCCACCGACATCAAGCCCGGCGATTTGCTGCTCGTTATTCAGATGCAGGGGGCCGACATTGATGCTACCAATACGGACTCGTACGGCGACGGCCAGCCCGGCAGCGGCGGCTTTGGCAACCTGAGCACCAACTTCACGGCCGGCCAGTACGAGTACGTAAAAGTGCTTGGTTCGGCCCCCACCGTAACCGCTGCCGCGGGCGGCACCATTCAGCTGGCCACCGGCCTTAAGTTTAGCTACCAGAATGCCGATGCCACTACCTCGGCCGGCCAGCGCCGCTTTCAGGTAGTGCGCATTCCGCAGTATCAGAACCTGACCGTGAGCGGCACTATTGCCCCCGCAGCCTGGGATGGTAAAACGGGGGGCCTGCTGGCCCTCGACATTACCGGCAAGCTCAGCTTTGCGCCCGGCGCCCGGCTCGATGCCTCGGGCAAGGGCTTCCGGGGCGGGGCCGGCCAGCGCCTTAAGGGCACTACTGGCACTACCAACCTCGATTATCGGGCGCCGGCGCCCGCAAGCGGCACCACGCAGGTAGGTGCCCACGCCATGAAAGGAGAAGGCATAGTTGGCACACCCCGCTACGTAAACAATGGCACGTCCTTATTCGATACGGGCGTTGATGGCTACCCCAACGGCAGCTCGGCACGAGGCGGCCCTGGCAACGCGGGCGGCGGCGGCACCGATGGGGATGCCACCGCCAACACCATGAACAGCGGCGGTGGCGGCGGCGGCAACGGGGCCCGCGGGGGCCACGGCGGCAACACCTGGAGCAGCAACGCGGCCACCGGCGGCGAGTCGGGCCTGCCCCTTGACCTGGTCAGCACCAACCGCCTGATTCTGGGTGGCGGCGGGGGCGCGGGCTCCAGCAACGACGGTACCGGCGACGGCTCGCTGACGGGCTACGCCAGTAGCGGGGCCGCCGGCGGCGGCATTGTGCTGGTACGCACGGGCTCGGTAGCGGGCTTCGGCAGCATCCTGGCCAATGGGGCCAGCGCCAGCAGCACCGTAGCAAACGATGGCAGCGGCGGCGGCGGGGCCGGCGGCGCTATTCTGGTTACGGCTAATAACACGGCTTCCCTGGGCCAGCTGTCGCTTTCGGCTACCGGGGGCAACGGCGGCAGCAACACGGCCACTGCAGCTCAGGGTCCTTATGGCCCCGGCGGGGGTGGGGGCGGCGGCGTTATTTTAACTAATGCGGCGCCGGGCAGCCTGGCGGTGGCGGGCGGCGCCAATGGCACTACCGCCGGCGGCGTAGCCTTTAATGCCGAAGCCGGCACGGTTGGCCTGAGTAATACGCAGGTCAGTACCAGCATCGCCAACAGCGCGGCGGGCATCAATTGCAGCACCGATGTACTGGCCGTTGTGACGGCACCGGCCACGGCGGCGGCAGCTAGTACCGCTACCGCTACGGTTACCTTCGCCAACAACGGCGGGCAGCCGGCAGCCAGCGTTACGCAGGTTGTGACGCTGGCAACGGGCGATAAGTACAAGCCTGTAACGGGCGTGGTAGCCACGGGCAGCATCAGCATCAGCTCTCCCGACCCGACGACCGGCAATGTAACGGTTACCTATCCAGCCCAGTCCTCACTGGCCGGGGGCACCAGCACGCCCTACAACATCTCGTTCACGGTGCCCGGCACGGCATCCGTAACCACTACGGCCGCTATCACCACCGCCACGGGTGAGCCCGTAACCGACAACAATACCAGCTCGGCTACTACCTCCATTACGGGCTACGCCGATGTAGTGGCGGGCATATCGGGCCTCTCCACGATGAATGCCGGCCGCCAGACGGGAATTTATTCACTCGTATTTGCCAACAACGGTCCGGCCGCGGCCAGCAATGTGCGTATGACGGCAACGCTGCCCGCCGGAGTCGCTGCGGCCAACGTATTCTTTCCTGACGGAACCACTTACCCCTACGATGCGAGCACTGGCATTATTACGTTCCCAAGCGTAGCATCAATGCCTACCCGCGACGCCCGCTTTTACCGGGTGAGCTTTATTGCGCCGGTGCTGCCGGAAGGCGCCAGCGTAACTGTTCAGAACGCAATCGTTACAGACAGTCAGCAGGATTCTGGCAGTGGCAGCGGCACTGCCCCCGATAATGCGTCTATTGGCGCCACTATTAACAGCGTGGCCGACGTGGCCAGCATCGTGACGCCGCAGGCCAGCACGGTGACGGCCGGTGCTACGGGCACGTTCAACGTTACTTTTATCAACTACGGCCCTTCGCTATCGACCGGCGTAACGCGGCGCGTGCTGCTGCCACCGGGCCTGCTAAACGTAACTGCTTCCAACGGCGGCACCTACGACCCGGCCACCGGCATTGTAAGCTACGCGACCTCCCCCGACCTCGCCCCTAATGCCAATGCGTCTTCCACGGTCACGTTCACCGCTCCAGCGCGCGGACCGGTGACGGCAACCTCGAACATGAACGATGCCACGATTTTCTCGGGGCAGTCGGATAATAACCAAGGCACGGCCACCATCAGTGTTACGCCGGTGGCCGATGTAACCACTACGCTCAGCGGCCCCACGGCCGTGGTGGCCGGCAACCTGGCCACTTTTACGGTGCTTACGGCCAACAGCGGCCCGGCCACGGCGGTATCGGCCGCCGCAGCGGTCGTGCAAACCGTGCAGCTGCCTGCCAACCTGGCCGGGGTGTTTGCCTCAAACAACGGCAGCTACGACGCGCCGTCGGGCGTGGTTACCTTTCCAGCCGTTCCCGTATTGCTCAGCGGCGCCACTATATATAATACCGTAAGCTTTGCGGCGCCGGCTTCGGGCTTTACAGCCACCGCCAACGTGACGACGGCTACCGCTGAAAGCAACAGCAACAACCTCTACACGGCGCCGGCTACTACCAGCAGCCCGGCCACTACCGACCAGGCCAACATTTTTACCAAAGCTGCGCCTTCGGATAAAAACGTAGCCCCGGGCACGCCCGTCTCGTTCACGATTACCACAGGCAATAATGGCCCGCAGGCAGCCACGGGCGTGGTGCAGCAGGTGTCGCTGCCCGTCGGCCTTACCGGGGTGAGCCTCTCGGGCGGCGGAACCTACACCCCGGCTACCGGTGTGGCAACGTTCGCCATCGGCTCGCTCGTGAGCGGCACCAGCGTCACCAACACCATTACCCTGGCGGCGCCGGCCGCCGGCCCCATCGCGGCGCTGGCCAGCGTTTCGGCCGCCACCTCCGACCCGGTACCCGGCGACAATACGGCCACCTCTACCATAGATGTTAATCTGCTGACCGATGTAGCTACTACCCTGATTGCGCCTTCTACCGCCTCAGCCGGCCAGGTAGTTACCCTCACGGTGAACACCATCAATAACGGCCCGGTACCGGCCACCAATGTGGTGCAGACCGTTACGATTCCGGCGGGCCTCGACCCCCAGCTGGTTACGAGCACGGGCGGAGGCACGTATGCCCCGGCATCGGGGGTAATTACCTTCCCGGCCATCGCCTCACAGGACGCGAACAACGTGGTAACGAATACGATTACCTACAAGATGCCGGCTGTTAAATCGACGGATACGAACAACTCCACAACGTTTGCAAACACCGCTACCGTCAGCACTACCACGCCCGAAAGCGTGCGCACCAACAACACGGTAGCCGTAGCAACCGCCGTGAAGTGGAACACCGATATTGTGGTCAGCGTGAACGGCCCCGCGGCGCCTATTCTGGGTAACCCAGCCACCTACGCCGTGTCTTTTACCAATAACGGACCGGCCGAGGCACTGAGCATCACCCCGGTGCTGCGCATCACTACTTACCTGGGCACGGTAGTGGCGTCGGGCGGGGGCGTATATGACCAGACGACGGGCATCATCACCTTCCCTACTATTACCAACCAGGCGGTGGGTGCTGCCGGCACCGTAACCCAGACCGTAACGATTACCGTGCCCGACCGGCCCATTATTGGCGCCGCCGGGGTGGCCAACGTATCGCGGGCCACCAACGACCCTATTCTGAGCAACAATGCCGGCGGCCCCATTGCCGTAGTACAGCCCGCCACCAGCACCCAGGTCGATTTGCAGACCACCATTACGGCCACGGACAGCAACAACGCGCCGATTACCACGCAGCAGGCCGGGCAGCCGGTGGTGTTTACGGTAGTGGCTACCAATGCCGGCACCGTCGCCTCTACTATGCAGGAGCGCGTGAGCCTGCCAGCCGGCCTCAGCGTAGTAGTGCGCGATGCCACCAATAGCGTGCTGGCGGGTGCCTATGATGCCGCCACGGGAGTTGTTACCTTCCCGAGTATACTCAACCAGATGGGCGGCACCAGCAGCACGTACCACATTACCGTCAACAACCCGCTCAACGACCCGCTCGTGGCCACGGCCCTCATCGATGGTGTGTACTCTGACCCGGTGGCCAGCAATAACCAGCAGTCGGTCAGCGTCGCTATTCAGCCCGTTGCCGACGTAGCCATTCAGCTCAGTGGCCCGGCCCAGACGCTGCCCGGCAGCGTGGCTACCTACCAGGTGATTGCCCTCAACAACGGGCCTTCGCCGGCCAACAGCGTGAGCCAGACCGTACAATTGCCTACCGGCCTCACCGACGTGACGGCCTCGGGCGGCGGCACCTACGACCCCACTCGCGGCCTGGTTACCTTCCCCGGCATTGCCAAGCAGTCAGTAGGCGGTCCCGGCACAGTAGCTAATACCATCTCCTTCACCTTCCCAACCACGGCCCAGACCCTGACGGCTACCATCAGCACAACGACGACTGAAGTAACTGGGGGAACGGCCAACAACACCTCGCCGGTGCTCACTACCCTGGCCAATCAGCTCCCGGTAGCCAACGCCCGGTTCAACCGCCTGCAATTGCCGGCCGGTAATACCGCCGATGCACTCCCCCTGAGTGCCATCAGCGGTATTGACCTCGATGGCGCCGTGGCTTCCTTCACTGTTACAACGCTGCCAGCGGCGGCAGCCGGGGTATTGGCTCTCAATGGTACCCCTGTCGCAGCCGGGCAGTCTGTCGCCCTTGCCGATATAAGCAAGCTTACCTTCGACCCGGCCGCTACGTTTGTGGGCAACGCCTTTTTTGCCTTCACGGCCACCGACAACCTCAGCGGCGTATCCAGACCGGCGCTGTATGAGATTGCCATTGGCCAGGACAATGCCTCGATGTATACCAATACTCCGCTCAAAGGCGGTGCCAATCAGTACCAGAACGGCGACGTAATTGCCAACGTGGTTGATGCCAACGGGAGCGCGTACAGCAGCGCGGCGGCCCTCACCGACAACGGCGTGCGCACGGCCGGCGTAGCCAGCGGCAGCCTGGCCCCCGGCCTTGAACTGGATGCTGCCACGGGCCAGGTGCGCGTGCTCGACCGCCAGCTGCTCGTGGCCGGCACGTACCCGGTGGGCATCCGGACCGTGGATGCCAACGGGGGTATCACAACCCAGACGGTGAACCTGCAAATAGGCAACTACCCGCTGCCGGTGGTGCTCACGAGCTTTACGGCTACGGCTGCGGGCGTCGATGGGCAGCTACGCTGGACCACGGCCCAGGAGCTTACCAACAGCGGCTTTGGGGTAGAGCGCTCGTTCGATGGCCTCCGCTTCGAAACGCTCTCGTTCGTAGCGGGCGCAGCCACCTCGGCGCCAGCCCACCGCTATGCCTATGACGATGCCGGTGTGGGGCAGCAGCACCCCGGTGCCGTGTACTACCGCTTGCAGCAGCTGGACCAGAGTGGCAAAGCCAGCTACAGCCCGGTACAGGTGGTGACGTTTGGCCTGCCCGCGCTCCCGATGCAGGTGTCGCTTTACCCCAATCCGGCCCAGGCCTCAACTACCCTCGACCTGACTCAGCTGCCGGCCGGGCCGTATCAGGTAACCTTGCTCGATGCCACCGGCCGTGTGGTGCAGGTGCTAAGCCTGGCGGGCGGCCTGCCCCACCAGCTCGCGGTAGCTGGTCTTCGCAGCGGCACCTACCAGCTTATTATTCAAAATACTACCCTGAGAGTCATCCAGCGCCTGCTCAAAGAGTAGCCTATTGAACGGCTCACTAAAAAGCCTCTCCCCAAGAGAGGCTTTTTAGTGAGCCGTTGTCGCCCCGTAATCTTTTATTTACTAAATAATTAACAATCTGTAAGAAGCCAAGCCTTCATTTTGCCAGCCGTAAGCTTAACGCTGTTCCCTGTTGGCCATGACCCAAAAATTGGGTAGGCCTTTTACCCGTCCCACCCGCCTAATCAGCCGAAATTTGTTATCTGGCAGCCCAACAGCGCGGGCAGGTGCTTCGTCTAAGGGTATTTATTCGTGTTGTTTTGGGGCGGGTAATCCGCCGTCGCCGCCGGCTTGGCTGCGGCAAATACTCTCTACTTCCGCACCGACTGCCATGGCCGCCCCCCACGACACCCGAATTTTAGCGAGTTTGATGAGCTATTCCTCCGACGTTATCTGCGTTATCGACCCTAAGGGACGGTTTCAGCGCGTGAGCACCGCCAGCCTGAGTATACTGGGCTACGACAGCGACGAGATGGTCGGCAAGTCGTTTGGCGACATCATGCACCCCGCCGACCGCCAGGCGGCCCTGGCTCAGTGCCTGCGCGCCTACCAATCGGCCCCGATGTATTTCGATAGCCGCTGTCTGAAAAAAGACGGCCAGGAAATAGGTATCTCGTGGTCAGTCTTCAAGGTTCCTGCCGATGGTGTGCTGCTGTGCGTGGGCCGCGACACAACCTCTGAGCGCCAGCCGCCGCCCTCCTACGGGTACGAAGCCCTCAACGAAGTATTTATCGGGTATGGGTTCGACATGGTAGGGCTGCTTAGCGCAGAAGGCGTGTACACGTACGTGGGTGGCGCCACGCTCAAAACAATTGGCTACCGGCCCGAAGACCTTATTGGCAGAAGCTGTTTTTCGCTGATTCACCCCGACGACCTGCCCCAGGTGCTGGCCCTCTGGAACCAGCTCGACACCCAGGACAGTATTCTGGTATCCGATTTTCGCTTTCAGGCTGCCAATGGCGAATGGAAATGGATTCAGACGACGGTAAGCAACCAGCTGCACAACCCGGCCATCCGGGCGTATGCGGTAAGCTCGCGCGATGTTTCGGAGCAGAAGCGGGCCAGCTTTGAGCTGGCCGAAAGTGAGCAGCGCATGCGGCTGCTCTTCGAAAACAACCCGGCCCTGGCCGTTTTTCAATCCACTGAGGGCCTTATTCTGGATGCCAACCCGGTCTTTCTCACCTTCTTTAAGAAGCAGAAAACAGAAGTGGTCAACCATCAGCTTGCTGAGTTTTTGCCCCATGGCCTGGGCCTGCTTTTCGAGCAAAGCTTCCGCAAGGCCGTGAGTGGCCACCGGGCAAAGTTTTTGGCCGTCGTCAACAATGAGGCCGGTGAGGAGCGGCATCTGCGCGTGAAGCACGTGCCCCTGGTTGTGCAAGGCGAGATAGTGGGCGTCCACGTAATGGCCAAAGACATCACAAACATCCTCACTGCGCAGCGCCTTATCAAGCAGCAGGCCCAGCAGCTCACCACTATTCTGGAGAGTATTACCGATGCCTTTTTCTCGCTCGATAAGAACTGGAACTTTACTTACCTCAACCGCGAAGCCGAGCGGACTCTTGCCTTGACGCGCGAAGCAGTTGTGGGCAAAAACCTGTGGGATACCTTCCCCAACGCTATGCCTATCTACCGCACGAGCTATCAGCAGGCTCTGAATACCGGCCAAACGGTGGAGTTTCGGCTTTTTGAAAAAAAGCCGGGCCGCTGGTTTCAGTTCAAGGTCTTTCCCTCGCCCGATGGCCTGGCCGTGTACTTTTCCGATGTCTCCGAGCAGGTAAGCGCCGAAAAGAAGCTCCAGCAGCTGGCCCTTGTAGCCAGCGGCACCGACAACTCCGTTATCATTACCAACGCGCAGGGAATTACGGAGTGGGTAAACGCAGCCTTCACCAAGCACACGGGCTATGTGCTGGCCGATATGGTGGGCAAAACCCCCGGCCAGGTCTTGCAAGGCGCCGAAACCGACCCTGCCACCGTCGAGCGCATCCGCGAGCGCCTGCTTCAGCAGAAAGCCTGCCACGTAACTATCCTGAACTATAAAAAGTCGGGGCAGAAACTCTGGTTTGCTATGGATATTACGCCCATCTACGACGATAGCGGGCAGCTCATGCAGTATATATCCATTCAGCAGAATATTACCTACCGCAAGGAAATTGAGGCGAGCCAGGCCAAAATGACCCAGGACCTGTACCGGCAAAATCGCGACCTTCAGCAGTTTACCTACGTACTTTCGCATAATCTGCGCGCTCCGCTGGCCAATGCCCTGGGCCTGGCCGACGTGCTCACCAAGGTTGATAAAAACAGCGCGGCCTTTACCAACTCGCTGGCCCTGCTGGGCCAGAGCATGAAGCAGGTCGATACCGTACTACACGACCTGAACCTGATACTATCGCTGCGCGACAACCAGGACATCCAGCCGCCCGAAACAGTAGCGCTGGCCGACGTGTGCCAGGAAGCCACTGAGCACCTGGCCGGGGCCCTGGAGCAGTGTGGCGGCCGGGTAGCGCTTCAGCCGGAAGAGAACCTGAGCATTCACGGCAACCGGGCTTTTATCTATAGTATATTCTATAATTTACTATCCAACTCCATCAAGTACCGCTCGGCGGAGCGCTCACTGCTGGTGGAGATAAAGTGGCAGCATACGGCGCAGGGCGGCATCAGCATTTCTTTTACCGATAATGGCTCGGGCTTTGATATGTACAAAGCGGGGTCTGATGTCTTTCAGCTCTACAAGCGTTTTCATACCAACCAGCGCGGACGGGGCATTGGCCTGTTTCTGGTCAAAACCCACGTCGAAGCCATGGGTGGCAAAATTGAGGTAACTAGTGCCGTTAATGCCGGCACCCGCTTCCTGATTCATCTCGACCCCCGTTAACTTGCTTATGCTTACGCATTTAATCGACGACGACCTTATCAGCCTGTACCTGGCCGAACAGGTGCTGGAGCTGGAAGGCTTTGCCTCTCAAATCTGCACCTTCCCCTCGGCTACCGAGGCACTGGCGTACCTGCTGCCGCGCCTGCCTGCCCCCGAGCTGCAGGTTATTTTCCTTGACCTCAACATGCCGGTGATGGACGGCTGGGATTTTTTGGAGGCCTTGCTGCCCCACGAAGAAGCCCTGTTGAAATCTACCCGCATTTACATCCTCACCTCGTCGCTGGCTCAGGCCGATACGGCCCGCGCCGCCAGTCATCGCCTCGTAGCCGGCATCATCCGCAAGCCTATTGCCGAGCAAGAGCTACGCGCTATTGCCTCGCAGCTGCGCAGCCTGGGCTGGGCCATCCCGGCAGCCGACCAGCCCCGCCTAAGCCGGTAGCCTACCTGGAAGCAGGCATAGGTAGGCTACCGCATTTAGGGTAGTATTTTTCTAAGTTGGCAGTAGTAGCAGTAGATACTTTTACTGTATACTTTTTGCCCAACTTATGAATTCACGCTTTACTCCTTTATCTGTTCTGGCAAGTAGCAACCGCTCCGCACATGGGCAAGCTGCTGCGACTAGCAAACGCCTCCTTTCGACTATCCGGACGCTTTTAGTGGCCGTGCTGTTGCTGGCAGCCCAGGCCGGCTATTGCCAGAGCCCTCAGTGGCAATGGGCCGTGCAGGCAGCCGGCAGCGGCACTTCGCAGCTTAAAGGCGTAGCTACCGACCAGGAGGGCAACACCTACGCAATAGGATTTTTCACAGACAAAACTACTTTCGGCACAATTTCACTCACCAGCCGGGGCAAGAGCGACCTGTTTGTAGCCAAGCTCTCGCCCGCTGGCAGCTGGCAGTGGGCCGTAGCTGCGGGCAGCAGCGGCAGCGACCAGGCAGCCGGCATTGCCCTCGATGCCTCAGGTGCCATTTTCGTTACGGGCAGCTTCAGCAACCAGGTTGCCCTGGGCGCCACTACCCTCACCAGCCAGGGTGCTACCGACGTGTTTGTAGCTCAAATCGGTACCGATGGCCAGTGGCAGTGGGCTACCTCGGCCGGCGGCCCCGGCCTCGACCTGGCCCGTGCCCTGGCCACTACCGGCACTGGCGCGCTGGTGGTGGCCGGGCAGTTTGCCGCCACCGCTGCATTTGGCCCCAAAGCCCTGACCAGCAACGGTATCAGTGATGCCTTTGTAGCCAGCCTTACGCCGGCTGGCGGCTGGCAGTGGGCCACGGCTGCCGGCAGCGCGGGCAATGATGAGGCGCGGGCACTGGCCGTATCAGGCAAAGGTGATATATACGTGACGGGCTATTTTAGCGCGCTGGTTGCCTTTGGGGCCACCACGCTGCGGGGCCGGGGTCTCAACGATGCCTTTGTAGGGAAGCTGAGCAGTACCGGCCAGTGGCAATGGGCCACGGCCGCTACCAGCACCAACACCGCCTATGGCAAGGGCCTGGCCGCAGACCCCGCCGGCGGCGTATTTGTAACGGGCTCGTTTAGCGGCGATGCCTTTTTTGGGCCCGTTCGCCTCTGCGGCGACAACGATGATGGCTTTGTGGGCCGGCTTAGCGCTAGCGGTCGCTGGGATTGGGTCAGGAGTATTTCAAGCCCGCTTCTGGAAAGTATTGTGGGCATCGCGCTCGATAAGCAGGGGAAGCTCTACGTGGCCGGCACTTTCAGCGACCAAATTCGGGCCGGCGGCTTCCAGCTCGTTAGTCGTGGGCACACCGATGCCTTCGTGGGCTACCTAAGCCGGGCCGGTAACTGGCTGGGCCTGACGGCGGCCGGCGGGGCCGACGACGACGATGCCCAGGCAATGGCGCTGGCGGCTGGCGGCGAGGTGTATATCGGCGGTGAATTCTCCTCTCAAGCCACATTTGGCAGCTCGCAGCTTCAGGCGGCCAGGTCCTATACCCAGCTCTACGTGGGTCAGGCCAGTGTGCTGCCGTCTGTCCCGCAGCCCTAGAGCGGTTTCCAAGTCAGGGCACAGCTTGGGTGGGGCGGACTGCCGGCTCTTTGTTGGCGCCGGTCGTTCTTACGACGAGCGGACAGCCTTTACCCAGACTTGAAAACCGCTTTAAGTATCCCGACCACTTCCACAGCGCAGGGCAGCCGGATAGCGACGCGAAAGTGCAGCGCTGCCTGCTTTTTTGCGTCGCTATCAGAAGTAGCCTGACCCCCAGGGCATCACCGGGCTTTTAGCGGCTTTGCCAGCTCACTGCTTCTTACCTATCACTACCTGGCCAGGCGGGCTCCAGCTACAACTTCCATCAGGCGCCGACGCCCGGTAGTTCGAAAAACCCAGTGGGTATGGGAAGGCAGACTAGCCATATAAAAAATTATTATAAATAATATTAAAATAATAATAATCTTACTATATAAATAATTTAAAATTATTACTAGTTTAAATTACACTAAGGAGCGCAAAATAGAGAACGGAATACGAGCGCCTGACTAAAGATGTAGATTAAATGAAGACAAATTATACTTATAATAATCCTATTTAAAATGGCCAGAAAAAGATTTTAAGATGCTCACTATCAATAAAAGCATAAATGCGCTACACTAGCTGCTAACTTTACATTGGGAATTACGACAATAACGTAATTTTCCTTCTATACTACTATGAAAAACAATTATCGAAGGCCGTTTACTGGGTTTTTGCTTCGGATACGCCTGTGCTTCTGCTTGCTGGGGTTGCTGACTCCGGTTCTGCTGCAAGCCCAGACTATTGTCTTGCAGGGCTCGCTGCAAGGGTTTGGCACCATACCCGTTAACCGCACCTCGGCTAGCCAAACGTTTCAGGTGAGCGGCCAAAACCTGGCCGACAACGTGACCGTAACGGCACCGGCCGGCTACGAGATGCGGGTTGGCAGCAACAGCTTCTCGGCGGCTGCCATCACGCTGGCACCATCTGCGGGCACGGTTAGCGCTACCAGCATTGACGTGCGCCTGGCCCCGGTGCCCTCCGGCACCCACCCCGACGGCACCGGCGACTACAGCGGCAGCATTACGGCCACGGCTAGTGGCGCGGCAACGCAGTCGGCAGCCGTAACGGGCAATGCGCCGGCCGGGCCTTATGTGTTCGTGGACCCGGCTACGCTGCCGTTTGGGCAGGTATCGGGCAGCGGCTCGGGCCAGACCAAAACCTTCGTGGTGGGCGGCGGCAACCTGGGCACTACAGCCATCACGCTTGCGTCTGCCCTCACGGGAGGCACAACGTCGGGAGCCATTCAGCTGCGTAACGTGGCCGTTTCGGGCACTTTTGCCACCTCGCTCACCATTGCCCCTGTCAACGGGCAGGTTCCGGAAACGACGATTGAAGTTCGCATCGTGGGGCCGATTGCCAGCCAGAGCAACTTTACGGGCACTATCACGGCTAGCAGCGGCAGTGCCGTAGCCGCACCCAACAATGTGGTGCAGGTAACGGGAAACAATCCTTTTACGGGCAGCAACACTTCTTCAACGTTTACCGTCAGCAACCCCAGCGGCGGCCAGCCGCTGCTGCCATTCAGTACGGTGCCCGGCAAAGCTTCCGCCAGCCAGCAGCTGCTGGTAAGCGGCAGCTTTCTGGTAAATCCTATCACGGTGGTGGCACCTAACAACTTTCAGATAGCGCTGGACCCAGCCTTCCCCGGCCTCGGCGATGGCAGCGCCGGTACCACCACGGGCAACACCATCAGCATCAGTCCGGCCGCGAATGGCACCATCAATAACCAGACGCTGTATGTGCGCTACGTGCCCCAGGTGGCCGGCACGGAAAGCGGCACCGGCATCACCTTCGATAGCTCGCCCGCCACTTCCATCGCGACCATTGTGCAGGCCAACAGCATCGGCAGCGTGCAATCGCGGACCATCTATGTGAAGCCGAGCCCGCTGGTTATCGGGCCCGGCGTGCGGAGCACGGCTCAGCTCATTCACATTCATGCGGAGCTGGTAAGCAGCCCCATGCGCATTTCGGTATCGAGCGAATCGGCCGGGGCACTGGGTAACCCAAGGGGCTATGCCCAGTTCCGGGTTTCGCTGGACGGCACTACCTACACCGACCCCACCGCGGCCGGCACCAGCTACCTGGTGCTCACGCCCGATGCCAGCACCAACCTTATCGACCAGGATATCTACGTGGTGTATGCCCCCACCCGCGTAGGGGCGGCGCAGGCAGTATTGCAATACCTGACGCCCGACGTAACGGCCTCGCCGGCCAATACGCTCACGCCCGTTGTGAGCAGCTTTTCGACTACCGACGCCAATAAGCTGCTTGGTACGACGATTGCCGTAGCGCCCACCCGCGACACGCCGTTTACAGCCACCCGCAACACCGGAGACTCATCGGCTTCCATCACGTTTAACCCCGATAATCAATACAGCGATTACGGTCAGTTTCACATTGTGCTGGTAAGCACCAGCTCCAGCCTCACCACTCCGGACGTGCAGCCGGTAAACGCAACGGATTACAACTCCAGCAACGGCAGCTTCCAGGGCACGGGCCAAAGCACGCTGCAAGACAGCAAGGGCAACGTTTACTACGTGGTGTTTACCGGTGGCGGCCCCGCCACCATTACCAACCTCAACTCGAATACCAACTATTATGCGTACGTATTCGACTACAACAGCACCAACCCGAACTCAACGACGTTTATCAACAACGCCGAGAACTACAAGAGCCCGGCTCAGTCAACCGTCTTCGGGGCATTGCTGCCGGGCTCGCAGCCGCTGCCCGTGGGCCTGAGCACCTTCCTGGCTCAGCTACAGGGTGCCGCCGTGCGGGTGAGCTGGACCACCGCTTCGGAGCTCAATAATGCCGGCTTTGTGGTGGAGCGTAGCACAAGCGGCCAGGACTTTACCAGCGTGGGTAACGTAGCCGGCGCGGGCACCAGCGCCAGCACCCACAGCTACTCGCTGCTCGATACCCGACTGCCGGCCGGCGCTACCAAGCTCTATTACCGCCTGCGCCAGACCGACCTGAACGGTATCAGCACGTATTCGCCCATCCGGACCGTATCGCTGGCCGGCGAGGCCAGCCCGTTGCAGCTGGTGGCTTATCCCAACCCGGCCCGTGAGGCCCTGCACGTGCAGGTACTTGGCGCTACCACCTCGGCACCGCTGGAGCTATTCGATGCGCTGGGCCGCCTGGTGCGCTCGCAAGCCGCCCCGGCCCCTGGCACCGAAGCCACGCTGCCACTCGATAACCTGCCCGCGGGCCTCTACATGCTGCGCTGCGGCCAGCTGAGCCAGCGCCTGACGCTGAACTAATTGCCCCCCCGCAACAGGAGTAGAAAGGGAGCTGGCCGCGGGCCGGCTCCCTTTTTTATTTCTACGAAGGCTACACGCCCTCAAAATCATACGGATAGCCAATCTGCTGCAAATCGGCCGCCAGCTGCGGCCAGTCCTCCAGTTCGTCTACCAACGCCAGCACCCTGGCCCTGGTCAGCACCTCATGGCGGTACACCGGGGCCACTGCGCTGGCGCTAACCGGCTTCTTATCAGTTTCCTCAGTATAGTATTCGGTGGCCCAGGCGGCATAGGTGGCTGGCTGGTTGTCCAGTATAAACAGTAGCTCCTCCGAGCCATCATCGGCCGCGGCCGCGCCGCCTTGCCAGCCGTGAGCGGGCGTATACCACAGGCAGAAAGTAGTACCGATGGAAGCCACCGGCTCGCCAAACATAAACTCCCCAAAGGCCGCCGGCAGGCCGTGCGTGGCCAGCGCCTTGTCGGGCTGGTCGTACCCGGCCAGAAAACCATTCATAACGCAGCCCTCGGGCCGGAATAAAACCAGCAGTTGGTCGCCTTCGCCATCATTGAGCGCAAAAGCTGCCTCATTTTCGCTCCATTCCGGGTTATAGGAAAAGTAGCGGTACTCCTCATCGGGCGAGTTTATGGCATCGAGGGCGGCCAGCGCCTTGCACAGACGCTGCAAGTCGGCGGCGGGTGGCAGGGCCGTGTAATCAGTAGTCGAAAGCATTTGTTAATAATATTAAATTTTTAATATATTAAAAAGCCGGCATTGCCCTTTCGGCCCGGTACAGGCTAACCGTACAAAAAGCCGCCGGGATACCCCAGCGGCTTTTTGTACGGTTAGTAACGTGCTGCTTACGGGGCCGGCTAGTTGCGGCGCTGCACCGGCAGGTCTTCGAGCTGCGCATAGCTTAGCTTCCAGGTGCCATCGGCAGCGGGCTTCCAGAGCAGCAGAAAATTGCCTTCGCCGTAGCCGGCCGGCTGGCCCGCCGCCACCGGCAGCACATCGACCGAAAACGTGCCCGCCTCATACGCCAGCTTATCGCTCGACTCAGAGCTTACCACGCTGGTTTTCAGGTTGCTGATGCTCGACTGGGTTGCCCGCACCCACTTATCACTTACTTCCGCTTTGCCGCTGAAATGAGCATTGCCCTGCAAAAACTGCACATCATCGGCCAGAAAGCCAAGCGTTTTCTCGAGGTCTTTATTGTTCCAGGCCATAATGAACTCGCGGTCGAGGTCGGCAGCAGTGGCGGCAGTAGCCGTTGTGCCGGCCGACTTGCTGCAAGCAGCCAGCAGCGGCAGTGCCCCTATTAACACAAAACGGGCCAGGGAAATACGCATAATTGAGGTGTTTTTAAGAAGAATGAGGGAAGGAAGACTAAACCAAAAGCCCAGGCCAAATGGTCTGGGCTTTTGGTTTACCCTATAAAAGCTTACCAGCTGCGCTGGCGATAGGGTGAGCCGGCATAAGGATTGGCGGGGTCCGCCGGAGCAGGGTTGGGCAGGTAGTTAGCTGCCGAGGCCGTTAGCGACGTGCCGGCGGCCCCTGCCGCCAGGGCCGTGGCACCGGCCACGCCGGCAGCCGGGCCATAGCTCCGCACCCCGGTTTCGCGGGTGGTAGTGCGGCTGGCAACGGCCGAGCGGCGGGCAGCCTCCTCGCGGTAAGCAGCTTCCCGCTCAGCTTCGGAAGCCGCAGCTGCGCGCTTTTTCTGGCGATTGTCGATGTGCTTTCCCACGGCGTAGCCGGCACCAGCCCCTACCACGCCCCCAATGATGCCCCCCACGCCTCGGTTATGCTTGTCGATAACGGCGCCCAGGATAGCGCCGCTGCCGGCCCCGATAACAGTACCCTTAGCCTCTGGGCTGAAGCGACGCTGGGCCTGGGCGGTGAGTGTGCTGCCGAGAAGGGCAGCCACCAAAAGAAAGGCGAGAAAGAACCGGTTATTTTTCATGGTTTGGCAAGGAGTAAGTACTCGCGGTAATTTCTCACTCACAAGCACCGTGCCGTAACGGCGAATACCCGAGCTTAGTTACGCAACCTGCTGCCCCCTGACGCGTAGCTTCGCCGGCCGGCCACCAGGTGGGCTTCTTCTTATGACACCCCTCCCACCCGCCCCCAAGCAGCCTACCGAGCTGGCGCTGCCCCTCTACGTAAAAGCCCCGCTTATCCTGCTCGGGCTGGCGCTGCTTGTGCTAACGCTGCACCTGGCCGCCGACCTTATTTTCCCGCTGCTGTTTGCCGCCATCTTTGCCATCATGCTGCATCCGGTAGAGCAGTGGCTGCTGCGGCACCGGGTGCCCCAGTTGCTGGCTATCGGCCTCACGGTGGTGCTGGGTGTGGCCGTCACGCTGGGCCTGTTTTATTTTATCTATATAGAGGCAGTTCAGTTCTCCAGCCAGCTTCCGCTTTTCAAAACCAAGCTGCTGGCGCTTACTACCCAGCTTACGCAGTGGCTCAATGCCCGCTTTGGCCTCACCAACCAGAAGCTGATGAGCTACGTGAACGAGGCCAGCAGTCGGGCGGCGGGCCTGCTGGGCGGCACGCTGGCCGCCATATCGGGCTTACTGGTAATGGCTACACTTATTCCGGTTTATATATTTCTGCTGTTCCTCTATCAGCGGCGGCTGGTCGATTTTCTGACCCAGGTATTTTCGGGCCGGCGGCGCGATACCGGCGTGGCCGAAGTGCTGCGCGAAAGCAAGGCTGCCATTCAGAGCTACATGGTGGGGCTGCTCATTGAGGGCGGCATTGTGGCGGTGCTCAACGTGGTGGGGCTGCTGGCGCTGGGCATTCCGTATGCGCTGCTGCTGGGCGTGCTGGGCGCGCTACTCAACTTTATTCCGTACATCGGGGGCCTTATTGCCATTGCCTTGCCGGTACTCATGGCCTTTGTGAGCAAGCAGGGCTACGGCTATCCGCTGGGCGTGGTGGCGGTGTACGCGGCTATTCAATTCATCGACAACCACTTCCTCATTCCGCGCATCGTGGCCTCCAAAATTAAAGTAAATGCGCTGGTGGCTATCGTGGGCGTGCTGGTGGGCAATGCCATTGGCGGGGTAGCCGGCATGTTTCTGGCCCTGCCCATCATCGCCATTCTTAAAATAGTGTTTGACCGTATCGAAAGCCTGCGCCCCTGGGGCCTGTTGCTCGGCGACGAGGAACCCACCGCCAGAGGCCGCCGACAACGCGTTCAGGACCCAAAAAATGTATAAGATTCGGGCTTTATCAGAAATTATTTTCTTGATATTATGCTATTCCTCATGATTATCAATTTCTGGGCCAACCAGCCGCAGTAACTGGCCTGGCCTGATTTTCTTCAGCCAAGCATCATCTAAAAAGTCTCTTTCCGAAGTGAAAAGGGACTTTTTTTTGTGTCAGCTAGTCGAATAGACTGAACATCAATGGAATCGGGTTGCTACATTACTTCATTTTTAATTCATAAACAATAAATTAGGCAGGTCATGTAATCTTGCTACCTTGCACGGCCTTCGGGCAACAATCATTCTCTCTTTTACCAAACCAATTCTCTATGTTCCACAAGTACCATGCAGCAGCCTGGCTCGTCCTGGGTGTTGCGGCCTTCCCCCATGTAGCCAATGCTCAGGATAACCTGGTGCAGGCCAAAGAAATAGGCACCGACGGCCAGCCGACCCTCGTGCAGTTCTCCCCGGCGGGCCGGGCCCGCTTCCGCTCGGCCGATGCGGCCCAGGTGCTGCGCCAGCACCTGCCGCTGCAAGCCAGCGACGACCTCAAGCCGGCCCGCGTCGAAACCGACCAGCTTGGCTTCAGCCACCAGAAGTTTGAGCAGTACTACAAAGGCGTGAAGGTGGAGCACGCTACGTACACCGCCCACTCGCGCGGCGGCCAGATTGAAAGCCTCAGCGGCGACTTTGAGGCCGTGCCCGAGCTGAGCGTGCAGCCCACCCTGAGCGCCGAGGCAGCCCTGAGCCGGGCGCTGGCCGCCATCGGGGCCCCGAAGTATATGTGGCAGGATGCCGCCGAAGAAGCCGGCCTGAAGGTACGCGACAGCAACCCGGCCGCCACCTACAAGCCCCAGGGTGAGCTGGTGCTGGTGCGCGACAACCGCACCAGCACCGACAACACCGGCCCGCTGGTGCTGGCCTGGAAATTTAACGTGTACGCCCAGCAGCCGGTGAGCCGCGCCTACTACTACGTAAATGCCAATACGGGCGACGTGGTGCTGCGCGATGCCATCATTAAGCACGCTACCGGCGGCACGGCCACGTTTGCCACCGCCTACAGCGGCACCCGCTCGCTGGCCGATGAAACTACCACCGGCGGCTACCACCTGCGCGAGTACACCCGCGGCCAGGGCATCGAAACGTACAACATGAAGAAAGGCACCAGCTACACGGCTGCCGTCGACTTTGTGGATGCCGACAATAACTGGACGGCCGCTGAGTATAACAACTCGAACTACGACAACGTAGCCGGCGACGCGCATTTTGGCGCCCAAAGTACCTACGACTACTGGAAGGGCGTACACGGCCGCAACAGCTACGACAATGCGGGCGCCAAAATCAGGAGCTACGTGCACTACAGCACCAGCTACGAGAACGCCTACTGGGACGGCACCGAAATGACCTACGGCGACGGGGCGACGACCTTTAAGCCCCTGACGGCGCTGGACGTGTGCGGCCACGAGATTGGCCACGCCGTGTGCCAGAGCACCGCCAACCTGACTTACTCCAACGAGTCGGGCGCTATGAACGAGGGCCTCTCCGACTGCTGGGGCGCCAGCGTAGAGCAGTATACCTGCGCCAACCTGGGCCTCACCAAATCGACCTGGGATATTGGCGAGGACATTATGAAGGCCGGCGGCGCGCTGCGCTCGATGAGCAATCCTAACCTGTATAGCCAGCCGGCTTTGTACAAAGGCAAATACTGGTACACCGGCACCAGCGACAATGGTGGGGTGCACACCAACTCGGGCGTGCTCAACTACTGGTACTACCTCATCAGCGTGGGCAAAACCGGCACTAATGAAGCAGGCAGCAGCTACTCGGTGGCCGCGCTGGGCATTACTGCCGCGGCGAAGATTCTCTTCCGTACCGAAAGCGTGTACATGACGGCCTCTTCAACCTACGCCAACGCCCGCAGCTACTCTATACAGGCCGCTACCGACCTGTATGGCGCGGGCTCGACGCAGGTGCAGGCCGTAACCAACGCCTGGTACGCCGTGGGCGTGGGCGCGGCTTACGGTGGCACTACGCCTCCCCCCACCGGCACTACGTACTGCACCAGCAAAGGCAGCACCCAGAGCTACGAGTACGTTGACCTCGTGAAGCTGGGCACCATTAACCGCACCAGCGGGGCCGATGGTGGCTACTACGACGGCTCGGCCAGCAGCACGAGCGTGGCAGCCGGCTCAAGCCAGACCATTAATTTCTCGGCGGGCTTCACGGGCTCGGCTTATACCGAGTACTGGAAGATTTACATCGACTACAACCAGAACGGCGTCTTCACCGATACCGGTGAGCTGGTGGTAAGCGGCAGCAGCAGCAGCAGCGGCACCCTGGCCAGCACGTTTACGGTGCCCACTACGGCCAAGAATGGTACTACCCGGATGCGCGTAGTGATGAGCGACAACTCGGCTACCACCAGCTGCGGCAGCTACACCTATGGCGAAACGGAGGACTATAGCCTCACCATTACCGGTGGCGCGGCTATCGCGGCCACGCCGGCTTCGCTCGCGGGCCCCACGGCCATCAGCGGCGATGCCGTGCTCAGCGCTTACCCGAACCCGGCTACTTCCCTGCTCACGCTCTCGCTCAGCTCAAACGCCGAGCTGACGAAAGTAGAAGTGCTGGACGTGCGTGGGGCTATCGTGCCCGCGGCTCATTACCAGGGCAACGGCCAGCTCGACGTTTCGGGCCTGGCGGCTGGCCTCTACCTGCTGCGGGCCAGCGATGGCCAGCACAGCTTCGTGCAGCGCTTCACCAAGCAATAAGCGAAGCTACCCAGCGCTTTTTACCAACGAAGCCCGGCCAATCGGCCGGGCTTCGTTTGGTTAAGGCCATTTACTATCTACGCAATACTAAGCAGCCAGGCTTCGGCCTCGGCAATAGTATCGAAGCGCTTGAATATAAAGCCGGGTGGCGCGGCACTCACCACACTTTGCGTGGAAAGGCGGTGCATGGGGTTGACGCCCTCTACAATCGCGCAGTGGTAGGCGTGTGCCTGGCTGATAGCGCGAGGTATCCAGTTGGTTGTAAGCCAGCTCTGAGCTTCGGGTAGCAAGGGAACCCGCTGGCCGTGGTCAGATAAGATAAGGTGCGAGGTAGTGCGCAGGAGCAGCGCCAGCGCCTGCTCATAATAAGCCTTAACGATTTCCGTCGTTGTTCGCTCGCTGCTCCACGCCAGCCGCACATACCCAGCCGGATGATAGAACAACTGCCCAGCTTGGTTTTCGAAATAAAGTTTTTCCTGAGCGCGGGGGGCATAAGTATGAAGCAAAACGAATTGTAAAGCTACTCAGGCCGGCCCGCCCGCCACCAACACAGCGCCAAAAACCGGTAGCCCGGCCCGACTTGGCGGCGGTGCGCAATAGTTACCCGCCCGGCCTGCCTAGGTAGCCAGCAGCCTGCCAGCTACGTTTTCAACGTGTAGTAACGCGCGCGGGTTACGAAGCCTGACTAGTTTATACTGCCCTGATTATTACTTGGTTATAACCAGCTCCACCCGGCGATTGAGCTTGCGGGTTTCCTCGCGGTCGTTGGAGAACTTGGGCCGCGAGCCACCGTAGCCAACGGTAGTGATACGGCTGGCGGCCACGCCCTTGCTGACCAGGTAGCGTTTCACCTCGGCTACGCGCTGCTCGCTGAGCACCTGATTTTTATCGGCGGGCGGTTCATTTGAGGTATGGCCTTCCAGGCGAATCTCCAGCTGCGGATTATCCTTCAGCGACTCGGCCAGCCGGTTGAGCGTCGCGTACGACGAGCCCAGCATCTTGGCCTGGCTTTGCACAAACAGCAGGTCGGGCAGGTCGAGGCGCGAGCCTACGGTGGCGGGCGTCAGGCGCGGCTCGTAGCGGCGCGACTCGCCCGCCCGCACCGTAAGGGTATCGACACGCGTAAGCAGGCCGGCGGTAGTAGTGAGGCGGTAGCGACCGGGGGCCAGCGACATCTGGAAGCCTACCTGGTCGGCGTGGGCCGTGCTGCGGAAATCAATCGGCCCGCGTATCATCAGGGCCTGCACTTCGGCCCCGCCGGCCAGCGGCTGGCTGGTGCGGGCATCCAGCACCCGGCCCGTAAGCATGGCGCGCGGCTGGCTCATGGGGTCGGCCGCGGCGGCGATGATGGCCGTGGAGTCTATGACCGGCGGCGGGCCCGGCGGAGTACGAAATAGCTTTTTGGGTGAGGTATCGCGGGCGCCGGTGCTGGCATAGTACGCCGTGCCATCGGGCCCCAGGGCAAAAAAGGCGTCGTAGCCCGGCCCGTTGAAGCGAGGACCCAGGTTTTCGGGCTGGCTCCACTTCGTCCAGCTCTCATCGAGGCGCTGGCTCACGAATATATCGGCCGAGCCATAGCCCTGGTGGCCATACGAGCTGAAGTAGAGGGCCTTGCCATCGGCCGATAGCCAGGGCGCGAACTCATAGCCCGGCGAGTTTACTACTGCGCCCAGGCTCTGGGGCGTGGTATAGCCGCCGGCCCCATCGGGCCGGCTGAGGTACAGGTCGTTGGCCCCCTGCGAGTCTTCCCGCTCCAGCGACAGCAGCAGAATTTTCTCATCCGGCGTCATATAAAAGCCAGTGGCTGGGCTGCTCGACGAATACCCCGCAATGCGTAGCGGCACGGGCCGGGCAGTACCCGCCACCGCCACCCGCGAGGTTCCCTCATCGTGAAAGCCAGCGCCGTCATAAGCCCCGCGCAGCAGCAGCACCGGGCTACCAGCCGCGCCTACTACGGCCTGCACGGCATTGTTCTGGGCCGTATTCAGGCCGGGCGGGCTGTCGAGGTGGGTGGGGGCTGCCCAGGTGCGACCCTGGTCGGCGCTCTGGCTCAACCAGATATCACCGCTCTCGGCCACGCCCTCCACGTTGCCGGCAAAGCGGGTGCGCGTGAAGTATAGCGTTTTGCCATCGGGAGCCGGCACCGGCTGCAGCTCGTTGCCGGCAGGTGAGCTAAGGGCAGTCAGCGGCTCAGGCGCGGCAAAGTAGGGCGGGCCGGCAGCCAGCTTTAGCTGCAGCTGAAACAAGCGCCACTGCTGACTAACCCTCCCCAGCCCACGCGCCGCCACAATAGCCGTATTATTGAATTTGTCGTTGGTAGCCAGCGTGGCTACCCGCCCATCGAGCCGGTTTTCGAGCTGAAAAGAGCCGGGGGGGCCGGTGGGCACCAGCCGCCACTGCTGGCCCAGCCCCCCCGTAAAGGGCCGCTGCACCAGCGGCGTATTGGCCCCGCTCGGCGCCGTGGCGTTTACTTCCAGCGTCAGGCACTGGCCGCTGTGCTTGGCTTCGAGGCGGTAATATTCACCGCCTTCCCGAATACTAACCAGGTGCCACTGCTGGCTGGGCGCGTGGGTAAACTCCCACTGCACGGCCGCCGCCCCGCTCGTGGTGGCAGCCCGCGCCACATCGAGGCAGCGCCCGCTACTGCGGTTGATGATGCCGTACAGCGCCCGGTTGTCGGGCGAGAGGGGGGTTTGGGCAACGGCTGAAAGTGCCAGCAGACACAGGAAAAGTACTCTAACCATGCGGCAAAGGTCGGGCAATAAGCGCTAATGCTTTTTTACGAGCCGTTTGCTTACGTAAAAACCCCGCCGGCCGCCAGGGCCATCCTGGTGCCGCTACCCCAATAAACCCGCGTGGTCCGAATCTTCTGACCGCCGGCAGCGTTAAAAAGACACTATTTTAACTTCGCTTCACGTATGCGCAAAGGCACCCAAGTTAGCTGGAAATACGGCACCGGCACCGCAACCGGCAAAATTGAATCTGTTCACAAAGAGCCCATTACGCGTAAGCTAAAGGGCAGCGACATCCACCGCGCCGGCTCGGCCGATAATCCGGCCCTGCTTATCGTGCAGCAAAATGGCGACCGGGTCCTTAAGCTCCGGAGCGAGGTAACGACGGCCGGCTGATTCAGTTCTGGCTTCCGCCGGAAAGCAAAAACCCCGCCGGCGTTACTGCCGGCGGGGCTTTTAGGATAGTCGACGCTTAAAAACTACCGGTTGTTGGGGTCAGGCTTGATAAAAGCTTCCTCGTCCATCTCCGTAGGTACTACTACGATACCTTTTTGAAGCATTGAGTTGCGCTTACCATATAGGAAATACACTATAAAGCCGAGCAGCATCCAGCCAAAAGCTACTTGCAGCGTAAACGAGTCGAGGCCCACAATCAGCAGCGTACACACGATAGCGCCCATGATGGGCACCAGCGGGAAGCTGGGCGTGGAAAGCGGCGAGCGGAACGGACGCGGCTGGTCGGGGTCAGACTTACGCATAATCCATACGCCAAGGCTCACGAGCACGAAGGCGAGCAGCGTGCCAAACGAGGTGAGGTCGCCGGCCAACGAGCCCGGCACGAAGGCTGCAAACAGCCCCACAAAGACCATCAGCATGAGATTTGATTTATACGGGGTGCTGAAGCGAGGGTGCAGTTCGGAGAAGGCTTTGGGCATGAGGCCGTCCTTGGCCATGGAAAAGAAAACCCGGCTCTGGCCCATCAGCATAACCAGGATAACCGAGGTGAAGCCTAGTAGGATACCTAGCGTGACGGCCGTAGCCAGCCAGCCATAGCCGGGCATGTGCGCCCGGATAGCATAAGCTACGCTGGCCTCGCCGCCCAGGGCCGGGTCGGCAAACTCGCGCCAGTTGGCCACCCCCGTCAGCACGTGCCCAAACAGGATGTAGAGCACTGTGCAGATGGCTAGCGAGCCTAGAATACCGATGGGCATATCGCGCTTGGGGTTGCGTGCCTCTTGCGCGGCCGTGCTCACGGCGTCGAACCCGATAAAGGCGAAGAATACAATGCCGGCGCCGCCGATAATGCCGCCCCAGCCGTGCTTAAACAAGCCATCGTAGGTGCGCACCACTTCGCCAGCCGCATTTTTCACTACGGCGTGGTCCGGAATGAGATAAGGCGTGTGGTTGGCGGGGTTGATAAACTGCCAGCCTACGGCAATAAAAATGATAACGATGAGCACCTTCAGCACCACCACAATAGCGTTGAACAGGGCCGACTCCTGGGTGCCTTTCACCAGCAGCAAACTCAGGGCCACAATGATGAGCAGAGCCGGCAGGTTGATAAAGCCTTGCTCCGACACGCCGTTGATGACGGCGTGCTCGAAGGGCGAATGGCTCAGATTATACGGTATACTGGTATGAAAGACCTCCAGTAGCTTGTTTAGGTATTCGCTCCAGGCAATGCTGACGGTGGCCGCGCCCAGCGCGTATTCCATAATCAGCGCCCAGCCGATAATCCAGGCCACAAACTCGCCCATGGTGGTGTAGGCATAGGTGTAGGCCGAGCCGGCGATGGGAATCATGGCCGCAAACTCGGCGTAGCAGAGACCCGCAAACACGCAGCCGAAGGCCGCCAGCACGAAAGCCAACGTCACGCCCGGCCCCGAGGCCTGCGCGGCGGCGGCGGCGGTGCGCACAAACAGGCCGGCCCCGATAATAGCACCCACGCCCAGGGCCACGAGGTTACCGGCTCCCAGCGTGCGCTTCAGGGCACCGTGGCCGGTCGAGTTAGCTTCACCCAGAAGTTGGGCGAGCGGTTTTTTGGCAAAAATACTAGCCATGCAAAAGGAGGTAAAAGAACGGGTGGGGGAGGTAATAGTAACTATTTTTTCACGTTTAAGAAGGGCCGAGCGATAATCAGCCGGGCCGAAAATACGCTAAACTTCGCGACCAGCCTCCGCCTGGGTTTGGCCAGGCGGGGGCTACCCGGCCGGGTAGCCCCCGCCTGGCGGCGCGGCGCCCCCGTTTTGCCCGCCGCCCAAGGCCGGGGAACCTACTTTTACCGAATTGCTTTTCTTGAAGCTGTTATGAAAAATAACCTTATTCTTACCGCTCTCTTTAGCTTGGTAGTGGCCAGCACCCAGGCCCAGCCTACGCCGGCCGTGCAGGCGGCCGTGGCCAGCCAGGCCCAACGCCTAGCGCAGGAGCTGGGCCTCTCGCCCGAGCAGCACGCCCGGCTGCGCCAGGTGCTGCTGCTGACCCGCCAGCACCTGGATGCCGACCTGACCGCCCACCACGACGACCCCGCGGCCCTGCGCACCGCCATGGCCTTCGACCGCGCCAAATCAGACGAGCTGATTCGCGGAGTGCTCACGCCCGCGCAGTATGTGCGCTACCAGCAGTACAAGGCCGCCCGCATCGGGCAGCTGCACAGTACCAGCCAGGTAGGCCGGTAATAGTTTGTTGGTCGGCAAAAAAGCCCTTTCCATCGGCGTGGAGAGGGCTTTTTTGGGCTTGTGGTTCTTTTGGCTTACTCCTTGCAAACGACCAGGCATCCGGAGCCAGCGCGGCCGCGCTTCCTGCTTTTCTCTTCTTTTTTCTGCTTAAAAAATTTGTTATCCTTATGAAAAAGTCCCTGCTTCTGCTGGCTTCTATGGCCTTTGCTACCGCCAGCTTTGCTCAAACTACGCCTGCTACCGCTACTACCGCAGTTACAGCACACCACGGCAAGCGTCATAAAACGCCCGAGCAGCGGGCCGACCATCGCACGGCTATGCTCACCAAAAAGCTCAGTCTCAGTGCCGACCAGCAAGCCAAAGTACATCAGATACTGCTGAGCCAGGCGCAGGAAGCTGCTACCATCCGGGCAAAGTACCCGGCCGAAGCCCAGCGCCAGGCCATGCACCAGGCAATGGAAGCCGGCCAGGCCAGGTACCAGACCCAGCTGCAAGGCGTGCTCAGTGCCGAGCAGTTTGGCAAGCTGCAAGCCATGCGCCAGGAGCATCAGCATAAAGAGAAAGGCGAGCCCGGCAGCAAAGCCAAAAGCTAGTTTTCCGCGTCCTTTTCCTTGGCAAAACCCCGGTCCGACGGCCGGGGTTTTTTCGTGCCCGATGCCCGGCGGACCGCCGCCGCCAGCGCAGCAATGTTAGGCCGGCTTGTTTATATTTGACCCTGACACCTACCCCGGCAGCCCGATAATCAGGCCTTTAGCTCAACAGCTGCCACTCCACCCCATGCCGCTTCCCAGTAGTAGCACCCCCGCGGTGCAAATTCAACAGTTTTACGATAAAGGACTGGCCCACGCCTCCTACGCCATTCGCTGCGGCCGGCAGGTTGCCGTTATCGACCCCGGCCGCGACCCGCAGCCCTACTACGATTTTGCCGACGAGCACGAGGCCGAGATTGTGGCCGTGATTGAGACGCACCCCCACGCCGACTTCGTGAGCAGCCACCTGGAAATAGCCCAGGAAACCGACGCTACCATTTATTGCAGCAAGCTCACGGGGGCCCGCTACCTGCACAAAAATTTTGACGACGGCGACCGCCTCCGGCTGGGCAACGTGGAGCTGCACGCCATTAATACCCCCGGCCACTCGCCCGACAGCATCAGCGTGCTGCTTATCGACGAGCTGGCCCAAACCCGCGCCGTGTTTACCGGCGACACGCTGTTTGTGGGCGACGTGGGCCGGCCCGACCTGCGCGAGAACGAGGCCGTGGGCGGCCATGCCCGCGAGGCCCTGGCGGCCCAGCTCTACCGCAGCACCCGCCAGAAGCTGATGGCCCTGCCGCCCACTACGCGCGTGTACCCGGCCCACGGCCCCGGTTCGCTCTGCGGCAAAGCCACCAGCCCCGACCTCGACAGTACCATTGGCAAGGAGCTGGCTACCAACTACGCGCTGCAACCCATGTCGGAGCAGGAGTTTGTGAAGGTGCTGCTGGCCGACCAGCCCTTTGTGCCCAAATATTTCGGCCACGGCGTGCAGCTTAACAAACTAGGCGCCCCCAATTTTGAAGACAGCGTGCGGGCCGTGCCACGCCTCAATCCTCACGCGGCGCTCCAGCCCGGCGTATTAGTGATTGACACCCGGCCGGCCGCCAAATTTCGCGCCGGCCACCTGCCCGGCGCCATCAACCTGCAGGATGGCGGCAAGTTCGAAACCTGGCTGGGCTCCATCGTTGGCCCCCAGGAAAAGTTCTACCTGCTGGCCGATACCCAGATTCAGCTCGACGCGGTGATTCGGAAGACGGCTAAAATCGGCTACGAAGGCAATATTAAGGGCGCCCTGCTGGCGCCCAGCGTGCAGCCCGCCACCAGCCCCACCGTCGAGGTTGCGGCTGTGCGCCAGCACCCCGAAACATTCACTATTGTCGATATTCGCAACCGCACCGAGGCGCACGGCAAGCTCTTCCCCAGCGCCCTGCTCATTCCGCTACCCGAGCTGCGCGAGCGCATAAGGGAGATTCCGACCGATAAGCCTGTGCTGGTGCACTGCGCCGGCGGCTACCGCTCGGCGGCCGGGGCCAGCATCATTCAGGCGGCGCTGCCGGGCCTGGAAGTGCTGGACCTGGGCGAGGCCGTGACGGAGTTTGCGCCAGCGAACAGCTAATATAATTACGGGCTATAACACGCGTAGCTGCTATCAGCCGCCCGACTCCACACACTTACTAAATAGCATCTAACTCCAGTATAATTTTTAACATTCTTGGTCAATTATTTATATGTTTGCACTTGGATAGCCTACAGTCTCTAAGCACAAGCAGATGCGAATACATTCTACTTCTCTCGCAAGAATTTTAGCAAGTTTTTTGGTGGCTATACTGGCCTCCTGCTCTCAACAACACATTGAGCCAAACCCGGCGGCCTCAACGCTCGGGCTGACTATCGTAGAGGCACAGGCATGGTACCAAAGTACTTATCCAACAGCAATCCCTAAAAGCACGCGTCTGCTTTGGACAAAAGCAGTAAGCATTGGGACGCAGACTACTCCGCTGCTAGTTGTGCCAATGGCCAATGACCCCGGAGCCTTCACTGGTAATCCCTGGCAAGGCTTTCGCTACCTATTTATAGCCCGAACGCCTGACCAAGCTCTGCATGGTAGCATTGCCGAGCTTCTATTGAAGCCAGCTGGTATGCCGGTCGATACGCTGGCCTTACTTACCAGCCTCTACCACGGCTATCAACAGCCATCTTTGGCTATTCCCACTCACGCAGCTGGAATATTTTTACTCTATTCGGCTGGTTATCACTATCTAAATGGACGCAGGTTTAGTGATGGAGCCCTACTGCCGGGCCAGGTTAAGCTATGGTTTCAAGGGGTGGAGGTTAGTACTGCTAAAGCTTCTACCGCTGCAACCGATAAGCAGAAAAGAGCAAGTACTAATAAAGTAAATAGCTGTATGTTCTATTACAACGCTATTACGGGCGAGTACTTAGGCTCTTCGGCTGGATGTGGGCTCTCCGATGATAGCGGCGGCTATAACAGTGGCGATGGCTCCCCTACTGGCCCCGGTGACTACGGCGGCACTCCCGGCAACGGCGGCAACAGCCCTAATGACCCTGGTAGTGGGCCTCAGGGGCCACCGAACAGCCCTACAAACAGCTTAGCAGTTATCAATAACTTAACACCATGCCTTACTCAATCATATAATTCATTAAAGGGTGCCATTTTATTATATAGCAGTCAAACATCTATCAATGGCACTAACTCCGTTTTTCTACCAATTACTTATTTCAATAGTTTAACTGATAATTGGCAACTTAACGTTGGCACTCTCCCGCCTGGCTGGCTCGGTAGCACCATTTCTTCTTATCCAAATAATACCGTTACAACGACCTTCGATGCTCAACAGTTACAAAACGCGACTGATTTAAGTGTTATGGCAACGATGATGCACGAGTCGGTACACGCCTATCTAGTTGCCTATTATTCAAACGACCCGACTAAATTTGGCATGGAGTACCCAGACTTGATAGATGCATTCATCTACCAATCTCCTTCAGGGCAGAATAACACGCAGCACAATCAAATAGTAACGAGCTTTAAAAACGATATCGGCCAAGTCCTTTATATATACGGTACCCAATTAGGCTACAATGTTAGTTTGCAGTATTGCCAGGATTTGGCGTGGAATGGGTTGGGAAGGACTTCCGCTTACCAAGCCCTCTCACAGCAAGAAAAAACTCGTATCGCTGCCGCTATCAATCAGGAATTAGGTGGTGTGAATGCCTTGGGCCTTAAACCGAGTGGTTGTTAAGTTATACTATGAGAGCTATACCATTTTCCTCTCTTGCCGTCGCTGTCTGCGCACTTTCCAGCTTCGGCTTCCGCCACACCCCGCCCTGCCAGTGCGAGAAAATGGTCTATCATAGGAAGAAAAGTATTTTACCTTGTATAGTAGGTGTTCTACAGGACAGCGCCTCCCGAAAACCGCTGAGCGTAGGCGCATTAGTAATTGATGGCGTAGTCGTGCGAACTGATAAAAAGGGGCGTACTTATACAGAGGTAAGGTCGGGAAAGCATGAAGTAGTGGCAAAGGCTTTTACCTATGCTTTTTGTACTCAAACATTACGCATTCAGCAGGGAGACTCAATCGTGTGTCTGTTTCATATGCAATGGAGTCGGAAACAATCGGATGGTCCGCGAGATTATATCCATTAAGTAAGGGGCTACTGAGTTTAATTAAGCGCATAAATTGGGAGGCATTGACTTAGCCAACCAGGCAAGGCAAACAGTTGCCTGCTCTATTACAATTCAATCACGGGCGAGTACTTAGGCTCTTCGGCTGGATGTGGGCTCTCCGATGATAGCGGCGGCTATAACAGTGGCGATGGCTCCCCTACTGGCCCCGGTGACTACGGCGGCACTCCCGGCAACGGCGGCAACAGCCCTAATGACCCTGGTAGCGGGCCTCAGGGGCCATTGCCTGGCGGCAGTGCACCTAACTCAACTAACACTATAATAAGCACTAATTTAAAGCCCTGTGCCCAAACCATTCTGTCTTCATTGCAAGGAGCGAATGGAAATGATATAGGTAGGCTTTTTAATTTCTTCACGAAGTCATCAATCATTTGGAATATACAAAATGCTTACATCCCAAATGACACGAATGGCAGACAAGTGAATGCTTTAACTAGCCAATGGGATGGGATGCCTTCTGACTACTTAAGCACTACTCTTAACACAACTTTCGTAAACAATGCTACTGATGTTGCAGTAGGAAGAACATTGATTCATGAATCATTACATGCATATCTTATACAGTGGGGATATTCGCAGGGGATGAATGCTAATACGACAATGGCTCAATTAGTAGATGGATACTTAGGAAGCCTGAGTCCCAACGACATCGCCGCTCAACATGACGCAATGGCTAATATTATCAACCAAATGGCACTTGCATTACAAGCTAAATTCCCTAACCTTGATTTAAATTATGCTCAAAACTTATTTTGGGCGGGTCTGACCGAAACAGCAGCTTACAATACTCTCTCTGATGACCAAAAGTCAGTTATAGCTTCCGCAAATGCTGCGGAGACTTATAGTCAAGCTTCGGCCAAAGGCAGTAAAGCATGTAACTAAGATGAAAAAGTCATTTATTTTTTATTTACTGATGCTAAATATTGGCATTAGCAACGCGCAACACCTTGCGCAGTCTAAGACGCAGCCGCTGCATTTATTCCTTGCTAATGTGTACGTAACAATTCCCGCCCAGGAATTAAAAGCAACTCTTGTAAAAACGAAACGAAATGCACTGAATACCACCCAATACGTAGACCTAATAAACATTATACTTCCAAACGACTTCGTCAGAAATAAGCTGGTTGACACTAAAGACATAGGTGACACAGGATTATTTACACATGACCAGCTACTTATTTGCTTTGCGGTTTTACCTGATTTACGCACTGGGAATGTAACGTGGGTACCATTTAGCCCCGACTCTGTTCCAGCATCAAGGCAAGTTGCCTGGCGCGACATAGCTGATGACTGTTATACCCGGCTGTTTAATTATGAGGCACTGGGCGGGCCAGCTATTGACTGGTCTCGAAGGCGTTTGGATTTGCGCCCTGTAATTAAAAAAGGTAATCAGTATTTCACTACGAACCAGACAGTGCTAACAGAATATTTCTTATTGCGCAATATGCCTACCTGGTATCCAACTAGCGGTGATAATGCAACAATTAACTGCTTAGCTCACCCCTTTACACCTGCCGATTACGCCGCTGAATCAATGCGCATAACAGATTCGATACTGAAAGGGCAGGAAGTACCGCGGCTTCGTGGAGAGCTTACGACAAAGTTATTGCTGCAAAAAGTAGAGAACAACATTTATACTTTTTGGTCACTGCCACCTAAAATTTTTGATGCAAATATTGCTTCTTTTGGAGCAGGAGAACTAAAATTCCAACCTGAGATTGGCCTAATAAGCGGGAAATACTCTCAATATTTCGGGCTTGATAGCAACGACATGCATAATATATTTTTTGATTTAATCTCTATACAAAAAATATAACCAAGTTGATAATGCTCATTATTATATAAAATCATCAATAAGTATAATATTTAAATTATAATACTTTAATATTGAATAATTATTCATGAAAGTTATTATTTTTAACAATAAGCTATGGTAGTAAATAGTTAAAGATGAATGCACTAGGATTTTTTATTAATATCATTTCTTATGAAAGACCTATACTAGTTCGCATGGGTTTTATCCGCGTGTATGTTTGCAGCGACAATTTTGCTCCTAGCGTCAGCTAATAACTCTGCAAGTTAGCCACGTTTAGTTATCCTAACTGAGCAGCGCTCATACTTAGACTATAGCGCGTAAATAATTCTCTTACCCCCGCACCAAACTATCCCCTCGCCACAGCGGCAGAATCTCGGGGTGGGTATCGACGTTCATGCAAAAAGTGAAGTCGTCGTGGGCTTCGAGCGCGTTGAGGCCGCGCACGGCGGCCGACTGTAACAAGTAGTGAGGTCAGGTGGCCCCGGCGACTACGGCGGCACTCCCGGCAACGGCGGCAACAGCCCTAATGACCCCGGCAGCGGGCCTCAGGGGCCATTGCCTGGCGGCAGTGCACCGACGGCAATTACGACTATCGTAAGTGATGGCCTTAACCTTGTATTCAACCCATCCTTGCGGCTCTGCAGGGGTTGAAAGGCAATGACATAGCGGGCATTTTTTCCCTGTTAGGGAACAATATAGCTATCACCTGGACGATTACGAGTGGCAATATTCCTGTTGACCCTAAGTATCCAGCAGGAAGCATAAACGCACGGACGGAAAGCGCAAATAGTAACCCGCCTCAATTTACTACTACTGTTGACCTGACCTTTACTTCGCAAGCAACTAATCTTGCTGTAGCCAGAACGTTAATTCACGAGTCTCTCCACGCCTACCTGGAAAAGTGGGGGCAGGGTAAAAATCTGGACTCGAATGCGACAATAGACGACTTGCTTGACAGGTATGTAGGGTCGATGGATTTAAAAGAGGCGGAGCAGCATGACCTTATGAGTTCTATTATCAGTCAGATGGCTGATGCCTTGCAAGCCTACGCTGCCAGCCAGGGCATTCTATTAGACCATCAATTGGCAGAAGACCTGTTTTGGGGCGGCCTGCAGGGAACCACTACCTACCAAAGCTTTTCGCCTACCCGCAAAGACTTAATCGATAGAGAAACGCAGGCAGAGCAGCACAACACATCTTACCCAAATCCCAGCAATGGCCTTATCATTAAGGCGCAGGGCAGCCAAGCATGTCCGTAGGTATAATTTTTTAGCTCGTCTTTTATTATGAATTTACTTATCAGAGCAGCACTGCTTTTGTTTTGCTTCATCAGCTTGGCTGGCCCGGCTAAGGAAGCGTTTGGCCAGCAGTTGGTTATGCCTAAATCCTACATCCTACTCGAATCAGCCAAAAACCGCATTACCTACGTTCGCACGCAGCGCACGCGGCTGGGCAAGCCTGAGCAGGTGGACATCGTTAATATACTGGCCGACAGCACTTATTTCCTGCCTCATTACGATGATGCTGCAACCATTAGGACAAACGGCTATTATTACAGCGATAAGCTATTAGTAACCCTGGCCGTACTGCCCGACGAGCAGACTGGCCAGGTGACATGGGTCGCGATAGATATCGACACGCTGAACAGCCGGGCCAGGGTGTCCTTGGAAACGGTGCTCCAGAATGGCGTGGAGAAACTACTGGCCTACAAACGGCAGTTGCCAGTTGTAAACCTGCTGACGCGTCATCTGGGCTGGCAGCCCATTATCAAACGCGGCGGTCGCTACTATACTACCTCCAATCAAGTACTGACGGAATATTTTCTGGTGCGCCGGCAGCCCGTCTGGTTTCCTGGCACTGCCGACAACGTTACCCTCAACTGCGGGGCCCAGCCCTTTGCGCCAGCCGACCTCGCGGCGCTGCAAAAACGCCTCGTGCTCACCTTTCCCAAGCCCGCCGACCAGCCATCCGTAGCCTGGCAGGTAGCCGGATGCAAACTGGTGCTGAGCAGTAAGGAGCAGCAGATTTACACGTTCTGGTCTATTCCACTCAAAATATTCGACGTAGAGCCTCAGATTGTATATTTTGGCGCGGTGGACCTTAAATTCAAGCCCGGCATCGGCGTCATATCGGGCAAATACCCGCACTATTTCCATATGGACTATGACAATGGCTACAATACTTTTTTCGACACGGTAAGTATCGAGGTGCTGAGTAGCCCAAAATAATGCGAGCGGCGCGGACAGGCTTAATGGCGCCGCCCGGCTACCCCCGCACCAGCCTATCGCCCCGCCACAGCGGCAATATCTCGGGGTGGGTATCGACATTCATGCAAAACGTGAAGTCATCGTGGGCTTCGAGCGCGTTGAGGCGGCGCACGGCGGCCGATTGCAGTAAGTAGTGGGGCCAGGTGGGCCTGGCGTCCTGCCACAGATGCAGGGCGGCCAGCGCCGCATCAGACGAGGCAATATCGAAGCCAAACGTAGCCAGGCGCTCGGCTAGCGCGCCGCCGAAGAGGCTGTCTTCGAGGCAGAACTGCCCTTTCCAGCCGGCGCACACTACCAGCACGTCGCGCCCCTGCGCTACGGCAAAGTCGGCCACGGCGCTTAGGTTGAGAAACGCGCCGCACACGATGGCCTGGGCCGCCAGCGAGCGGCGCAGGGCCTGCGTGCCGTTGGTAGTGCTGATGGCCAGGGCGCGACCCTGCACCGCCAGTTTGCCATCTAGAAAGCCAAAGGGCGAATTGCCCAAATCGAAGCCGGCGGCGGCGACCCCATCGCGCTCAGCAGCCGTAATGCAGCCCTGCTCGCGGCCCAGCGCCGCGCACTCATCGAGCGTGGCGGTCGGGTAAACCTCGGTCACGCCCTGGGCCAGCGCCGTCACGATGGTGCTGGTAGCCCGCAGCACATCCACGATAACGGCCACCTTGCCGCGCAGGTCGTAGAGCGGCAGCAGGTCGGGCGAAAAGCAAACGTCGAGTTTCATACAATCAAAGGGCAGTTTGATAATCCAGCCGTCCGCCATTGCGCGCAACGCGAAGCAATCGCACCGGAACGACACCCGTACGGCTCGTTCTGATGCGATTGCTTCGCGTTGCGCGCAATAATAGAAGGTGGTGAATTTGTTGAAGTGTTATACCTCCTCCGTACCGGGCACCAGCGGCAGCTTATGCACCGTGGCAGGCAGGTTTTTGCCGCGCACCTGCACGAAGATTTGCGTACCCGGCGCGGCCAGCTCGGTTTTGACGTAGCCCAGGCCAATGCCTTTGCTGAGGCTGGGCGACTGCCCGCCGCTCGTAACTTCCCCAATGGCTTCGCCGCTGGCCGCTACCAGCGGGTAGTGGCTGCGGGGCAGGCCACCGGGGCCATCCATCACAAAGCCCACGAGCTTGCGCTGTACGCCGGCGGCTTTCTGGGCCTTGAGGGCTTCACTGTTGGTAAAGTCTTTGGTAAACTTGGTAATCCAGCCCAGGCCCGCTTCGAGGGGCGACGTGGTGTCGTCGATGTCGTTGCCGTAGAGGCAAAAACCCATTTCGAGGCGCAGCGTATCGCGCGCGCCCAGCCCGATGGGCTTGATACCGAATGGCTTACCGGCTTCCATTATCTTATCCCACACGCTGGAAGCATACTCGTTGGGAATGTAGAGCTCGAAGCCGCCCGCGCCAGTATAGCCCGTGGCCGATATAATAACGTCGGGGGCGCCGGCAAACGTCCCTTTTACAAAGCTGTAGTACGGAATGGCCGTCAGGTCGACTTCCGTTAGGGCGCGCAGTGCCTCGGCGGCCTTCGGGCCCTGCACCGCAAAGAGGCTCAGCTGGTCGGAGACATTCTCCAGCTCGGCACCATTCGTGTTGTGCTGTTGCAGCCAGCTCCAGTCCTTATCAATATTGGAAGCATTGACTACCAGGAAATAGTCTTCGTCGCCCATCATGTACACCAGCAGGTCATCCACGATGCCGCCTGCGGCATTGGGCAGGCACGAGTATTGGGCCTTGCCGGGCTGCAGCTTACTGGCATCGTTGGAGGTAGTGCGCTGAATAAGGTCGAGCGCCTGCGGGCCGCGCACCCGAAACTCGCCCATATGCGACACGTCGAAAATGCCTACCGCCCGGCGCACCGTGTGGTGCTCTTCCAGGTCGGAGGAATAGCGCACGGGCATGGCGTAGCCGGCAAACGGAACAATTTTGGCCCCCAGCTGCTGGTGGGTGGCGTGCAACGCAACGGTTTTAAGTGAAGTATCTTCCATAAAGAATGCGAGGGTGGGCAGAGCAGTTACCCAGCCGGGCTGAGCACTTGCAAAGCTACTTCGTACTAAGGCAATACCCCGGCCGGCTGCCTACCTTTGCGCCATGTCGCCCGAAGCTATCAAACAGGATTTTGAGTCCGCTTTAATTAAGCATTTCTCTTTTAAGGCGCGCCTCCGCTCTTTCCTGCATGGCAATGGTACGGAAGAAGGCCCCTTGCGCGACCCCGAGCAGTGCGGGCTGGGCGTTTGGATAAAGGAGCGCCGCGAGGGAGCTTACCATCACCTGCCCGAAATGAGCGAGCTCGACCGGCAGCACCGGCTCATCCATAAGCAGGCTAACCGCCTCATGGACCTGCGCTTGGCTAATCGGGGAGAAGAGGCACTAGCTGGCTTTGGCGAGGTGCAGGCGCTGGCCGATGCCCTTACCACGCTGCTCCAAACTATAGAAGCCAAACTGCGTACTGCCGGGGCCCAATAGCAGGCCCGAAAGCCATGAAGAGTAACCTTACCACCAAACTGTTTGCCGGCTTCTTACTGCTGCTGGGCTTATTTGCCGCCGTGGTAATTGTCAACTATCGCCTGGCCGAGCAGGTATTGCGCAATTCGCAGCGCATGGAAGCCTCGCAGCGCACTTCTGCCGATGGCACTACGCTGCTACGGAGCATCATCGACATGGAAACCGGCTTTCGGGGCTACCTGCTGCTGGGCAATGAGCAGATGCTGCAGCCCTATTACTCGGGCGAGCGCGACCTGCTGCACCGCTTCAACACCCTGCGCCAGGAGCTGGCCGACGAGCCCCAGCAGCGCGCCCGCCTCGACACAACTGAGCACCTGTTTCGGCAGTGGTCGGAGTATACGCACCTGATGATAAGCGAGAAGCGCGCCGTGCACAACCGCAATGCGCAGCTAACCGGCCTGATGGAAATGCCCCACGGCAGCCTGGTCGCGGGGATGTCGGGCAAGCAGATAATGGACGCTATCCGCTTTCAGATGGCCAACTTCGACGCCACGGAGAACGCCGGCCGCCAGCAGCAGCGCCAGCGCCTGGCCAGCAGCATCGCCCGCGCCCAGCAACTGTCGGGCCTGATAACGGGCCTGGCGCTGGTATTTGGCCTGCTTTGGGCCGTGTACCTGGTCCGCCTGCTCTCGCGCCGCCTGCGCAGCATGATAAAGATGGCCCGCCACCTGGCCGATGGCGACTACAAGATGCAGCTGCTAGATAATGAACATGATGAAGTGAGCGAACTGACGGCGGCGCTCAATACCATGGCCCGGACTATCGACCAGAACATCAGCCAGCTCGAGGGCCGCAACCAGGAGCTGGACCAGTTTGCCTACGTAGTATCGCATGACCTGAAGGCGCCGCTGCGCGGCATTGAAAGCGCCTCGCGCTGGATTGAGGAAGACATGGGCAAAGACACCCTGCCGCCCCACATCCAAGAGTTTCTGGGGTTGATGCGCCAGCGGGTTCACCGCATGGAAAACCTCATTACGGGCATTCTGGACCTGGCGCGGGTGGGCCGGGTGGCCGAAGCCAACGAGGCCGTATTTGTGCGGCAGCTGCTCCGCGAAATTACCGACACGGTGGGCCTGCCCGAAGGTATGCACCTGGAGCTGCCCTTCTTTCTGCCTACGCTGCCAACCAACCGCACGCAGCTGCAACAAGTTTTTACCAACTTGATTTCCAACGCTATCAAGTACCACGACCATCCCGAAACCGGCACGCTGCGCATCGGCTGCGAAGACCTGAACGACAGCTTCTACCGCTTTTCGGTGCAGGACGATGGCCCCGGCATTGCGCCGGAATACCACGAGCGCATTTTCGTCATTTTTCAAACGCTGGTCGAGCGCGACACCCTTGAAAGTACGGGCGTAGGGCTGGCCATCGTCAAAAAAATTGTGGAGCGGCAGGGCGGCCGCATCTGGGTCGAGTCGGCCGAGGGAAAGGGCGCTACCTTCTTCTTTACCTGGCCTAAAAAACCCGTCGCCAAGCCCAGCTCAGGCACCATAAAGGCCGTACCCGCTGGCCAGCTAAAGGCGCTGGCTACCTAATTCAAGCATCCTTCACGTCTTTTTTACCGTTAATAGAGAACCCCTATTTTGGTAAGCCTGCCTTCTTCACTACTCATGCCCCCCCTTTCCTCGCCTGCAGCGCCTAGCATCCTACTTGTAGAAGACGACCAGATGGACGTCATGAATGTACAGCGGGAGCTTCGCAAGCAGAATATTACCGTACCGCTAATCCATGCCCGCAACGGCCGGGAGGCCCTGAACCTGCTGCGCGGCGAAAATGGCGAAACCAAAATAAGTCGCCCCAGCCTGGTGATGCTTGACTTAAATATGCCGCGGCTCAATGGCCTGGAAATGCTCAAGATTTTACGGGCCGACCCTGAGTTTAAAGACCTGACCGTATTCGTCATGACCACTTCGGACCTGGATACAGACCGTATCGGGGCCAGCGACCTGGGCATCAGCGGCTATATTATCAAGCCGCTCACCTTCGACTCCTTTGGCAGCGAGGGTGGGGGCACGGTAGACAGCTTCAGCCTGTTTCTCGATTTGCTCAAGATGAAGAATAACGAATAAATATTATATTGATAATATTTTTAATATATATTATATTTATAATAATCTAAAGCCCATGCGGTGGTGCCGCGTGGGGCCGTGCTCACGCAGCGCCGTGCGGTGGGCCGCTGTAGGATAGCCTGCATTCCGGGCCCAGCCATAGTGCGGAAATTCCCTGTCCAGCTCCAGCATGTGCGCGTCGCGAAAGGTTTTGGCCAGCACCGACGCGGCGGCAATGTGGCGGTAGCGGCCATCGCCGCCCACGGCGCAGGTATGTGCCACCCCCGGATAGGGCCGAAACCGGTTGCCGTCGACGAGCAGGTGCGCAGCTGGTACGTGCAGGGCGGCCACTGCCCGGTGCATAGCCAGATAGCTCGCCTGCGCTATATTATGCGTTTCTATTTCTTCTATGGTAGCCGAGCCCACTGCCCAGGCTACCGCCTCGGCGCAGATAGCCTCGCGCAGCACCTCGCGCCGACGCGGCGTTAGCTGCTTCGAGTCGTTGAGAAAAGGCGGGTTAAAATCGGGCGGCAGGATAACGGCCGCCGCAAAAACCGGCCCGGCCAGGCAACCGCGCCCGGCTTCATCGAGGCCAGCCTCGTGCGGATGACCGGTGTGGGTAGCCAGCAAGCCGGGCGAAATAGTAGCGGCAGACCGGGAAACGATGGATGACATAGTACAAAGCAATGAGCCAGAACCAGCCGCAAAGGTCGGCAAAGGCTCGCCTCCATCCTGGGCCTGGGCCGCGCTACCCTTGCCGAAGCCTGCGGGCGGCCAACGTTAAAACTGCACTAGCTGCAGAAAAAAAACCTGCCGCTCGGAGGCGTGCCCGGGTTTAATACGCTGAAAGCCACTGGCTACAAAGGTATTGTTGGCCCAGGGCATCAACTCAGGCTGGCGCACTTCGGTTACTTTTTCGGGCGCGCCGGTGGAGGTGAGCAGCTCTACCTTGCTGTCGTTTGCGCTGGGCTCGCTCTGGCTGATGCGCTTATAGTGCAGCTCATTGTCGAGCAGGTAGGCCAGTACCAAATGGCCATCGGCCAGGGCCAGGGCCTGCACGGCTTCTTCAAGCTCCGAGCGCACTACATCGTCACTGAGCACGAAGTTATTATCCCACAATAGATTGCCACGCTTATCGAACCCGCAAACCAGTACGTGCGACGTACGAAAGCCCGTAAAAGAGCGGTTCGACCCGCCATAACGATTATAGGGCCCGAAGCCATTGTAGGGGCTGTAGGAGTTGTGCCCAGGCAGGCTATACGGGTTAAGCATCATGTTGCCATAGGTCGAATAGCTATACTGAGGGTTATACACCTCGGCCACCAGGGTATAGCCGCCGTCGGGCTGGGGCAGCAGCTCGTGCAGCAGCAGGTGATAGTGCCAGCGCAAAGGGCTGGCCTTGCGGGCCTCGCGCCGGGCCGCGCGGGCCTGTAGCCGCGCCGAGTGGTTTGGCGCCAGGTAATCGAAGAAATGCCGGAAGCGCTTAAAATCGTAGAAGCGCAAGGCCGGGTGGTCGTCGGGGGCGGGGGTTGCCCGCCTGGTAAGGTCGGTGGCAAATAGTCCTTGCGCGTAGCGCAGGTCGCGCAGGCCGTAGGTGCCGGCCAGCAGGCGCGTAGTAGTGTCTTCGAGCGGGCTAAGCTGGGCCGTGAGCAAGCTGCGCTCACTCTCGGTCTGCACCATTTCGGAGTTGAGCACCTGGCCCTGCTCGGCCGAAAGGCGCTTGAGCAACAGGCGCTGCTTGCGGCCGTTGCTCTGGCTGAGCACAAACTCGGCGCGGCCGGCCGGGCGGTCGGCTACGCTGGTCAGCTCCGTATCAAGGGGCTCGTAGAGTGCGGGCAAAAACTGAAACTGCCCACTGGCAACATCGAGCAGCAGCACGGTTTGGTGCAGCTGGTCGGCAAGCGTCACATTAACCAGCAGCCGGCCAGCCATGGCCTTAAGGCCCACTACCTCGCGGCTGAGCTTGGTATCGAAGGGCTGCACGTGCACCTGCCCGCCGTGCGCATCGTAGGCTACTACCAGCAAGCGGCCCGATACATCAGGGTTGCGAAACAGGGCGTAGGCGATGCCCGGCTCGGCGCACAGGCGCTGCACCTCAAACCCGGCGGGTATCTCGACGGGCGTTTCGCGGCGCAGGTGCAGGTTGGCGCCGTATTGCTGCAGCACGTAGCTTGGCTGCTTGCGAATACCGGGCGCTTCGTGGCGTATCAGCACTACCACGGCCGTATCGGCGGGCAGGGGCTGCACCTGCACCTCATCGTTGGCCGGGTCGAGCAGCAGCTCGGTGCGGGCCAGCTGGGCCGGGGCATCGGGCGGGGGCGGCACCGGCCGTTGAGCCGCTACCAGTAAGGGCAAGCAGCTCAGCACTGTAGCGAAGAGGTGTTTCATAGCTAATTCCGCAACGCAACCCCGCGCCAGATTGGTGGCGGGCCTTTACGAAGATAAGCAAGCCGCTGCGGAATAGAAGGGTAAAGCGAGCCGGACAACTAATTTTTCTCCGGCTTGCTTCAGCTCCAGCAAGCGGGCTTATTCGCTCAGCCCCAGCACCAGGTCAAACTCTTCGGGCCGCACGGGCGTGACCGATAAACGCGACTGGCGCAGCAGGGCCAGCTGGGCCAGCCGGGGCTCGGCCTTCAGCGCCGCTAACGATACGGGGCGGCTCAGGGGTACATGGGGCCGCAGGTGCACCGCCACCCAGGGGCTGCCGGCCTCGGCGGTGGTATCGGGCCGGTGGGCGGCATGGACGATGGCCACCCCTACCACGGCCTTTTCGCTCACGCTGTGATAAAACAGGGCCAGGTCGCCGGGCTGCATGGCTTGCAGGTTGTTGCGGGCCTGGTAGTTGCGCACGCCCGTCCAGTCGGTGCCGCCGTCGCGCACAAAATCGGCCCAGGAATACGCTTCGGGTTCGGATTTAACGAGCCAGTGATTCATGCCCACAAAGGTCGGTATAAGCCGGTACAGGTCGGTACAGGCCGGGCCGGCGGGCAAGGCTCAGGGATGGCGAATAATCTCGATGGCCGGCCGCTCGCTCAGGCGGCGCAGCATCAGCACCCCCTGCTTATAGGCCAACAGCTCCAGCTCGTAGTCGGGCGCGGCGGGCTCCAGCTCGGGCAAGTGAATAAGCAGATGGCCGGTGGTGGTTTCGGTCCAGGTGCCCTCCTGAGCCAGCAGCCCGCCGCCGGGGGCCACGTCGTAACGCACAAAGCGGCCATCCGGCCCCAGCTTAAAGCCCGGCCGGCCCTCCGGCCGGTAACGAAAGCGAAACGTGTTGCGCCGGTACGTGAGCGTATCGGCCCGGCTGGCTTCGGGCACCAGCAGCCAGGTGCCCTGCAAGGCTGCCAGCGAGCCGCCCGGCAGCCCGCTTGGATGGTGGGGCTGGCAGGCGGCCAGCAGGGCCAGCAGCACGCCGCCTGGCAGCCGCAGACGTTTCAATGACAACATAGCGGGCAATAGTACGCGCATTTTGGGCATCCCACCGCAGGGTTGGGCCGTACTTTTGGTTTCAGTAACTCTTTTTTCGTTGCCTGTTGGCAGTTGTTCGTTGTCAGCAACTGGCTTATCAGCGGGCTGCTCAACGAATAACGGGTAACGAACAACGCACTCCGCAAAGCTCGCAATGGATAACCGCGCCCTTATTAAAGCCTTCCGGCTCACGGCTCAACTCATGGAGCTGCACGACGAAAACCCATTTAAAATCAGGGCGTACGAGGGCACTGTCACGGCCCTGGAGCAGCTGGAGTTTCCGGTGTCGGAGATAGAGCGCGCGGGGCTGCCCGACCGCACCGGCCTGAGCAAGACCCAGGCCGCCAAAGTAGCGGAGCTGCTCGACACGGGCACGTTTGAGGAACTGCAGCGCCTGCTCGACAGTACACCCGCCGGGGTAGTCGAGCTTCTGAATATCAAAGGTATCGGCCCCAAAAAGGTGCGGGCGCTGTGGCGCGACGCGGGCATTGAGAGCCCCGACCAGCTGCGCGAGGCTGCGGAAGCCGGCCTCGTAGCCAAGCTTAAAGGCTTTGGGGCCAAAACCCAGGAAACCCTGCTGGCCGCCCTCGAATTTACGGACCAAAGCGCGGGCAAGCTGCTTTTTTCGCAGGCGGAAGAGCTGGCTAATACCCTCCTCGAGCACCTGCGCCAGGTGCCGGGCGTGACGGCGGCGGCCGCGGCCGGCGAAGTACGCCGCGCCCTCGAAATTGTGGAGACAGTGGAAATTATCGTGGCTACCCCCGACCCCTCCCCCATCCACGCGCTGCTCAATGCGGCCCCCGGCCTGCGGCACGAGGTGCGCCGCTCGGGCCCCTGGGCCTGGTGCGGCACGGCTACCGATTCGGGCGTGGGCGTAACGGTACGCCTGACAGCGCCCGAAGACTTTATCAATCAGCTTTTTGTAGCCACCGGCAACGACGCGCACCTGACTACCGCGCTGCCCCAGGCCGGTCCCGGCCAGCCAAACACGCTGCGGCAGTGGGCTAAGCGTGAGCGCTTTGCCAGTGAAGAGGCGCTGTACGAAAAAGCAGGCTTGCAATATATAGCGCCTGAGCTACGGGAAGGGCTGGGCGAAATTGAGCTGGCCGCCGAGCATAAAATTCCGGCTTTGCTGCAAGACAGCGACTTGCGCGGCTCGCTGCACAACCACAGCACCTACTCCGACGGCAGCCACTCGCTGCGCCAGATGGCTACCTTTCTGCGCGATGCCGGCTACGAGTACCTCGGTATCTGCGACCACTCGCAGGCGGCGCACTATGCCAACGGCCTGGGCCCCGAGCGCGTGCGCCAGCAGCAGCGCGAAATTGACGAGCTAAATGCCGAGCTGGCACCGTTTCGCATTTTTAAGGGAATTGAGGCCGATATCTTGGGCGATGGCAGCCTCGACTACGATGAGACGCTGCGCGATTCGTTCGACTTTATCGTGGCCTCCATTCACTCCAACCTGAAAATGGATGAGGCACGGGCCACCGAGCGCCTGCTGCGGGCCATTGCCAACCCCCACACCACCATGCTGGGCCACCCCACTGGCCGCCTGCTGCTGCGCCGGGCCGGCTACCCCATTGATTTTAAAGCCGTTATTGATGCCTGCGCCCAGCACCAGGTGATTATCGAAATCAACGCCAACCCCTGGCGGCTCGACCTCGACTGGCGCTGGGTGCGCTATGCGCTGGCCCAGGGCGTGCAGCTCAGCATCAACCCCGATGCCCACCACACCAGCGGCTACGCCGATATGCGCTACGGCGTGCTGGCCGGCCGCAAAGGTATGCTAACCAAGGAGATGACGTTTAACGCCAAGTCGGTAGACGAGGCCGCAGCGTATTTCGCGGCCCGGAAGGCGAAGCTGTAGCGTGGACTCTGCGAGTCCGCGCATAGGTATACAAGGCGGTCCGTTCAACGCGCGGACTCGCAGAGTCCACGCTACATTACTTATGAAAATCCTGGTTCTGCGCTTCTCTTCCATCGGCGATATTGTGCTGACTACGCCGGTGGTGCGACAGCTGAAAACCCAACTGCCGGGGGCACAAGTACATTTTGCTACCAAGCCGGCATTTGCCAGGCTGTTTGAAGCCAGCCCTTACGTCGATAAGCTGCACCTGCTGAGTGGCAGCCTTTCGCAGCTGGTGCGCGAGCTACGGACCGAGCGCTTTGACTATATAGTTGATTTACATAATAACCTGCGCTCCCGGCTCATTCGGCTGCAACTGCCGGGCGTGCCGGGCCAGGCCTTCGATAAGCTCAACTGGCAAAAATACCTGCTGGTGCAGTTCAAAATCAACCGCTTACCGCCCGTGCATATCGTAGACCGCTATCGGGCGGCCGCCGCGCCGCTCGGTATTCGCGATGATGGCGAGGGGCTCGATTATTTTATTCCGCCCGGAGCGGAAGTAGACCTGGCTACCGAGCTGCCGGCTGGCTTTCAGCCCTGGGAATACGTGGCCGTGGCTATCGGCGCGCAGCACGCCACCAAGCGCCTGCCGGTCGAAAAGCTCATTGAGCTGGTGCAAAACCTGGCCCCGCGCCCGGTAGTGCTGCTCGGCGGCCCCGAGGACGAAAGCACCGGCCACGTTATCCAGCTGGCGGCAACCTCGCTCGTTTTTAATGGCTGCGGGCGTTTTTCCCTGCATCAGTCGGCTTCTCTGCTGCGGCAGGCGCACTTTGTTATAAGCCACGATACCGGGCTGATGCACATTGCCTCGGCGTTTAAGAAAGAGATTTACAGCGTGTGGGGCAACACGGTGCCGCAGTTTGGGATGTACCCCTACCGCACCCAGTTCGAAACCCTGGAAGTGCCGGGCCTACCCTGCCGGCCCTGCTCGAAGATTGGCTTTGCCCAGTGCCCGCAGGGGCATTTTAAGTGCATGCGCAACCAGGATTTGGCGCGGGAGTGGCCGGCCTAGAACCTCCGCCCGGAACCGTTAGCCGGCGCAGGCGCTGGCAACTACTACTTCCAGTCGCCCCCCGCGCCCTTGTCGCCTTCGGGCTTAATCAGGCGGAATTCTACCCGCCGGTTGATGCGGGCATCGGCATCGGTTAGCTCGTCTTTGAGGGGCTTGCTGGAGCCGTAGCCGAAGCTTTCGATGCGGTTGGGACTAAGCTTGCCTTTGCGCTCGATGTAGCGGCGGATTTCCTCGGCGCGGTCCTGCGAGAGCTTTTCGTTTACTTCGGGGTCGCCGCGGCCATCGGTGTGGCCCGCGATGCTGAGCCGGTACGTAGGATGGTCGGCCAGAAACAGCGTGATGCGGTCGAGGGTGGGGTGCATGGCCGGCGAAATGTTTGACTTACCAGCCTCAAACTCAATATTTTTGAAAATAAGCGGCAGCTTGTAGTTGATGCTGTTGGTGAGCATCGCCATCACCGTATCGCCTTTCAGCTCAAACTGCCGCTCCACCGTGAACGCATCGGGGCTCTGAATAAGCATGGCGTAGTGCGAGCCATCCATGAGCTCGAAATCGAACGAGCCATCGGCACGCAAGTACTTGCTGGCCACCTCAATTCCGTTGTCGAGGTCGATAATGCTGACCATACCTTTCAGCGGGCGGTTGCTCACCGAATCGAGGAGCGTGCCCGCCACTTGGGTGGTAGCCATGGGCTGGGCCTCCATGGGGAGCGGAAACGAATACAGGTCGAGGTTTTCGATGTCCTTCGGCTCGGAGCGGGCGTAGTACAGGTTTTTGCTTTGGCTATCGATGGTAAAGTAATACTCTGAGCCCTTGCCGTTTACGAGCGGGCCGATGTTGCGCGGCTCCTGCCAGCGGCCATTTACCCGGTAAGTTTTATATATATCAAAATCGCCAAAATTCAGCAACTGCCCCCGCGAGCTGAAATACAGTACCTGGTACAAGGGATGAAAAAACGGGCTCACCTCGCTTTCGCGGGTGTTTACGACGGGGCCCATATTCAGGGCCTTGCCCCACTGGCCATTTTTGCCCTTCACAGTGTAATAAATGTCGCTCATGCCAAAGCCACCGAGGCGGTCGGAGGCAAAATACAGCGTGTCTTCCTTGGGCGAAAGAGTAGGCTGCGAGTCCCAGGCCGGAGAATTGACCAGCGGACCGAGGCTTTTGGGCGTGCTCCACTTGCCATCTTTGCCCAGCGAAGCCGTAAACAGGTCGCAGTTGCCGTGGCACACCGGGCATTCGCAGCGGGCAAAGAAAATGGTGCGGCCATCGTGCGAGAAGCACGCCGAGCCTTCGTTATAGGGCGAGTTGATGGGTTTGGGCAGCGGCTCGGCATCCGACCAGTAGTTGGGGCCTTGCTTGTGCGAAACATAGAGATTTTCATCTACTTTCGCGCGCACCCCCTTGCCTTGCTGGCGCTTCGAAGTAAAGAGCAGCACGGTGTCGCCCGCGCCCAGGGTGGGGCCGTAGTCCGGAAACCTGGAGTTCACGGCATCGCCCATGTTGGTATACACGTTCTTGGGCGGATGAAACGTGTTGATACTCTTGCGGTACTCCACCACGTCGTAGTACACCTTGAGCGGCACGTAAAGCAGCGCGCCCTTCTCCTCCAGCGAATCGTAATAGAGCTGCACCCGGCTGATATCGGTGCGATGATGCTTGAGCGCCAGCCGGAAATACGCCTTGGCCAGCTCCTGCCGCGAGCTATCGCGCTGCAACAGCTGCCCCAGGTGCCAGAGCAGGTCGGTATTACGGTAAAAGTTTTCGATACCGAACTGGCCAACGTATTTTTCCAGCAAAACCCGGGCCTCGGCATAGTGGTGGCGGCGCTCGGCTTTCTGGATGGCCTTCAGCGCTTTCTTATCCTCAAAGAACGGGATTTTATTGATATTGGGAAAGTCGGGAGTTCCATCGGGTCGTACGCGCAGGTGGCGGCTGATGCGCCCTTTCAGCGCCCGTTGCTGGTAGGCCGGCCGGGGCGAGGCCTCCGCTTTGGGAGTGGCTGGGGGGGGCACCGCTTTATCCGCCTTCGCCGCCGCATGCGGTGCCGGTTGCGCCTTTAGCGGCCGCGCCCCACCCAGCAAAACCAGCCAGCAGCAAATAAAACAAAAAAGTAGCGGGTGGCGCATGGGCAGGCAGCAGGGCAGAACAGGGCTGCAAGTTCTTACATAATAGCCATTATTATCAAATCACTAGCGCAGTTTCGGCGTCGGGGTGCCTGATAGCTACAATGGCTCAGCCGCTTTTAGTCATTGCCGGGGCTTATCCAAGCCGAATGCCTGGTAAACGAACTGGCAGCCGGGCAGCACTTCGTAGCCCGGCTTCAGACGAAGGCGGGGACTGGCTGTGCGCAGCGTGCTAACCTGCTCTGTAAGAACTGCTGCCTTGCCGGCTAATGCAGGGTTACGCGCACTGGCTGGCGGGCCACAAGCTCTTCATTGCCCGCCTTCAGCACTACGTCGCCGGCCTGGAGCCGGCCAAACACCTGCACCTGGCCAGCGTTCTCATCACCTAGCTGCACGTCTACCAGCTCGGTACGGCCGTCGGCCACGCGGATGAGGTAGGTGCGCTCGGCAGTGTTCACCACCGCCGATTTGGGCACGAACAGGCTGTTTGCCGAGACTTTCACCGGCAGGCTGGCCGAGGCGAACATGCCGGGCTTCAATTCCTCTTTCGGGTTGGGAATATCCAGCTCGACCTGCTCGGAGCGGGTGGCGGCCTGCACGCTGCCGGCCGTGCGGGTAAGCTTGCCAGTGAAGGTGCGCCCCGGAAAGGCCCGCACCGTGAACTGCACCGGGTTGCCATTTTTGATTTCGCCCACGTAAGCCTCGGGCACGGCTACGCGAAGGCGCAGCGGGTCGAGCTGCCGGAGCCGGAACAAGGGCACGCCCGTGCCCTGGCCTACCATGGCCCCGGGGGCGGCATTGCGCTCCGTGATAGTGCCGGCGAAGGGGGCCGTCAGGCGCAGGTAGGCCGCCATCTGGGCAGCGGCCCGGTAATGCGCGCGGGCCGCTACCACGTTCAGGCTGTCGCTGGTGGCCTGAGTGCGGGCCTGGTCTACGGCAAGAGGCGACACGGCCCCGGCAGTACGGGCCGTTTGACGCAGGCGGCGGTAGCTGCCCTGGCTACCCTGGGCGGTGGCCTCGGCAGCCTTCTGCTTGCTCAGCGCTTCGTTGAGGGCGGCCGTCAATTCGGGCGCGTCGAGCTCGGCCAGCACCTGGCCGGCCCGTACGTGGTCACCGATGTCTACGTTTACCCGGCGCACGTAGGCGCTCACGCGGGGCGTGATGTCGGTCTGATAGAAACTTTCCAGCTCGCCGGGCAAGGTCAGGGCCTGGGCCGGGGGCGCGGCCGTCACCCGGACGGCCGCATAGGTGGCGGGGCCGGCAGCCGCCGGGGCCTTCTGAGCGGCTTGGTCAGCCACGTCGGACGAGCCACAGCTGCTCAGCAAAAGGGCCGGAGCCGCCAGGTAGGTTGCCAGGGTCAGAAGACGGGCTGTACGGAAATAACAAAGGAAACAGGTCATGGGTGTACCATTAGGTCGGCAAAAAGAACTAAGCCAGCACTGGCTCGGTCGGGGGGCGCTCGGCCAGGGGTGCAGTGGCGCGGTCGTAGTCGGCACTTTCCGGGTTGTCGGGGTCGAGCGAGACAGATACGAAACCGGTTTTGCGCTGCACAGCCGCGAATACCACTGGCAGAATCAGCAGGGCAGCAATCGTGGAGGCCAGCAGGCCGCCAATCACGGCCCGGCCCAGCGGGGCAGTTTGCTCGCCGCTTTCACCCAGGCCCGAGGCCATTGGCAGCATACCCGCAATCATGGCAATGCTCGTCATCAGGATGGGGCGCAGGCGGGCGGCGCCGGCCAGGCGGGCGGCGGCCGTGGCATCGCGGTAGCGCAGGCGCAGGCTCTCGGCGTTGGTGACGACCAGCACGGCATTAGCCACCGACACGCCCACCGACATGATGATACCCATGTACGATTGCAGGTTCAGAGTCTGGCCCGTGACTAGCAGCAGCAGTAGCGAGCCGGCCAGCACCGCCGGCACCGTCACGAGCACCACACCGGCCACTTTCAGCGACTGGTAATTGGCGGCCAGCAGCAGAAAAATGACCACGACGGCCAGTGCCAGGCCAGTTTGCAGGCTGCTCAGGGTTTCTTCGAGCAGCTGGGACAAGCCCCGCACCTGCACCACCGAGCCCTTGGGCGGCGCACCCACTTCCCTGATAGCCTGCTGCACGGCGCGGGTGGCGGTGCCGAGGTCTTTATGGTCGATATTGGCCGAAACCGTGACGATGCGGCGCGGCCCGATGCGGTCGTACTCGCCGGGCACAGTGGCCGTGCGCAGCGTGGCCACGTCGCCCAGGGTGGGGCGCAGTTGGCCCGGCACGAGCGGAATATTGCGCATGTCGTTCTCAGTTTTCATGTCCTGCGAGGCGAGCTGCACCTGCACCTGGTAGGCAAAGCCCTTGCTCTGGTCGAGCCACAGGTTTTTGGCCGTGAAGCGGCTACTCGACGTAGCCGCCACCAGCGACCTGGCAATCTGGTCGGGGGTGAGGCCAAACTGCGCCGCCCGCTCGCGGTCTACGGTAATCTGCACCGTGGGGTAGCTCAGGGGCTGATTGATGCGCACGTCGCGCAGGTAGGCAATCTGCCTGAGGCGGGCCACGAGCTTATCGGCGTAGCCTTTACCATCAGATAGGCTTTTGCCGGCTACCAGCACCTCAATGGGCGTTTGCGCGCCCTGACTCATAATCTTGTCGGTCAGCTCGATGGGCTCGAAGCTGAGCTGCACGTCGGGCACCTGGCGGGCGGCGGCCTGGCGGATTTTATCCTTCAGCGCGTCCAGGTTCTGCACCTTGTAGTCCTCGGCCAGGTTCACCTGCAAGTCGGCCTCGTTGGGGCCGGCGTTGAAGACGTAGAGCGCGCTCGTGCCATACGAGCTGGGCGTCATGCCCACGAAGGCCGAGGTGATGGCCACATTCTGCGGCCCTACAATAGTCTGAATAATTTTGATAATTTGTTTAGTGCGCTCTTCGGTGCGCTCGATGCGCAGACCCTCGGGCGCCACCAGGCGCACCTGAAACTGCTTGGAGTGCGTGATTTTGGGCATCATATCCTGCCCGATGAAGTAGAAGCACGTGCCGATAATGGCGGCGCACACCACGCCATACACAGTAGCCACCAGCGCCCGGTGGCGCAGCAGCCGGTCGAGCAAAGCCAGATAATGCAGCTTCACCCGCTCGAAGCCGGTGACTTTTTCGGGGTGGTGCAGCTCGTAGGTTTCCTGGGCTTCGTCGCGCGGCTCGCTCAGGTCGGGTAGCAGGCTCAGGTCGTGCGGGCCAGGGTGAGCGTGGCCTTTCAGCCACCAGTTGGCCACCACCGGCACAAAGGTTTGCGAGAGCACATACGAGACGATAATCGAGAAGCCCACCGAGAGCGAAAGCGGAATAAACATGCCCCGCGGCACCCCACTCATCAGAAACGCCGGCGCAAATACGGCCAGAATGCTGAGCGTGATGAGCAGCAGCGGAAACGACACTTCCTGGCTGGCATCCAGAATGGCCCGAGCCTTGGGCTTGCCCATTTCCAGGTGCTGGTGAATGTTTTCAATCACCACCGTAGCCTGGTCGACCAGGATACCGATGGCCAGCGACAAGCCCGAGAGCGTCATCAGGTTGATGGTTTGCCCGAAGAGCTGAAGCAGCAGAATGGCCGACAAAATGGAGGCCGGAATGGTGAGAATCACGATAAGCGACGAGCGCAAATCGCCCAGAAACAGCAGCACCACCAGGCCCGTGAGCAGCGCGCCGAGCCCGCCCTCAAAGGCGAGGCTATGCACGGCCTGCGTCACGTACACCGACTGGTCGAACTCGTAGCTGAGCTGAATAGTAGAGGGCAGCAGGGCGCGCATCTCGGGCAGCTTGGCCTTGAGGGCGCTTACTACGCTCATGGTGGAGGCATCGGCCGATTTCGTGACGGGGATATACACCGAGCGCTTGCCGTTGATGAGGGCGTAGCCCACCGGGATGTCGGTGCCGTCTTCCACCGTGGCAATGTCGCGGATGAAGACGCTGGGCCCTACGCCCTGCCGCAGCGGAATATTCAAAAAATCAGCTATTTTATCCAGCACCGTGTTGCTCGGGGTCATCACCATGTAGTCGCCCATGCCCACGGCCCCGGCCGGCGAAACCTGGTTGTTTTTCACGATGGCCGACACGATTTCATCGGGCGTGAGGGCGTAGCTTTTCATCTTCTCGGGGTCGACGCGCACCACCACCGTGCGCTCGTTGCCGCCAAAAGGCGGCGGGGCCGACGCGCCCGGAATCTGCGAAAACAGCGGCCGGATTTTGGTCGAGGCCAAATCCTGCATCTGCCCCAGCGACGCGCTGGCCGAGCTGAACACCAGCTCGCCCACCGGCAGACTGCTGGCGTCGAAGCGTACTACCGTGGGCGGCACCGAGCCGGGCGGCAGGTAGCTCATCACGCGGCTCACCTGGCTGGCTACCTCACCGGCGGCCTGGGCCATGTTCACGTCTTCGTAGAAGGTACACTTGACCAGGCACAAGCCCTGGATGTTCTTCACTTCCACGGCCTTAATACCCGACACGTAGAGCATCTGGTTCTGGTAGCGCGTGGCAATAAAGCCTTCCATCTGGGCCGGCGTCATGCCGCCGTAGGGCTGGGCAATATAAATGGTCGGCAGGTTGAGCCGGGGGAAAATATCGACCGGAATGCGACCCAGCGCCAGCCCCGCAAAGACAAGTACGCCGAGCAGGGCCACGATAACGGCGATGGGTTTGGCAAGGGCAGCTTTGAGCATATTTTTAAGCTGTTAGCTTCTTTAAAGTCGTCCGTCGTGCTGACGAAGGAAGCATCTCTACCTCTTAGTAATCATGGCTATAGCAACGAAGCGGTAGAGATGCTTCCTTCGTCAGCACGACGTTCTTATTCTAGTTCTATAATTGTCCCAGCAACCCGCCTAGGTTGCCGCCGGCCGCGCCTTGCAGCAGCACGGCGCGCCAGAGGTTGTTGGTGGCCAGGGCCTGGTCAGTTTCGGCGCGGTTGAGCGCCTCGGTGGCCTGGGTGAGCACGAGCAGGTTGTCGAGGCCGGCGTCGTAGCGGGCGCGGGCGGCGGTGTAGGCCTGGCGGGCGGCGGCCAGCTGCGCGGGCGCCGCCAGGGCCGTTTGCCGGGCCAGCTCAACTTGCAGGCCGGCGTTTTGGAGCTGGGTTTCGAGCTGTAGGGCCTGCTGGTCATAATCGGCACGGGCCTGCTCGCTGCGAATGCGCTGCGCCTGCACCGCCCGCCCCGAGTGAATCAGCTCAGTGGCCCGCCACGTGAGGGTAGCGCCCACCATATAGTTATAAGCCTTGAAGGGCAGCCCGGCGCCCGGCGATGAGTCGATGACAAAATTGCCTTTGTCATCCACGGCGTCGCGCACGCCCGAGCCCCGGCCCCAGCTCGAAGCTAATAAGTTGAGGCTGGGACGTTTATTGACATTAAGCAATGAGGCTTGCGCCTGGCTGGCCACGATGCGCTGGCGGTAGGCCCGCAGCAGCGGGTTGGTAGCGCGGGTAGTATCGGGCGCGGCAGCGCCGGCCACTGGCAGGCGCGAATAAAACTGCATGGAGTCGAGCTGCACGTCCTGGGTGGGCTGGCCCAGCAGGCCCGCCAGGCGGGTGCGCTGCGTGCGGGCCTGCTGCCGGGCCGCCAGCACTTGCAGCCGGGCGCGGGCCAGCCCGGCATTGGCAGTGGAAGAGTCGATACCCGGCCGGATGCCCGAGCGCGTACCCGCCCGGATAACCACCGCCAGCTGCTGGGCGCGCGCCAGGTTAGCCTGCTGCAAGGCTACCGCCTTCTCAGCTCCCAGGGCCAGCAGATAGGCATCGGCCACCTGCGCCTGGTACTCAAATACCGCCTGGTCGTAATCGGCCTGGGCCGCCGACACGGCTGCTTGCGAACGGTTTTCGCTGGCCCGGTAGCGGCCAAACGTCACGGCCGGCCACTCAATGGCCAGCACCCCGAGGCTCGAAAAGTTGGTGCGCCCATCCGGCCCGGTCGATTTTACTGCCCCCGACTCCGAAAAGGCGACGCCCGGCAAATACGCGCCCCGCACCTGGTTGGCAGTGGCATTGAGAACCTGCGCCTGCGCCGTAACCTGTGGCAAAAAGGTGGAGCGGTTGGTCCGCACATCGGCCTCAGCAGCCCGCACGGCCGCCTGCCGGGCACGCAGCGCCGGGTACTTGGCTTGGGCTACCTGCAAGGCTTGCGGCAGGGTAATGGGTCGGGGCAGCTGGGGCAGCTCGCGGGGCTGCTGCGCCCGGGCTACCAATAAGCCGGGGCCTGTCAGCAGGCCCAGCCAGCTCAGGCAAAGGAAGATTCTCAGCTTCATGCTGCAAACCTCCGGTGGTGGTATTAGACTGGGATTAAGATGAAATTAGAAGTTATTAGAAGAAGCTTCTGCTGCTCTCTGCGTGGCGCCTCACCTTCCAGCCAGCGGCAAGCTTACCTCGGCGCTGGTGCCGCCGCCGGGCCGGGGCCGCAGCCGCAGCGTGCCCCCGTGCCGCTGAATGATGCGTCGCGCCAGCGTCAGCCCAATGCCGAAGCCCGGCACATCGGCCGATACGTCGCGGCCGCGCGTCAGGGGCTCAAACAAGCGCTCGGCTTCCTCCGGGCGAATGCCGGGGCCCCGGTCTTCAACGCGAATGCGTACGGCCATTTCGGTATCCATCTCGAGGCACACGTCCACGGGCTGCCCATTGGAATACTTAGCCGCATTATCAACCAGGTTGCCCAGGGCCGTGCGCAGCAGGGAGGCGTGCCCGCGCAGCGAAGGGGCGTGCTGCTGCTGCTGCACGCCCTCGCTCAGGTCGAGGTTGAGTACGCGGCCGGGGTGCTGGCGCTGAGCCGTACTTACCACCTCCAGCAGTACGTCTACCAGGTCGAGCGGGGCAGTGGGCAGCGTGGGGTCGGGGCCATCGAGCCGGGCCAGGTAAAGCAGGCCGTTTGTCAGGGCCGTGAGGCGGTCCAGTTCCCGCACGGCCCGGCCCAGGCCCACGCGCAGGCTATCAGCATCCTGGTCGTAGGCCAGCGAGGTTTCCAGCCACCCCTTAAGGGTGGTGAGCGGCGTACGCAGCTCGTGCGAGGCGTGCGAGATGAACGCGTTCTGGCTCTCGGCCAGGGCTTCCTGCCGGGCCAGCAGGGCGTTGAAAGCCGCCGCCAGCTGGCCTACTTCGTCGCGGGTGTTAGCCGGGCGCAGCCGAAAGCCGGCCGCCCCGGCCTGCGAGGTGCGCAGCTGCCCGATAACCAGCGTGAGCGGAGCCAGAGCACGCACCGCAAAAAGCCAGCCCAGCGCTCCTACCACGGCCACGGCCCCCAGGATTCCGAGCCCCAGCACCTGTCGCAGCCGGTGCAGCTGGTCGTAGCCCTGCTGGTCGTAGGCCGTTGCTACCGCTACGTAGCGGCCAGCGGTGCCCGCTCGATAATAAGTGAGCGCCACCCCTTCCTTTCGCTCCTCATGGCCAGGGCTTGCGTAGGTAAAGGCCAGCGAATCCAGTCCGCGTGCCTGCGCCAGCCACGTTGCAGAGGGGTAAAAATCCGGGTTCAGTCCCCCCGAGTACACCCGCTTGCCGTCGGGCGCATACACGTATTCGCTTTGCTCGGGCAGCGAAGCCAGCATAGCCCCGGCGGCGGAGTCGCCCAGCGCCAGTACCTGCTGGGTAATGGCTGCTTTGCGCGCCAGGCGCTCGGTAAACGTCTGGGCCCGGAAGCGGGCCGTGCTCACGTACACGTAGGCAGCCAGCACCAGCAAAAGCGCAATAACCAGGGCGGCAAACCAGAGCAGGAGCTTGTGTTTAATCTGCATCGCGCGCCTGCTCAACCCCGCATCATATAGCCCGTGCCTATTATCGTGTGCAGCAGCTTTTGCCCGAAGGGCTTGTCAATCTTGTTGCGCAGGTAGTTGACGTATACATCGATGATATTGGTGCTGGTATCGAAGTTCAGGTTCCAGACCTTCTCGGCAATGTCTACCCGGCTCACGGTGCGGTTCTGGTTGGTCATCAGGTATTCGAGCAGCGAGTATTCGCGGGTGGTCAGCTCGATGGGCTGGCCGGCGCGGCGTACGGTGCGGGCGTTCACATCCAGCTCTAGGTCGGCCACGTGCAGCACGTGGTGCAAGCCCGCATAGGCTGCGCCGCGCCGGGCCAACGCCCGGATGCGCAGCAGCAGCTCTCTGAATTCGAAGGGCTTGACCAGGTAGTCGTCGGCCCCGGCTCCAAAGCCATTTTCCTTATCCTGAATGCCATCGAGGGCGGTGAGCAGCAGTACGGGCTGCCGGGGCGAGTGCTGCTTGATGTAGCGGCACAGCTCGAAGCCGTTCAGGCCGGGCAGGTTCACGTCCAGAATTACTACGTCGTAGAGGTGCTGGTCGAACATGGCCTGGCCCATTAGGCCATCGTAGGCCACCCGCAGGTCGTACCCCTCTGCCTCAATGCCTTTCTGAATAAAGTAAGTGACGACCACCTCGTCTTCCACCAGCAGAATTCTCATAGCGCGAAGGTCGGCAGGTTTACGAAAGTGCGATACATTCACCAATTAATTAAATATATAATATATATAATAGTTTTATTATTAATCACCTGTGCGTGCGCCGCAGGGTGCCGCTTTGGCCGGCCCGGCAGGGCTGGCACGGCCCTTGCGCCAGTGCCAGCCCTGCCGGGGCTTACCTTAGCTGATTGGGAGCTGGCTGCCACCGTGGCAGCCGCCCAATTGCTTGCTAGCCGGCTATTTGCTTCAGCTAGTATCTGATAGCTATTCGCTAACAGCCTTTTCTATGTCGTTTGATTTGACTCACCCCGGCCGCCTGGCCGCCGGCGGCACCGATTCACCCCCCGAAGCCATTGCCATTATGGCCGCCGACCCCGACCACCTGATGCCGGGCGCGGATGCGCCCGACGTGCTGGCTATTCTGCCGGTGCGCAATACAGTGCTCTTCCCCGGCGTGGTGCTGCCCGTGACCGTCACGCGTAAGAAAAGCATCCGGCTGGTGCGCAAGCTGGCCGCTAAAAACGATAAGCTGGTGGGCGTAGTGGCCCAGCGCCAGCCCGATGCCGACGAGCCTACTACCGACGACCTGTTTCCGGTGGGTACGCTGGCCCGCATCCTCAAAATTATTGACCAGCCCGACGATACGGTCACCATCATTATCCAGGGACAGGTGCGGTTTCAGGTGGGCGAGCAGCTCACCTTTACGCCCCAGCTCACGGCGCGGGCCGCTTATTTCACCGAGCGGGCCCTCGATGCCGAGGTCGACAGCGAGCTGGTGCTGCTGCAAAGCCTGCGCGAGGCAGCCAGCAAGGTGCTGGAGCTTACGCCCGAGATACCGATGGAGGCCCGCACCATGCTCGAAGGCATTCAGTCGCCGGCTTTTCTGATTCACTTTCTGTCGTCGAACGTGCAGCTGGAGCTGCCGGCCAAGCAGCAGCTGCTGGAGCTGGCCGACCCCGAGGCCCAGGGCCGCCAGCTGCTCGAAGCGCTGCTGCGCCAGGTAGAGCTGCTCGAAATCAAGAATGATATCCGCACCAAGGTGCACACCGGCATCGACGCCGAGCAGCGCGAGTATTTTCTGCGCAAGCAGCTCAAAACCCTGCAAGATGAGCTGGGCCAGGGCGAAGGCAGTGCCGAAGGTGACGTGGCCGCCATGCGCGCCCGCGCCGTGGATAAAAAATGGCCCGAAACCGTGGCCAAGCACTTCGATAAAGAGCTGGGCAAATTGAGTCGCCTCAACCAGATGTCGCCCGACTACCCGGTCACGCTCAACTACGTGGAGTTTTTGCTGGATTTGCCCTGGGGCGAAACTACCAAGGATAAGTTCAACCTCAAGAGCACCCGCAAAATCCTCGATGCCGACCATTTTGGCCTCGAAAAGGTAAAGGAGCGCATCATCGAGTACCTGGCCGTGCTCAAGCTAAAGCAGGATTTGAAAGCGCCTATATTGTGTTTATACGGACCTCCCGGCGTGGGCAAAACCTCGCTGGGCCGCAGCATTGCGCAGGCGCTGGGCCGCAAGTACGTGCGCCTGAGCCTGGGCGGCGTGCGCGACGAAGCCGAGATTCGCGGGCACCGCAAAACCTACGTGGGGGCCATGCCGGGCCGTATTATCTCGCAGATTAAGAAGGCCGGCGTGAGCAACCCGGTTATTATTCTGGACGAGATTGACAAGGTGAGCAGCGACTTCCGCGGCGACCCCAGCTCGGCCTTGCTCGAAGTGCTCGACCCCGAGCAAAACTCCACCTTTACCGATAATTACCTGGAGGTGGAGTACGACCTGAGCAAGGTGCTCTTTATCGCTACCGCCAACTCGCTCGATACCATTCAGCCGGCCCTGCGCGACCGCATGGAGATAATCGACCTGACCGGCTATACCCAGGAAGAAAAAGTCCAGATTGCCAAAAAGCACCTCTGGCCCAAGCAGCTGCGCGAGCACGGCCTGGGCGAGACCGAGGTTAAAATCAGCGACCCGGCCCTGCACCGCGTGGCCGACGACTACACCCGCGAAAGCGGCGTGCGCAGCCTTGAGCGCCAGCTGGCGGCCCTTACCCGCAACCTGGCTCGTCGCAAGGCCGGCAAAGAGCCCCTGCCCGCTCAGCTTGAGCCCGGCGACGTGCTCAAAATCCTGGGCTCGCCCCGCTTCGACCGCGACAAGGAGCAGGACCACGACACGGCCGGGGTGGTTACGGGCCTGGCCTGGACCAGTGTGGGCGGCGATATTCTGTTTGTGGAAAGCCTGCTGAGCCGGGGCCGGGGCAAGCTGACGCTCTCGGGCCAGCTGGGCGACGTGATGAAGGAATCGGCCATTACGGCCCTCTCCTACCTGCGCTCGCGGGCCGATGAGCTGGGTATCGACTACCGCCTGTTTGAGCAGTACGACCTACATATTCACTTCCCGGAAGGCGGCATTCCGAAAGACGGCCCCAGCGCGGGCATTGCCATCTTTACCAGTATCGCCTCGGCTTACACCCAGCGTAAAGTGCGTCCTAAAATGGCCATGACTGGCGAAATCACGCTGCGTGGGCGGGTGCTGCCGGTTGGGGGCATTAAGGAAAAGCTGTTGGCCGCGCGGCGGGCGGGCATCGACCTGATTATTCTCTCGCCCAAAAACCGCAAGGATGTGGAGGAAATTACAGCCGACTACCTCAAGGGGGTGCACATTCACTACGCCGAGCGCGTCGACGACGTGCTGGCCGTGGCGCTGCTGCCCGAGCTGGTGGCCCGCCCCCAAAAGCTGCCCGTGCGCGACGAGCCCCCGGCTCCTGCCGGCCCCAGCGTAGAGGTACAATAGCGTGTGGGGTAAGCGTGGGCCTGCCGGCAGCGAGAAAACCATTTTTCAGCTTCCGGCAGGCGAAAGCTTGCACCATGCTCGTTACTTTAGAACGATGAAGCATCTCTCCGCCTTTTTGCTGCTCCTGCCTTTTGCCGCCCAGGCCCAGCTGGGTGGCCGCTCGGCCTTTCCATTTCTGGAGCTGCCACCCTCGGCGCAGGTGGCTGCCCTAGGTGGCATGACTGCCTCTACCCGTAGCAGCGACCCCACGCAGTTTTTTGCCAACCCGGCGCTGCTCAGTGCCGATATGGACCACGCGGCCGCCGTCAGCTACGTGAGCTACGTAACTGATATCAAGCAGAGCACCGCTGCCTACGCTTTTAATACCGAGAAGCACGGCCGCTTCGGCCTGGGGCTGACCTATCTCAACTACGGTAGCTTTGACAGCTACGATGCGGCCGGCAACGTGCTGAGCACGTTTTCGGTGAATGAGTATGCCCTGGCCGCCGCCGACTCTTATACCAAAGGCAAGTTCACCTTTGGCCTCACCGGCAAGCTGGCCGTGTCGGGCATTGCCGGCAACCGCGCCGTGGGCCTCGCCGCCGATGCCGGCGTGCTCTATAAGCCCAGCGAGCAGGACTTTACGGTGGGCCTGGTGGTGAAGAACGCGGGCTACATGCTAAAGCCCTACACCGCCGCGGCCCGCGAGCCGCTGCCGCTCGATGTGCAGCTGGGCACTACTATTAAGCCCGAGCACATGCCGCTGCGCTTCACGTTTACGGCCCACCACTTGCAGCAGTGGGATATCCAGTACCTCGACCCCAACGCCAGCACCACGAATGCCAACGGTGATACCGTCCGGGCCAAGAAAAACTTCGGCGACAACCTGGCTCGCCACCTCACCCTGGGGGCCGAGTTGCTGCTGGGCAAAGGCCTGAGCCTGCGCATGGGCTACAACCACCTGCAAGCCCGTGAGCTGCGCCTCGATAACGTGGGCGGCGGAGCCGGCTTCAGCTTCGGAGCTATGTTGAAGATTTCGCAGTTCCAGCTCGATTATACGTATGCTACGCTACAGGCGGCCGGCAGCAGCAATTACTTTACGCTGAGCCGGCGCTTCGATAGCTCTTCCAAGAAAAAATAACGCGGGGTTTTACAAGGGCAAAAGAGGTTTCGCAAAGTAAGCCGAACCAAACGCTGCGAAACCTCTTTTACCCTTGCGAAACCTCGCGCTCAAAACCGAATGCTAGATACCACCTCTCTTACGCCGGCCCAGATTGTAGCCGAGCTCGATAAATACATCATTGGCCAGCACGAAGCCAAGCGCCATGTGGCCATCGCGCTACGCAACCGCTGGCGCCGGCTGCACGCCCCAGCCGAGATGCAAAAGGAAATTGTTCCCAACAACATCCTGATGATTGGGGCTACCGGCGTGGGCAAAACCGAGATTGCCCGCCGGCTGGCCTTCCTGGCCGATGCACCCTTCGTGAAAGTTGAGGCCAGTAAGTTTACGGAGGTCGGCTACGTAGGCCGCGACGTGGAGAGCATGGTGCGCGACCTGGCCGAGCAGGCCGTCAGCCGCCTGCGCCAGCGCCGCCAGGAAGAAGTGAAAGCCCAGGCTGCCCAGGCAGTCGAAGACCTTATTCTGGACGCGCTCATTCCGCCCATCAAAGGCTATACGAAAGAGGCCGCTGGCCGCACGGGCCTGGGTTTCAGCAGCGAAAGCAGTGCCGCCAGCGCCCTGCCCGACTCGGACCAGGAGTTGAACGAGCGTACCCGCGAGCGCTTCCGCCAGAAAATCCGCAATGGGGAGCTGGAAGACCGCCGCATCGAAATCAGCTTGGCGCAAAGTGGCCCCAACGTAGGCATTATGGGGGCGCCGGGCATGATGGACGAGGCTACTATATCGGGCCTGCAGGATATGCTGGGCACTATGCTGCCCAAAAAATCGCGCAAGCGCAAGGTATCGGTGGCCGAGGCCCGTAAGCTGCTGCTCGAAGAAGAAGCTGCCAAGCTCGTCGATATGGACGAGATAAAGGAAGAAGCTATCCGGCAGGCCGAAAATTCGGGTATCATCTTCATTGATGAGATTGACAAAGTGGCCACCAGCGGCAGCGGTAAAAGCGGTGGCCCCGACGTGAGCCGCCAGGGCGTGCAGCGCGACCTGCTGCCCATCGTCGAAGGCTCGGCCGTGAACACCAAATACGGCATCGTAAATACCGACCACATCCTGTTTATCGCGGCCGGGGCCTTCCACGTTTCCAAGCCCAGCGACCTTATCCCCGAGTTGCAGGGCCGCTTTCCCATCCGCGTCGAGCTCCAAAGCCTGACCAGGGACGACTTCTACCGCATTCTCAAAGACCCTAAAAACGCGCTTACCAAGCAGTACCAGGCCCTGCTGGCCGCCGAAGACGTGCAGCTCGACTTCGAGGACGAGGCCTTACTCAAGCTGGCTGAAATTGCCTTCGAAGTCAACAGCGAAGTAGAGAATATCGGTGCCCGCCGGCTACACACTGTTATGAGCCGCCTGCTCAACGAGCTGCTCTTCGATGTGCCCGACAAGCTGCCCGCCGGTACGCAGCTCACCATTACGCCGCAACTGGTGGAGGAGCGCCTGCGTAGCATGGTTAAAAACAGCGATATAAATCAGTATATTTTATAAAGAGTTATGCGTGCGTAATAAATATATTATTTTATATATATTATCTCCACCAAAAAAGGCCCCCACCTGCATATAGGTGGGGGCCTTTTTTTTGCATTTAGCAGCTAGCTGCTAAGGGAAAGCTGCTACCGACTAGGGCTGCACGCGTACCCGCGCCGGCTGCGGAATGATAGTCGTACCGTCCGACAAAGTCATCAGAAAGTAGAACTGAATCTCCGTTGGCGTTTGCGAAGCAGTGGTAGTAGGCGCAGGCAGGCTAACCGGAGTAGTGGTAGTGGTAGCCGGACCAGCGGAAGCCCCGTTGGCCTGCCGGAAGGCCAGATACTGTGCCAGGGTAGAGCTGAACGTAATCGTGTTGGTGTTATTACCAGCAATGGGGGTCACAACCCGGTTAGCACCAGTACCCGTAGCATTATAAGCGAACGCAGCACCTGCCCCCGACATGGTAATGTTATTGAGCTGGGTCAGCGAGCTGCCGGCCGCAACGGCAGTGGTCGTCACCTTCGTGATTTCCTTGATGGTAGGCCCACCGGCCGGAATCTGGAAATCGAAATGGAAGGCCCCACCATTACTAATGGAGGCATTCACGATAGGGAAACGCTCGAAGTAATCGTAGTTGGTCACCGTTACCGGAATGGTCGCCACCAGGTCGCCCAGGGGGTTGATGTTCATGCTGTCGTACTTCTTTTTGCAAGAAAATGAGCTTGCAGCCAGAAGCAACAACGTGACTACTTTAATTAAATTATTCTTCATATCAAGAGCTAAGAAAGAAGGAGTGGGTAGGAAGATGTGCGCTTAGCGCACATCCCACCATACATGCACGTTGGTTTTTACGAAAGCCGGAGCGTTGGCCGCGTTGTTGCTGAGCTCGGAGGTAGGATACGGGAAACGCGAAGGAATCGTATTCTGGTCGTCCGGGCTGGCATTGGGCTGAACCACTGCCAGGCGCGGGTAGCCGGTACGACGATAGTCGTTATAGGCTTCGTACCCATTACCTACCCAGGCAATCCACTTTTGCGTGATAATCTGGTCGAGCATTCGGGCATTACCTCCCTGTAAGGTAGCAATGGTGGGGTTAGCTGCCAGATAAGCAGTTACCTGAGCAGCCGTTAAGCCTACTTTGGTCATCGAGGCAGTAATGCCTTCGGTGTAGTACCGCTGGGCGTTAACTACGTCGTTCTGACTCAGGTAGTACTCAGCCAGAATAAACGCCCGCTGGAAGTTGGTTATCATCCGGATGGGCGCTTCTCCCTTCGTTGCAATCTGGTACACGCCAGCCGTTGAGCGGTTGGCCTGTACAGGAGTCCCGGCACCGCTGTTATTCTGATAGCCGGTGAAGGTATAGAAGGTAGCACCGGCGGTAGCCGGGGGCACAAGGGGGTTAACCGGTATCTTGGTGTTCGTGCCCGAAGTATTTACCGTAGCAGTCTGCGTCGGCGTATTCGTGAAGAAGAACGGCAGGCGTGGGTCGCTCTTCACGTTCATGCTATCAAGCAGGCGCTGGCTCAGGAACTGGTCAGCCGGCCGGTTTACGTAGTTAAAGTAGTAAATCGGGTTCTGGTTACCAACTGCACTGCCAAAAGGAACCTGGAAGTCGTCGGTGTTCGACGTGATGTAAGCATTGGTACCCTTCGCCAGCACTTCGGCGATAACTGCATTGGCCAGTGTAGGGTTTTTGCGGCTGATAGTATTAGCCAGCTTGAGTAGCAGGGTGTTTCCCATACGGTTCCACTTAGCCAGGTCACCCGAATAAACCGGGTCATCGACCGCCGAAGGCGTTACAGCCGAGGTTTTGGCCAGGTCGGCCAGGCCTTCGCGCACCAGGTCAAACAGGCTCTGGATGCCTAGTGTAGCGTTACCCTGGTAGATGTCCTGCTGGGCATCGAAGCGTGGCGAGAGGTTGTTAAGTGCCAGGCCTGCCTGCGAATACGGCACATCGCCCCATAGGTCGGTGAGGACAGCAAAAGCGTACGCCTTGTGCAGCTTGGCAATACCGGAGTAAGCGGGGCTGGAAGTGTTGGTAGCAACCGTAATCAACCCATTGGCATTGTATATCGTGCCCTGATAGTACAGGTTCCAGGCGGCATCCGCAAAGCCCGACTGCTGCAGCTGATAGTTATCAACGTTCGCAATCTGGTTGCCGACACCTGCATAGTGCTGTATCAGTACGGAGCTGGTCCGGTCTACGTCGTTGCCGGTGTTGAAAGCGTTTACTACTTCCAGGTTAGTAAGGATTACACCGGGAGGAGCCGTTTCAAAGCTATTCGGGTTCTGGTTTACATCCAGAAACGAGTTAACCTTGCACCCCGTGCTGGCCACCACCAAAGCAGCGGCCAGCGTTAAGAGTTTATAATTATGTTTTTTCATGAAATAAAAAGCAAAGCAGATTAGAAGGTAAGGCGCAGGTTTACGCCATAGTTGCGCGTATTGGGCGCACCTTGCAGCTCGAGGCCGCGTACTGTGCTGCCGCTGGCACTGCCACCGTTGCCAGCACCCTGAGTGCTAACATCTGGGTCGAAGTTGCAGTTCGGGGCGTAGTAGAAAAGGTTACGACCCGTGAGCGAGAGGCTGGCATTGCCGAAAGGAGTGCTTTCGAGCAGCGACTTCGGCAGCGAATAGCTCAGCGTTACTTCGCGCAGACGGTAAACCGTGGCATCGTACACGTTATTCTCGCTACCCGAGCCGTTCGACAACGAAGCCCAGTACGTCTGCGCATCGATTTGAATGTTGTTGGGTACGTAGCCCGTAGTGCCATCTGCATTCTTCACTGCAATCACACCCGGCAGCTGACGGGGCAGGTTGCGGTCGTTAACTGCCGTTTCGTAGAGCATACCCCGGATTTTCTCTACGTAGTTGGTATAAGAGAAAATGCCACCACCCTGGTTGGTATCAATCAGGAACGACAGGCCAAGGCCTTTGTAAGAGAAGCTGTTCGTGATACCAGCCGTCCAGGCTTGGTTGGGGTCGCAGATGGGCGAGAGGCCGGTGCTCGAAGCAAATGCGCCGGTAGCCGGGTTGATGAGGTACTGGCCGTAGTACTGGCTGTTTACATCCGTTACGCGGGGAGTAACGGCCGAGCCCAGAATGATGCCGTAAGGCTGGCCTACTACGATAGAAGGCTGAATACCCGTGAAGTAGTCGGTATTGATGCCGGACTGGGTAACACCGGGCGCAATAGAAACTACCTTGTTGCGAATGCGGGTGAAGTTACCCGTGATATCCCAGCGGAAACCTCCCGCACGTACCGGGTTGATGTTTACCAGGGCTTCGTAGCCCTGGTTGTCCATGCGGCCCACGTTCGTAACACGGGCAGCCAGACCAGTCGAGCCAGCAGTAGTTACCTGGAAAATCTGGTTTTCGCTGATGGTTTTGAAGTACGTCAGGTCGAAGGTTACGCGGTTGTTCCAGAAACCCAGGTTGGTACCAAACTCATACGAGCGGGTGAACTCGGGCTGGAGCGTCTGGCCACCACCGGCTACGGTGCTGAGGCTGTAGCCAGCGTAGGTTCTCGAAGCACTGGAGTTGTTCGGGCTGGTCGTGAAAGGGAAGTTTACGTTAGCAACGTTGTTGCCATATGCCCCTACTACGTAAGGCGTGTTCAGGTCATACACCGGAGCATCCTTACCCACTTTGGCGTAGTTGGCGCGAACCTTACCGTAGGTGAAGAACTTCGATTGAATCTTAAGCGCATCCGTGAACACAAAGCCCAGGGTAGCCGAAGGGTAGAAGAAGGTGTTATTTGCAATCGGCAGCGTCGACGACTGGTCGGCGCGGCCGGTCAGCTCCAGAAACAGGTAGTTGTTGTAAGACAACGACAGCTGACCATAGTAACCCAGCAGACGACGCAGCGACGAGCTCTCACCCGTACCGTTCGAGAATACCGTGGCTACGCTGGAGTTGGGGAAGCCCCCAAATACCAGGTTATCGGCCTGCGACACGATAGTCTGGCTACGACGCTGGTTGATGTTCTGGCCCAACAGCAGGTTTGCATTGAAGCCCTCGGTGAAGATGTTATCCTTCTTGAGGTTGATGAGCAGGTCACCATTGAGTTCGCTACGGAAGAACGAGGCATCCTGCACCTCACCGGATGGTACCCGCGTTGCACCAATAGCAAACACCGTCTTACGCCGGTCGGTGTACACGTCATAACCTGCGCGATACTGGATACTCATCCAGGGAGCAACATCGTAGCTCAGGTTGGCCGTGTTGATGAAGCGCGTCAGGTTAGAATTAAACGAGTTGGAATAAACGCTGAAGTAAGGGTTTTCCGTACCGTAGACGGGCGAAGCACCCGTGTAGTTGGAGCCCAGGAACAAGTTGTAGCCGTTGGCGTTTACATAAGGAAGACCTTGCAGGTTGTAGCTGCGCGGCAAGCTGGAAAGGCTGGCGAAAGCCGAGCCACCATTACCCTGCTGCGGGCCGTTCTGGGTAGTCTGAATGAAGTTGACCGAACCACCAGCACGCAGCTTGTTGGCCAGCGTAGTGTTGCCGCCCAGCTGTACGCTCGTCCGGTTGAGCGAAGAGTTCGGCGTGATACCGGCCTGGGTCGTATTTACTACGTTGAGCGATACGTTCTGCTCAGCAGTACCACCCTGGATGTTTACGCCATTGGTGAATACGTGACCTTGGCGATAGAAGTCCTGGATGTTGTTGTAGGGTTGATAGTTAATCGGAATAGGATTGCCGTTAGCATCCAGGGCCAGGCCCGAAGCCGAGCCGGCGAGCAGGCCGTTGAACAGCGTAGGCGTAGTACCGTAAGCCGGGCCGAACGAGGCAGAGGAGCCAAAGTTCGGGTCGCCGGGTGAAGTCATGATGTTACGTCCACCAGTACCCTGGCCATAGTTGTTCTGCAGCTTCGCCAGGCCATATACGTTTTGCAGGGTATAGCCCGAAGTCACCGTTACTTCCGTTTTCTTGTTGGATGCGCCATGCCCACCCTTGGTTGTAATGATGATAGCCCCGGAAGCTGCCCGCGAGCCGTAGAGAGCCGCCGCCGCCGGGCCTTTCAGAATGCTGACGCTGGCCACGTTCTCCGGGTCAATGTCCAGTGCCCGGTTGGAGGTCTGGGCTGCGCCCAGCGAGCCGTAGCCACCGGCTGCGCCGAGGTCAACTGTGTTACTAATCGGAATACCATCCACTACGAACAGCGGCTGGTTGGTACCCGAAAACGAGGTTACGCCGCGGATGTTGATGTTGGTAGAAGCACCCGGCAGGCCGCTTGCCGTCTGGATAGTTACGCCCGACACCTTGCCCTGCAGGGCGCTCAACACGTTAGGCTCTGATTTCTGCGACAGCTGGTCGGCATTAATCTGCTGCGTTGCATAGCCCAGCGAGCGGGTATCTTTCTCAATACCCAAAGCCGTTACTACTACTTCGTTCAGCTGCTTTACATCGGCACCCAGAGCAATGTTGAATTGGGTTTCTTTGCCGATAATGCTCTCCTGCGGCACGTAGCCGATAGAGCTGAATACCAGCGTGCCATTCGTTTCCGGTACCGTAAGGCTAAAGGAGCCCTCCGAATTGGTAGAGGTGCCGTTGGTAGTTCCTTTCAGCAGTACTGTTACTCCCGGTAAGCCTTCACCGGTCTGTCGGTCAGTTACCCGTCCCGATACCGTTCGCGTCTGAGCCAGCACCGTATGGAAGAGGGTAAGCATGAGCAGCAAGCTCATGAGTAAGGTTTTTTTCATTGAAAATAAAGAAGGTGAAAAAGATAAAAAAGGCTTTGTGCTGTACGGCACGGAAAAATTGGTGTGGCAAGTTAATCAGGCAGCGTCAAAGTACGTAAGATATTTTCTATGCCCCTGCCATAAAGTTAAATAATAACTGCCACACGCAAACACAAGTCATTGACTTTCATAAATATAATTTCAGGGCATCAAAAAAAACCTTTGCATGCCTCAATGCTGTGCAGTTCATTTTTTTTTCATAAAAAAGCATTTAGCCTGGGTAAGTGGCGGGCTTGAAGCAACAATCTTGTATAATATATCTTATATTATTTGATAAATTATTTATATTGATTAAATACAGCTCCTAAACAAAAAGGCGCTGCTTGGTTGAGCAGCGCCTTTTTTGTTTAGGAGCTGTATTTGAAGCTTATCCCAGAAAATCCTTGTGGTCACTTAGAAGCGGTTTAGGAAGTGGAGCTGGGCGGTATCGCCGGCAGTCCGCTTCAGCCCCAACTTCCTAAATAGCTTCTTTATCTCCTCCAATAGCAGCAGCGTAGTTAGTGCTATTAATGCTCTGCTCGTCATATGGCTATTAGAAGGCGAACTGAGCTTGCAGATAGGGTATCCGCCGTCGCTCCGCCTTTGCTTACTCGCCGCACCAACCTGAAACAAACCTCCTGAGTTAACTACGTTAGCTCACTGCCCAATGCCGGCCAGACTGCCCCACCCGTGTTTTTCAAGTTGGATAATTGCAAACCGTTCAGCTGGCTTCCTCTGGATTGGTCAAAAAAAACCCCTGCTTCTGAGCTCAGAAGCAGGGGTTTGTGCTGGGCTAGCAGAAAGCTAGTACTTATCCCAGAAAATCTTGGTAGAAACTACGTCGCCCCCAATTGCCGTTGCGGCCGCCTGACGGTTAGCGTTGTTCAGGTTCTGCTCGCTATTCGGGTAGAAATAGCGCAGCGGAATGCCCGAGCTCTGATAGGTCACAGCTGGCGCTTGCAGCTTAGGATAATCGAGGCGACGCCACTCCGTCCAGGCCTGGGTAGGCTGGTTGTAGAGAGCAATCCACTTTTGAATTCCAATTTTTTGTTTAAAATTACCCGTTGCAGAGCTATAGGTCACGCTGGGCTGAGCTAAATAAGCCGGAGCATCTACGCTCGGGTTGCCCACACCAGCTATGTTTTCCCAATAAGTGATGGAAGCCGTAACAGCGTTGTTGTACAAATCAGAGGCAGAGCCGCCGACACTGATGCCACGGGCGGCAGCCTCAGCCAGCAAAAACTGCACTTCATAATAGGACAGGAACATTGCGGGAAAGGTAGGCTTACGCAAAACCACGCCAGGATTCGACCACAAGCTGTAGTTAGTGGCAGGCCCGTAAGGTGCTCCTGCGTAATAAGTAACAGTATCAGTCCTACCTACTGGCTGGAAGTAAATCGGCAGCCGCGGGTCTTTAGTAGGCAATAACTGGTTTTGAATGAAAACATTCGTACCTACATAGTCGTAGCGACCACTCTGCACCAAATCCTCATAAAGCGGGTTTGTATTGGGGTTAGTGGTCTGAAAAGCCAGTTGGGCAGCGTCACTATTCGATTGAAACACATTCGGAGCAGCCTGCTGAACCAAGGTAGTAGCCCGAGCCGGGTCTACATCGTAGGTCGTCATGGCTAAGCGCAACTTGAGCGAATTGGCATACTTAATCCAGCTCGGAATGTCCCCATTGTAAATAAGGTCGGCTGAACCCAGGCTGCCAGCGCTAGTATTCGCTTTAAGCGCGGCGATATCGGCATCGAGACGCTTGAGCAAGTCGGTATAGATAGTAGCGGCGTCATCATACACCGGCGTTTTATTGTTTATATCCAACGCCTGCGTATAGGGCACGTTTCCAAACGTATCCACCAAGTTGTGCCAGGCGTGAACAGCCAGTACATCCACACAAGCCAACTGATTGGCTTTGGTACCAGCATCAATAAGAGGATTTCCTGAAATCAGTCGCTTCGCCTCATTAAGGTTACCAAGCGCGCCTTGATAGTAGGCAGTCCAGACGTTATCCGGAATGGTACGGTTGGCCAGGTTATAAGTAGCCTCGTCGTTGTAGGTTGTCTCCGTCCAGTACTGCACCAGCAGCCGGGAAATGTAGCCGTTTTGATTGGTGCTGCTCAGGGAGCGAGCCAAGCTGCGCTCGGCCGAGGTTACGAAGTACACCCCCGGCACCGCGCCTTGACCTGGATTTTTCAAGTCAACGTTAGACAGTGTATCGGCGCAGGACGAGGCCAATAACAATGCCGGGATGGCTAGAATTAAAGATTTCTTCATGATAGATAGCAAGGAAGATTAAAAGCTGAGACGAATGTTGGCTCCTATCGTGCGCATAGCCGGGTAAGCTCCCGACTGGAAACCTTGGCCAGCAAGACCATTGCTGCCTCCGGTCGTCAGTCCGCCACCACCGGTAGCCAGGTCTTCGGGGTCGGCGTCGGGCAGATTCTTGTGGATAATCCACAGGTTCCGGCCCACGATAGAGAAATCAACACCTTTCACGGCAATTTTACTGAGCAGGGCGCTCGGCAAGGCAAACGTCAGTGCCACCTCCCGAAGTTTCACGAAGCTCGCATCATATACAAACCCAGCGTTCGGGTTGTGCACGTAGCCATACAAACCGTAGTCGGCGTTGTTAACGCGAACTGTATTAGGCGTACCATCAGCCATTACGCCGGGCTGGATAATGCCGCCGCCGGTAGCCAGGGTATTGCGCGAGGGGTTGCCCAGGTCGTTGTTACCGGCAGTTTCGGCGGCCAGGCCGGTGGCCAGGCCATAGGCGCGGTCAAGCGAGTATATCTGTCCACCGGTACGCATGTCAATCAGAAAGCGCAGCGTCACCGCCTTATAGGTGAACGAGTTGGTGATGCCCGCCCGCCAGCGCGGGTTAATATTGCCGATGTTGGCATTAGCTGTCGTCGTTTGCAGGTACTGCCCGTTAGCGCCTACCGTGCGCTGCCCGTTCGTATAGATATAGTCGGTACCGCGCAGCTGCCCTACGGGCTGCCCTACGGTCGCGTTTAGCGACACCCCTTGCTGGTAAGTAGCGAGCTGGAGGTTATCGAAGCCGGTGGGCAGTGAGAGCAGTATGTTCTGGTTGTGAGTAAAGTTGGCGTTCACCGTCCACTTAAAGCCTTCGGTTTGCACCGGCGTAACGAAGGCGCCTACCTCCACCCCACGGTTACGAATCTCGCCGGCGTTCACTATCTGATACAGGTAGCCAGTAGTGGCGGGTACGTTCACGGGCAGAATCTGGTCGAACGAGCTTTGCTGATACACCGTGGCGTCGAAGCCCAAGCGATTCTGCAGGAAAGCCAATTCCAGACCAGCTTCGTAGCTGCGGGTGCGCTCTGGCCGCAGCTCAGCGTTGTTACGCGTGTTAGGCAAACGATACACCGGGCTGGTACCAAACACCGGCTGCGACGTGTAGGTAGAGTTTACATCCAGCGGGGGGCGAAGTTACCCACCTCCGCGTAGTTGATACGGGCCTTACCGTAGGACAGCCACGGGGTTTTGTCTTTGAGCGCTTCCGAGAACACATAGCCCAGCGCTACCGAGGGATAATAGTAAATATTATTGCCGGCAGGCAGCGTCGAAGCCACGTCGCGGCGCACCGTCAGATCCAGGAATACTTGATTCTTGAAGCCCAGCGTGGCGTTGGCATAAATACCATCTACTCCGTAGTTGGTTTGCGATTCAGGAATGGCCGGGATAGGGGTGGCGCTGTTGTTGAGCGAATAAAGTCCAGGAATAATCAACCCCCCGTTAGTGGTGCCCTGAATACTTGTCGAACTGATACGCAGCATATTGGCGCCAATTAGACCGTTAAGCGAGAAGGTCGGCGACAGGTCAAATTTAAAATTACCAATCAGGTCGTAGTTGAATTCGCGACGGGTAGCGTTGAAACGGCTATAGTAAGGCACGTAAGAAGCCTGCGTGCTACCTACGGCCGAGCGCTCTTCCTGTAGCTGGTCGTAGCTGTCACCCGTTACGCGGCCCAGCACATTAAACCAGTTGGCGAATTTATAAGTAGCCACTACGTTGCCGAAGGTGCGGTAGCGCGTGTCTTGCTCGTAGTTCTGGTAGCGCACCCAGTAAGGGTTGTTCCAGTAGATAGCCGACAGGTCGCCGCCCGAAGGATTGGCGAAGTTCCATGTTACGTTGCCGTTATTGATGCCGCTGGCTGGGCTGTTAGGGACCTGCCCCATGTCATACGCCTGCTTCAGCTGCTTCATGTCCACGTTCATCTCCCACCACTGGCGGAAGTTGGTCATCAGGTTTTCGGAGCCGTAGCCCGTGCCATAGCGGCCGAGGCCAGCCGTGCGCGAGAAGTTAAGGTTGGTGCTGACTGTCAACTTAGACGACACGTTGAGCGTACCGGCGAAATTGAGCTGGTCCTTACGAACATCGCTATTCGCCAGGTAGCCTTTGTCATTGTTGTCGGTGAAGCCAATCTTGAACGTACCGCGGTCGTCACCCCCGTCCACAAATACGCTGTTCAGGGTCGAAACGGCGGTCTGGAAGAAAGTAGTCGGGTCGTTAGCCGCTGCAACCCACGGCGTGGCTTTACCAAAATTGGCCATGCCCGGCACATAGGAATCCCACTGCCGCACCATCAGGTTCGGGTTGAAGGCGGCCCCGTAGGAGGCATCTTCGTAGGTAGGTACAACCAAGTCGCTGCCGGCCACATCGAAGCGGTGATTTAGATTCGGGTCAGTGCTGGAATTCGAGTAATAGCGACCGTAGCCGGCGCCATACTGCTTTTGATAATGTATAAAGGTGCTTAGGTCAGCCCGACCAACCGTTGTGGTCGTGTTAACCGTTACCCCCAGCCCCGTCTTACGGCCCCGCTTAGTCGTAATCAGGATAACGCCTTGCGCCCCACGCGAGCCGTAAAGGGCCGTAGCAGCCGAACCTTTAAGCACGGTCACGGTAGCAATATCGTCGGGGTTCACGTCCGAGGCCGCGTTACCGTAGTCGTAGCCAGTAGCCGAGCCGCCGCCGGTGCTTGTGTTGCTGTTGCTAATCGGCACCCCGTCAACCACAAACAACGCCGAGTTATTACCGCCCAGCGACTTAATACCACGAATGACAACGTTGCTGGAGCCGCCCAGGGCGTTGCTTTGCACAATGTCCAAACCGGCTACTTTGCCCTCCAGTCCCCGTACGGCGTCCGGGTTGCGGCCTTGCGTCACTTCGCCGCCTTCAATCTGGGTGGCAGCAAAAGCCAGCTGGTTGCGGTTCTTCTCCACGCCGAGGGCCGTTACTACAACTTCATTGAGTTGTTTGGTGTCCGTAGCAAGCGCTATCGAAACAGTATTTACGCCCGTGATAGTGGCTTCCTGGGTAGCGTAACCCACAAAGCTGTACACCAGCGTAGTGGCCGTCGAAGGCACACTTAAGGAATACGCCCCATCAGCATTGGTCGAAGTGCCAATGGTAGGCATGCCCTTCACGATGATGGTAACCCCTGGCAAGCCTTGGCCCGTAGAACGGTCGGTTACCTTACCCGAAATGTTTCGGTCCTGTGCCCAGGCTTGCTGACAAAAACCAGCAAGGAGCAGAATGACCCAGAATAAGTGTTTACTCATGGTGGAAAAGTGTTAGTGAGTGTCTCAAAGTTTGATTTTGTGAAACGGATGAGGCAAGTATAAGCAAAAAACAATAGCCGGGAGGGTAGCTCGAACCGGACATCCTAATCATTACGGAGTTGTTAATTTATCAATACCAAGCATTTCGGCAAGTAAACCAAGTACTTACAGCCGATTATAAAACGTACAGAATATTGGCTCTGGCTAGGCAAAAAATTACAGGTTGAGATGCATGCCTACTATTTTCTCAGTAATCCCAGCAAAACCCGACCTCTGCTCAAGCAAAAAAAAATCCTCACCGATAGGGTGAGGATTTTTTAATGAATTTATTATGAAGTAATTAGTTCGACTAACTCTGCATCAGAAATCCTTTAATATATTCATCCAAATCGCCATCCAGCACATTCTGCACGTCGGTGCGCTCGATGCCGGTGCGCAGGTCTTTAATGAGCTTATAGGGATGTAGCACGTAGTTGCGAATCTGGGAGCCGAAGTCGATGCGCTTTTTGGTGGCTTCCACTTTATCGCGCTCCAGGTTGCGCTTGTCCATCTCCTGCTGGTAGAGGCGCGACTTGAGCATGCGTAGCGCATGTTCTTTATTCATTAGCTGGGAGCGCTCAATCTGCACGGCGATGATAATGCCGCTGGGCGCGTGGGAGAGGCGCACAGCAGTTTCGACCTTGTTCACGTTCTGGCCGCCCGCACCGCCGGCCCGGAAGGTATCCCAGGAGATGTCGGCCGGGTTTATCTCGATGTTGATTGTATCATCGACCACCGGATAGGCGAAAACGGAGGCAAATGATGTATGCCGCCGCCCGCTGCTATCGAAGGGCGACATGCGTACCAGCCGGTGCACCCCGATTTCGCTCTTGAGATAGCCATAGGCAAACGGTCCGTCGATTTCGAGCGAGGCCGACTTGATGCCCGCGCCTTCGCCGGGCTGGTAGCTCAATTGCTTCACCGTGAAGCCTTTGCTTTCGCCCCACATGATATACATGCGCATGAGCATCTCGGCCCAGTCCTGGCTTTCGGTGCCGCCGGCGCCGGGGTTTATGTCGATGATAGCCGGCAGCTGGTCTTCCTCATCAGAAAGCATGCGCTTAAACTCCAGCGCCTCCACCTTCTTTTGCGTGGCGTCGTACTCAGCCTGCACTTCAGCCTCCGTGGCCTCGCCTTCCTTGTAGAAGTCGTAGAGCACTTCGGCATCGGTCATGGCCTGCTGCACGGCCTCGTAGTCGTCGGTCCAGGTTTTGAGGCCTTTGATTTCGCGCAGCTTGGTTTCGGCGGCCTTGGAATCGTCCCAGAAATCGGCGGACATTGTTTCGGCTTCTGCCTTGATTACCTGCTCTTTACGATTGTCGTAGTCAAAGATACCTCCTCAGAGCCTCGACGCGGCCCCTCAAGTCCTTTATCTGGTCTTGGGTCATATAGTGTATGGGTAATGTAAAGCGCTGGAAACAGCTGCCATCGCAAAGGTCGGCAGAAAGCGATTGTCCTTACGAGCGCCACGAAGTGAAGCGCGGCAATCTTTCCTCATCGCCAGGTTATTTCTCCTAACGACCAAGGAAGGATTGCCGCGCTTCACTTCGTGGCGCTCGCAAGGACAAAAAATATAGTATTAATACTATATTATACAGCCACCATCCAGCCGTGCGGGTCGGGGGCCTGGCCATTGCGAATGGCGTCGAGGGCCGCTCCTACCCGGCGCGAAAAGGAGGCATCAGTCAGTGCGGGCAGGTCGTAGTCGTGGCCTTCGTAGCCCATAGTGGCAATAGTGGCAATGGTAGCAGCCGTGCCTACGCCAAAGGCTTCGGTGAGGCGGCCGGCGGTCAGCGCGTCAATTATTTCGCGGCCCGATACGCGGCGCTCTTCCACGGGCAGGCCCCAGTCGCGGGCCAACTGCAGCACCGAGCGGCGCGTGATGCCGTCGAGGATGGAAGTAGAAAGCCCGGGTGTAATCACTTTACCGTCAATAACAAACATTACGTTCATGGCGCCCGACTCTTCGACGTACTGGTGCTCGGAGGCATCGGTCCAGATAAGCTGGTGGTAGCCTTCCTGCTGCGCCAGCTTGCTGGGGAGCATGGCCGCGCCGTAGTTGCCGGCATTTTTGGCGTAGCCCGCGCCGCCGGCGGCGGCCCGCACATACTTCTGCTCGAAGCGCACCCGCACCGGCTTGGTGAAGAACGCCGCTACCGGGCAGGTGATGATGCCAAAGTGGTAGGTATCGGAGGGCCGCACGCCCAGCGCCCCGTCGGTGGCAAACATAAAGGGGCGGATATAGAGCGAGCTGCCGCTCATGTCGGGTACCCAGGCGGCGTCGAGCTTCACGAGCTCGCGCAGGCCCTGCATAAAAATATCTTCCGGAATGGTCGGCATGGCCATGCGCTCGGCCGAGGCGTTGAGGCGCTGCCAGTTGTCGAGGGGCCGGAACAGAGCCACGCTGCCGTCGGCCTGGCGGTAAGCCTTCATGCCTTCAAAAATGGCCTGCCCGTAGTGCAGAGCCGAGTTGGCGGGGCTGATTTGCAGCGGACCGTAGGGAACGATGCGCGGCTGCTGCCATTCGCCCCCGGTAAACTCTACCGTCAGCATATGGTCGGCGAAGAGCTTGCCAAACTCCATATTGGCCGGGTCGAGCTTGGTGAGCCGCGACGCGGTGGTGGGCTGTACGTCGATGGTTAAGGTATCCAGCATAGCGAATCGGGAAAAAAGCTAAAAATCGGCGGCCCGGCAACGGGCCGTCAGTGGGTGGGATGGGGAGAGAAGAGTGTAGTATACGTAAGCAACTGCTAACCTAGACGCGCGGTTTCCAGGTAACCTCGGCCACACCGAGCGCGTGGGCCATGGCGCGGCTGAGCACAAAGAGGTAATCGGAAAGCCTGTTGAGATACATTACCACGAGGTCTTCCACCGGCGACTCTTCCCGCAGGTGAATAACCAGCCGCTCGGCACGGCGGCATACGCAGCGGGCCACGTGCCCGAACGAGATGGATGCATGACCGCCCGGCAGCACAAACTCGCGCAGCGGAGCCAGCACCTCGTTCAGGCGGTCCATCTCCGTTTCGAGCAGGGCCACGTCGGCGGCGTGCAGGTCGGGCAGGCGCTGGCGCGGGTCTTTGCCAGGGTCGGTGGCCAGGTGCGAGCCGATGGTAAAGAGGCGGTCCTGGATTTCCTTCAGGAAATCGCGGTGCGGCGCATTCACTTCCTGGTCGCGCAGCAGTCCGATGTACGAGTTCAGCTCATCTACCGTGCCGTAGCAGTCGATGCGCAGGCTCGACTTAGGCACCCGCGTACCGCCAATGAGTGAGGTAAGGCCCTGGTCGCCGGTTTTGGTGTATATTTTCATTTAATAATCAGGATTTTATTATTTAAAATTTATTTATTATTTAATATATCTTAAATATACCAGGTAAACAACCTACCTACTTCTTCCCTACAAGATGAAAGACAATGCTGGCGGCCTTGCCCTAAAGGCTGTTAATGACTGTAGGAATTGATAGCCGGCTGCGTCACACTATGATTAGAGTCGTCCGTTTCGATGAGGCCATCGCGCAGGCGCACAATGCGGTGGGCGTAGTGCGCGATATCTTCTTCGTGGGTTACCATAATAATGGTATTGCCCTTGGCATAAAGCGCCTCAAACAGCCCCATAATTTCGTAGCTGGTTTTGGAATCGAGCGCGCCCGTAGGCTCATCGGCGAGCAGCACGCTGGGGTTATTAACGAGCGCGCGGGCGATGGCCACGCGCTGGCGCTGGCCGCCGCTCAGTTCATTGGGGCGGTGGCCGGCGCGGTCGGCCAGGCCTACCGAGCGCAGCGCTTCCAGGGCCCGCTCGTTGCGCTCGCGCTTGCTCAGGCCGGCGTAGATGAGCGGCAGGGCCACATTTTCGAGCGAGGTGGAGCGCGGCAGCAGGTTAAAAGTCTGGAAAACGAAGCCGATTTCCTTGTTACGCACCTCGGCCAGCTGGTTGTCGCTCATGCGGCTCACATCCTGGCCATTAAGGATATACTGGCCCTGGGTGGGCGTATCGAGGCAGCCCACAATATTCATGAGCGTACTCTTGCCCGAGCCCGAAGGGCCCATAAACGCCACGTACTCGCCACGCTTGATATCGATACTCACCGAACGCAGCGCGTGGATGTGCTCGGTCCCCATCACGTATTCCTTGGCGATGTTGGTGGTCTGGATAACGAGGGGTGTGGGGTCGGTGAGGGGCATACAGCAAAGGTAAAATCAGCGAGCGGGCACCGGCGGCTGGTCGAATGACGCGCCTGCCGCGGCGTGGGCTGCCTGGTGCGCCGCAAATTGTGTCAGCAAGTTAGCGTAGTCAGCGGGGCTAAGGCGCGGCCGCAGCTGGCCGAGCGCCGACTGGCCAAGGTCGGCCAGCCCCGCATCGGCGGCGGCCAGCGCATAGGCCTGCAGCAGCAGTAGCGAAGCGGGGTTTTCGGTAAGGCCCTTAGTGAGCGCGTCGTAGGCATCGGTGTACGCTTTTTGGGCGGTGAAGTAGCGGGCGGCAGCCAGCACGGCTGTTTCGTTGAAGGGCGTTTCGTTGACAATGCGCGTGTAAAGCTTGCGCTCAACGGCAGATTGGTGGCGCAGCCCGGCGAGCGCAGCCTGGGCGTAGAGCAGCGAACCTTGTGGCAAAGCCCAAGGGTCTTTATTCTTCACCCAGTTTTCGGCTCGCCTTACCTCATTCGCCATCAATTCGGGTTGGTTGGTCTGGGCCAGGTCAGTTAACTTTCTAGCTAGCCAAAGTGACGTTTCTACTTCACCATAGTTCTCCGCTTGATTAACTTTATAAAGTAGTTTGTTAACAAGCTTTTTGGCGGCCGAGTCTTGGACCGAAGCCATAGCCTGGCGAAAGGCAAGGATAGAGTCAGGTGGTAAAGGAATAACGAACCGAGCGAGTAGCTGCGCTGGCACGGCTTCTCTAAAGCCACTTTGCACTGCTCGCCCAAATTGCGCCGTTGCCGTGGCATACTGCTGCTGCTGCAACTGCCACAGCCCCAGCACATACTGATAATACCCGGCCGCAGGCGTACTGCCCACCGTGAGCGGCGCCAGCGTCTGGCGGGCAGCCAGCTCCTGGCCGGCCGCGTGGCGCAGCAGCGCTTGCAGGAAAAGCAGCTGCTCGTAGTAGACCTCGTTGCCCGCCCGCGCAGACAGCCGGACCAGCGCCAGGACCATATGCTGACAATCGGCCGGCTTGGCTGCCCGGATGGTTAGCAGGGCCGTTTGATAGAGCTGGGCAAAGCTGGCCGCGTCGAGGTCAGCAGCAGGAGCTGGCAGCGCGGGCAGCGGGGCCGGCGCGTGGGTCAGGAGCTGCACCAGCTGCTTGTTGGCCAGCAGGGCCGGCTCATCTGGGGTGGCTGGCGAGCTGGCGGCCAGCTTTTGGGCAGCCGGTCCCAGGCCCTGGCTCAGCAGGAAGGCGAGCTGATTGGTACGGCTCACGTAGCTGCCCGGCTTGAGCTGCTCGGCTTTATCAAGGTAAAACGCCACCGAATCGGTAAGCGCCGAGCGGGTAAACAGCTGCGCCATATCGGAGGTGAGCGCAAAGCGGTGCGGCGCGGCCCGTCGGGCCTGGCGCAGTACCTCCAGCGCATCCAGAAAATCGGCGGGCTCGCTGAGCAGGGCGTTCAGGTGCAGCGATACCTTTTCGTCGGGCCCGCGAAGCAGCGCCCGGCGCAGCGCATTCAGCTCGTTCTGGCGCTGGCTCCGAAAACGGTACAGGGCGGCCCGCCCCAGCTGCGCTGGGCGGTTGAAGCGGTCAAGCACGTCGCCGCTTTCGGCGTAGTAGCGCTCGGCCAGCAGGGCCAGCGGCAGGTCGTCGGGCCGGGCCTCGCTCTGCTGGCGGGTGAGGTCGCCGAGCTGGTTGTACTGCCCGGCCTGCACCAGGTTGAGCAGGGGCCAGTTGTTGCGCAGCTCATATAAAAACAAGCCGCCGATACCCAGTATATATACCAGGTAAAAGGGCAGCCGGCGCGGCTCAAATACGACCCGGTACACCCGCAGCCGCTGCCGGATAAGGGCGCCAAAATTGACCAGCACATAAAGAAAGAAGGCCGCGCCCACGGCCAGTAGCGCCTGCCCGCTGAAGGCACGGGCGGCGGTGAGCAGCGGGGTATTGGCCGTGGCCAGGGCGTAGCCCAGGGCGCCCGCGGCCGCAGCCACCAGCAGCCAGTAAAGCGGCCGGGCCGCCGCGTAGGGCAGCCAGCCGGCGTAGCTGGGCGCCCGCTCGCGCAGGCCCAGCCCGCCCATTAGCACGGCCGGCAGTAGCAACAGCAGCGGGTCGAGGTGCAGGCCGGCACCCAATGCCAGCGTATTATCGTTCCAGCAATAAAGCGCCAAAGCCCCCAGGTAAAGCATACTAGCCAGTAGAAATGGCAGCAGCCCAAACCGGCTTTCGGGGCGCTCGGCCTGGGTGTTAAACCATAGCAAAAGACGAATATTCTCCCCTCCTACCCATAGTACCAGCGCCGCTACCAGCGCCGCGCCGGCCGGCGTAGCGTAGGCAGCCAGGTGCAGCACCGTTTCGGACAGCGGCAGTCTGGTACGGATTAGTACGAGGGCCGCCAGCCCAGCCAACAGGGCGCTAAACAGCGCCACCCGCCACCCGGCCCGCACTTGCTCGCCAAAAGCGTGCAGCCCCAGGGCCGCCGTGCCCAGCACGGCCAGCATGAGGTATAAAAAGTACTGCCGGGTATCGTCAAAAATGCCCAGCGCGTCGGCATTAAGCGACATGAGCAGGAAGATGACAGGCATCGTACCGGCCAGAAAGGCAGGCCGCCGCAGCATACTCACTACGGCCAGCCAGCCGGCCAGCGCCATACCCAGCACCGCCAGCCACAGCGCCGCCGCCAGCGGCTGCGTGTAGGGGCCGCTCACCTCGTGCGTCAGCGTAGTAATAAAGCCGTTGACGGGCATAGGCAGCCGGGCCGGCCCTACGGCTATCGAGTCGAGGGTGAGGGGCACCGGGGCCAGGTGCGGCACCAGCCGGATGGGCAACACAGCATTGTCGCCCGCCACATAATAATATACTACCCCCAGCAGAGCCAGCCCGGCCAGAAGGGCGGGCAGCCCCGGCAAGCGGCGCAAAAAGGCAGAATCAGGCAAGAGTTGGCAGCATTACAGGTAGAAAGCAACAGGGCGCGGGCGCCTGCCCACGCTAATCCAGCACCTTGGGCACGCGGAAGTAGTCCGAATCCTTGCGCGGGGCATTGCGCAGGCCATCCTGGTGGCTTACGGTATTGCGGGCCTCATCGTCGCGCAGCACGTTGATTTCGTGCGACAAATGAACGAGCGGCGCTACGCCTTCGGTATCAACTTTCTCCAGCTGGGCCACCCAATCCAAGATTTTATTGAGGTCGGTGAGCATCTGACCTTCGCGGGCCGGGTCAAATTCGAGGCGGGCCAGGTGCGCCAGGCCACGCAGGGTTTCGAGGTCAGCTTTCATGTAATACGGGTAATAAGGCAATGGATACTGAGAAAAAAGGAAGTAGCAGGCAGATAAGTCGAAGTATACCAAACAACTACCTATCCCTTCTTACCTGTCACCAAAACTTACTGGGCTCCGGAATGCCCCGGCCTTCGGGCACGAAGTCATCGGCAATCTGAGCGGCCACTTTCGCTTTCAGAGCGGGTACATCTTCCTGGGTAAGGCCTTTGGTACTAATAGGCTCGTGAAACACGACGCGCAGCCGCGCGTGACGCACCCGCAGGCCGGCAACGGAGGGCATAAACTTGTGGTTCAGGGGCATGCTCACCGGCACAATCGGCACGCCGGTAGCAATAGCCAGCTGAAACGCGCCATCCATAAAGGGCAGCAGCTCCTCGCCGGGTTTGGGCCCAATGGTACCTTCTGGGAATATGGCCAGCGGCCGGCCATTGAGCAGCCCCTGCCGGGCCTGGGCCATGGCCCGGCCGCGGCTCACCACGCTGCGACGATTAACCGTAATATAAGTTTTGCCGAATATCGGTCCCCAGAGCGGAAACTTTGCCAGCGTGTCTTTCCCCATCATATTCAGGAAGCCCGGGATGGTGTAGAAGAGCACCAGAATATCAATGTAAGAGCCGTGGTTGGCTACGTAGATGCAGGGCTGCGGTACCGGCGCGGTGCTTTCGTGGATAATTTCCAGCGGCACGCCCCACATCAGGATGGAGAACTTAGCCCAATTGCGATTAATGGCGTGCAGGTAGGGTCGCCACTGCGGCCGGCGCACCAGAATGAGCTGCAGCGGGTAGGTGACAAAAAAAGGAAGTACAAACCACAGCGTAGCCCATGTAGTGTAGAGCCGATGGCCAAGGTAACGCAGAAAAGCAGGCATAAGGGCAAATTTACGGCGAATAGGGCGTAACTACCCGTGGCCTATGCCGGCTAAGTGGCCTGTGCCGGCGGCTGGGCACCATTTCTGGCGGCCAGCACCCGCTCCGCCTTCAGCAGGCCCGCCACGCTGATAGCATCGGTAATGCGGTCGGCCATAACCAGCTCAACGGCTTGCGCCAGCGGCAGCTTCCAGAGGCGCAGGTCTTCGGTTTCTTCGGGCTCCCACTCGCTTTGGGTCAGGTCTTCGGCCAGAAACACGAAGCCCTCTTCGTCGGTAACCGAGTTGGAAGTGTGCAGGCGGGCGATGCGCGTCCAGCGGGCAGCCAGCAGGCCGGTTTCCTCGCGCAGCTCGCGCCGGGCCGATTCGAGCACGTCGAGCTCGACGGGTCCGCCGCCCATCGGTATTTCCCAGCAGTACTCGTTGAGCGCGTACCGGTACTGGCCTACCAGCCAGGTATTGCCCTCCGGGTCGAGCGGTACAATTCCGATGGCTTTATTTTTCATGGACACCACGCCGTACACCCCAGGACCGCCTTTGGGGTTGATAATCTGGTCTTCGCGCACCCGAATCCAGGGATTCTGGTACTTCACTTCCGAGCTTAGCGTCTGCCAGGGGTTGTGCGTTTCGTCGAGGTCAGCGGGGGGCTGCGAATAAGTCATCAGGCGCGTGGCTAAGTGGAATGCCGGCAAAAATAGCCCCCGTCGGGCGGCCCGGCCGCCCAAACCCCGCGCCAAGCCGGGCCGTACTACGCTTAGCCCGGCTGCCACTCACCTTCCGGCCACCGGGCCTGCTTCTATGGCTGATAAGACTCAAAAGCCCGCCGACGACTCGCTGCTTAACCTCAAGTTTGCCCAGGCCGAAGCCGACCTGGCTGCCAAGACTGGTGGCCTCGGCCCCATTACCAACGACTACATCTCGACCGACGAGGCCGACGAAATAAGCCGGGCCGACGGGCCGGTCGATAGTCAGGGCCAGCGCCGGGGCGAAAACGACGCGCCCCTTAAAGGTGACTCGGCCGGTGCGCATAGCTAACCTCACTTTATGCACTTCCTTGATAGTAGCCCCAGCTGCCACCGCCCCCTGAACACGCGCATCTGGCTTCAGCTGCTGGCCCTGGGCATCGCCATTGGCCTGCTGATGCTGAGCGGCTGCCGCGCCGGAGGGCCGGGCACGCCTGCCCGCACCGTATCGGCTTTTTTTGCCAAATACCGCGACCGGCCCGGCTTTCGCACCACCGAGTGGTCGGCCGACCTGCTACAGCGTCTGGCGCTCGTGCGGGTGGGTAAGCTACTGGGTGGCAATGACCTTACGAATGCCATCACGGGTATCCGTACGGCACGGGTGATGAGCTTTACGCCTACCTCGGGCAGTGCCCAGGGCCTCGTACGCGAGGGCCTCAATAAGGAAGTGAGCGGCCTGCTGCAAGCCGAGCGCTACACCTCACTGGTGAATTCGAATGGCGGAGCCGCTACCTACCAATATGTGGTAAAAGCCTCGGGCGACCAGGTGAGCGAGCTGGTCGCTACCGGTGCCCTGCCCGATGCGCTGGGCTCGTTTGTGCTGGTGCAGGTGCAAGGCAATTTCACGCGCGCCCAGGCCGAAGCCCTGAGCAAAGTGCTGCCCGAGGTAGTGCAGCAAACGGCAGGTAAGTAAGCACTTCAGTAATTAAAAACTCAATTTAGTGGTGGTCATTGCTACTGGCATTCAGGCAACCCATGCGTGCCAGTAGCAATGATTACGCTACTTTAGCAGCGGCAAATACTTATATCTGCCAGCCCTTAGATGCGGACACTGCTACTTCTTGCCACGGTGCTGGCGCTGGCTAGCTGCCATAAATCAAGTCAAAGCCCCAGCTTTGACTTTGGCCTGGGCGACGGTTTCTCACACCGTGATTCCCAAAACCTGCCTAACGGCAGCCAGGACCCCACCGACTGGACTACTGATGCAACTTGGAATGCCCAGGAAAAAGCGCTGTTCAGTGACCTTGGTATTTCACTCGACAGCCCCCAGCAGCCTGACTTTATCGACTATACCGCAGTGTATTCTAATCCTGCGACCAATGCTACTTGGCTTGTTCAAAGTAAGCAAGCCTATGGAGCTGTGCCTCCAAATTTTCTGGCAGCCGCCGTTATAGTGCGTAGCAATTACCAACTTGTGCTACGGCTGCCTCAACGCCCCGCTAGCAAGGGAAGCCTCGGTTTCGTCTTTGACTATGCTAAGCTGGGCCTGCAACCGGGCGAAATGGCTCGGCTTTACTATGTCCTCTTTGATACTAGCGGCCTGCTATATAAAGGCCACGGTGATATTCGTTTCGCGCAGTAGTTCAAATACCGGGTGAAGCTATGGACGTAAGTCTGAGAGCAATTTAACGTCCTACTGAGAGCGCAGCAAAGTATTGCAGTGGAAGATGGCTTGATAATCCGAATGCCAGCATTCGAAATGCGTCACCGCAGGTAGCACTACTTCTTTTTAAGCACTAAATACCTTCTACACAGATTTTACCAAAAAGCCTCATTCAATTTAAAAGCGAGGCTTTTTGGTAAAAAAATTATATATTTCCTATATATCAAACTTAATACCCTGCGCCAGCGGCAGCTCGGTGCCGTAGTTGATGGTATTGGTTTGGCGGCGCATGTATACCTTCCAGGCATCGGAACCCGACTCGCGGCCGCCACCGGTTTCCTTTTCGCCGCCGAAGGCGCCGCCGATTTCGGCTCCGCTGGTGCCGATGTTCACATTGGCAATGCCGCAGTCGGAGCCCGGCGCGGCCAGGAAGGCCTCCGCCTCGCGCAGATTCAGGGTAAAGATGGCCGACGACAGGCCCTGCTTCACGCCATTTTGCAGGGCAATGGCTTCCGCTACCTCCCCGCTGTACCTGATAAGATAGAGAATGGGGGCAAACGTTTCGGCCTGCACCGTGGCGTAGTGGTTTTCGGCCGCTACCAGCGCCGGCAGCACGTAGTGCCCACCGTGCAGCTCGGCACTGCTGACTACCTGGCCGCCAGCCAGCAGCGTAGCGCCTTCTTGCTGCACGCTTTCGAGGGCCGAAGTGAAAAGCGCCACCGCATCGGCATCGATGAGCGGGCCTACCAGGGTGCCGGCCTGTAGCGGGTGGCCCACCGGCAGCTTGGCATAGGCGGCCAGCAGGCGCTGCGTTACCTCCTCATAAATACTGTCGTGAATAATGAGGCGACGCGTGGTAGTGCAGCGCTGCCCGGCCGTACCTACCGCCCCAAATACGATGGCTCGCATAGCCATATCCAGGTCGGCCTGCGGGGTAAGAATAATGGCGTTGTTACCGCCCAGCTCCAGCAGGGCGCGGCCCAGGCGCTGGCCCACGGCCGCGCCCACCGCCCGGCCCATGCGGGTGCTGCCCGTGGCCGATACCAGCGGCACGCGCTCATCGGCAGCCATAGCGGCGCCTACGTCGGCGTGGCCCAGCACCAGGTTGAAGACGCCTTCGGGAATATCGTTTTTTTCTAATACTCCACGAATGATGTGCTGCACGGCCACGGCGGCCAGCGGCGTTTTCTCCGAAGGCTTCCAGATGCTGACGTTGCCACACACGGCGGCCAGCATGGCATTCCAGCTCCACACCGCCACCGGGAAGTTAAAAGCCGAGATAATACCCACCACCCCCAGCGGGTGGTACTGCTCGTACATGCGGTGGGCCGGCCGCTCCGAGTGCATGGTGAGGCCGTGCAATTGCCGGCTCAGGCCCACGGCAAAGTCGCAGATGTCAATCATCTCCTGCACTTCGCCTAGGCCTTCCTGCAATATCTTGCCCATTTCGTAGCTTACGAGCTTGCCCAGCGCCTCTTTGTGGTGGCGCAGCTCGTTGCTTATCTGGCGCACGATATCGCCGCGCTGAGGGGCGGGCACCAGCCGCCATTTCAGGAAGGCCTGCTGGGCAGTTTTCACCACGGCGTCGTAATCGGCTACGGTAGCCAGGGTTACGGCCGCAATGCGCTGGCCATCGGCCGGCGACACAATAACTTTCTGTGGGCCAGGGGTAGTGCTCCACTGGCGGCCGGTACTAGCAGCAGGGTTTTCCGGCTTTATGCCGAGCTGCTGCAGCACGCCGCGGATGCCATGCGGGTCGGCGTGGGGGTGGGCTACAGTTACATCGGGCCGGGTGGCTTCTTCAAGAGCTTGCTTCATGGGGTGGGAATAGGGGACTGCTTTTGCCAAAGGTAGCAGCGCCGGCCAGGTGTGGGCCGGCGCTGGCCGGGCCGGCCTCAGCGCTGCTGTGCCAGCCAGGCCAGCGCCTCGCTTTCCTGATTGAAGTAGCAGTAATGCCCGTCTTGCAGCGAGCCCAGGCGCATATTCTCTCTCAGGGCGGGGTTGGTGCGGGCCAGCTCCTGGTTTACCATGGCGAAGTAGGCCAGCCACACCGGACGGCCCAGCACCAGGGGCAGCTGCGGGCCAAACTCCTCCCGAAACCACAGGGCGGCGTCGGTATCGATGGCTACGCGGCGGCGCACATCGAGCAACCAGTGGCAGCAGTTGTCGTGGGCAATGGCAGCGGCCAATAATGCGTGGTAGTGCGCCTTCAGCTCGTCGAGCGTTACCGGGCGCAGCCAGCGCCCGATGAGCATACGCTGCTCGGGGCGATATTCCAGCGAGAAGCTATCAGGAGAATAGGTAGTAGCGTGGGGTACCATACCAGCAGCAAAATGGAACGACAGGCATAAAGGTAGCTCTCACGCTTTGAGGCGCGCCAGCAACCTGCCCTGAAACGGGCGCCCAGGCAACGTAGCTGCCAGCAGCGCTTCAACAGCTGCTTTTTAGTCCTTCTCCTGCTGGCGGTGATACAGCAGCCAGTCACGGGCAGCGCCTTCGTTGTTAAAGAAGTACGGATAAAACTCTTCCTGAGCGTGCTGGCGCAGGCGTACCTGGGTGGCAATGCTTTCGATATCGGCTCGGTTTTGCTCGGTAGCTACGCAGGCCAGAAATACCGGCCGACCCAGTACCTGCACTACTTGCTTCGACAAGAGGTTATCAAACCACTTTTTAAAGGCCGGCGGGTGCCAGGTGCGCTCACGCAGGTCGAGCAGCCAGAACCGGCAGTGGTCAGCTTTCAGCGCTGCTTCAACCAGCAGCTCAAATACTTCCGGCAGGTCTGGTTCGGCATGGTTGCGCCGCCAGCGGCCTACAAGCACCCCCTCTTCGGCTTCATAAGTAATGGCAAGCGACTCAGCAGGGGAAGCAGGCATAGCACAACGGCGCAGAATTCAGGCAATAAGCAACAAGGTACGACCGGTTCAGGCGCGGGTCTTCTTTTATGCGGGAAAAGAACTCATTACATAGTATTTTTACTATATTTATAATGTAATCCGCCCAACTAAAAAGCCCTTTGCCAGGCATTGGCAAAGGGCTTTTTAGTTTTAAGCTGGCTTACTTCCTACTCGCGGCCGATGGGATAGTACGCCTTGCGGCCATCGGGATACACCCCTTCTACGAGGGCACCCGAGTTATCCTTGGCCTGGTCGAGGTAGGCCTGCACGTCGGCGGGCTTGCGCACCACGTTCTTATCAATGCGCGTGATGATAAAGCCATCGGCCATGCCGGTTTCCTTAAAATTGCTGCCTTTGATACCCGAAACCTGGGCACCACCCTCAATACCCAGCATATTTTGCAGCCGTGACGCTACCGGCGCTACTTTGGCGCCCTCGTAGCTGATAGCAGCATCGGCGGGTAGCTCGTGCACTACGGCCGTCGTATTGGCGGCATTGTAGAGCGTAGCCGTGGCTACCTCCTTGTTGCCACCGCGCAGATACCCCACCTTAATGCGGTCGCCAGGGCGGAAGCGGGCTACCTGCTCCTGCAGCTGCGAGGCCGTGTTTACGGGCACGCCGTTGATATCGGTAATAATATCGCCGATTTTCAGGCCCGCCGCCGCAGCGGCGCTCTTCTCGCCCAGACCCTGCACGTACACCCCGTTGAGGGTATTAAGCTTCTTCTCGGAAGCCAGCTTAGCGTCGACTTCCTGAATGCGCACGCCGAGCAGCGCCCGCTGTACTACTTTGTATTTGAGCAGGTCATCTACCACCTTGCTCACGATGGAGCTGGGCACGGCGAATGCGTAGCCTTCAAATGAGCCGGTGTGCGACGAGATGGCCGAGTTGATGCCGATGAGGTCGCCAGCGGTGTTTACGAGCGCGCCACCCGAGTTGCCGGGGTTTACCACGGCATCGGTTTGGATGTACGACTCTACGCCCATGTTCTGGTCGCGACTCAGAATGCCGATGCTGCGGCCCTTAGCCGAGATGATGCCGGCGGTTACCGTTGAGTTCAGGTTGAAGGGATTGCCCACGGCCAGCACCCACTGGCCCACTTTCACCTCATCGGAATTACCATACTTCACGAAGGGCAGGTTATCAGCCTTCACTTTCAATACGGCCAGGTCGGTGCTGGGGTCGGCCCCCACCAGTTCGGCATCGAACTTGCGCTTGTCGTCCATCACCACCGTGATTTTCGACGCTTTATCAATCACGTGGTTATTGGTGACGATGTAGCCGTTGGCGGCAATAATTACGCCCGAGCCGGAGCCTTCGCCCCCACCCTGCGGCTCACGCTGCCCGCGCAGTTGCCCATCAAACTGGTCGCCGAAGAACTGACGCAGGAAGGGGTCCATCTGCATCATGCGGCTCTGCTGCTGGGGCTCGGCCTTGTACTCGGTCATTACGTGCACTACGGCCGGCGTTACGGCCGCCGCCGCCGCCACAAAATTGAGGCCTTCCGGGGCCGCGTAGGCGCTGCTGCGCATAGCCGAGGTGTAGCGCACCTGGGGGTCGGAAGCTACGGTAGCCTGAGCCACGTTGCCCGGCTCGGCTTCCAGCAGCTTGTATCCCCCACGGCCACGCCGCCGCCCAGAATGGCGGAAGTCAGCAGGCCGAGCATCATGTTTTTAGCTTGCATTGGGGTTAAGTTAAAATGGTAAAAAAGAAAGTCAGGTTAAGAATACGCACTCGCCGACACCACCATATTACCCGCACAACAGGCGGGAGGTTTTTCAGCCAGACCATGCAACGCCAAAAAGAGGCGTTGTAGTGCCCAAAGGTTGCCAGCGAAGCGTTTATATGCAAGCCTCAGGCCAAAAAAGGCACCTTTGGAGGTGCCTTTTCGCCGGTTTAGCGCACTTCAATGTGCTGCTTGGTTACCTTCTCGGTGTCGAAAGGCAGGGTCACGCGCAGCAGCCCGTCGGACAGTTCGGCGCTGATGTCTTTTACATTCACCGTCTCGGGCAGGCGAAAAGCCCGGCGGAACTCACCAAAGCGGGTTTCGACCCGGCGCAGCTGGGGCACATTCTCGCCCTCGGTAGCCGGGGCCGGACGGTTGCCGCTGACCACCAGTTGGCCGTCCTGAAAATCGATACTAACGGCCTCTTTGGCTACGCCCGGCAGCGCCAGGTGCAGCTCAAAGCCCTGGGCCGTTTCGAAGATGTCGGCGGCGGGCACAAAGGAGGTTGAAGGCTGGGGTGCGGCCGGCTGCGCATCGCGCAGCAATTCGCTCAGCATGGTGTTAAAGGCACGGGCTGGGCGTTGAGCGGGCAGGGAATTATACAATAAAGTAGCCATGATAAAAGAAAGATGTTAAGGGAAAATGCCAGCCGTACAACCGGCGGCACGCCTTACCTTCCTTAAAATTCATGCCGACTAACCTATACTGACATTATGGCTATTATTTCTAACACTCAACTTATAACATCCGTCTTACCTGGCGTAAAATATGCCACAATTGTCTTTAATCGAGCTAAATTACGCCACTTCTATCAGTCATTATGTCATCATCAGCAGTCTAGTGCTGCGTTGGTAACTGCTGGCGCGTGGGCTTTCCACCAGTAGGCAGCAACGTAAAGCGCACCTCTAGGCCTACCGTCGGATACACATTGTTATCCTTGCCACCGCTAACCTGCATATTGTTTTTATCGTATTGCGGCTCTGACAAGAAGTAGATGGTCTGGTAAGCAAACCAGGGGGTTAAATCTAGGTGCGGCGACATGCGCACCCCCACCTCAGCGCGCAGGCTGGTGTACTGAATAGTACGCTCATTAAGGTCACCTTCCGCTTTTTGCAGGCGCAGGTGCGTGCTGGCTTCGTAGCTCAGGCGGGGGCGCAGGGCCAGGCCGGCAGCCGCATCACTGGTCAACGGGTAGAGGCGCTCTATATCGACGCGCAAGCGCGTCCAGTTTTGGCCCGCTGGTCCGCTGCCGCCATAGGTCGGCGAGTTGAACGGAAGCTGGCGCTCCAGGCTCAGCCGCTGCCCAAAGGTAAACCCGCCAAAAACAGGCGAGCGATGGCGCACCAAAAGCTCGGGCGCTATAATATCGTAATAGCGCTGATTCAGACTGCTGCCAGACTCGTAGCGGGCGGTAGCTCCCCAGCTCCAGTTGGAGTTCCAGAAGTGCTCGTAACCTAGCGTTACGCGGCGAGCAGAAAAGCCCAGACGGCGGGCGGCAGCGGCATCGGTGTCATACTCGCCCCGCAGCGCCAGCAGCAGGTAATCGCCGTTGCGCAGGGCCAATTCTCCCTGTAGCTCAGGCCAAAGCTGCGCGGCCTGCACCGAGCGCAAGGTGGCGTTGGCATCGTAAGGCGGCGTAGTAGTCTGGGCAGTGGCCGTCCGGCCAGCCCCAAGCAGACAGCCAGCAAGGCACAGCGATAACGCAAAACGATTCATATTATATTTATTATATAATAATTTTTTACAATAAATCTAGTTCCTGCAGAGTTACCCAAGCCATTAGCCCCGCGCCGATACTCAGTGCCTGCTCATCGATATCGAAGATGGGTGTATGCACCGAAGCGGCAAAGCGGCCATCGGCGGCGCGGGTACCCAGGCGATAGAAGCACGCCGGCGCAGCCTGCGAGAAGTAGGCAAAGTCTTCGGCGGCCAGCCACTGGTCGAGCTCAATCACGTTTTCGGCCCCCAGGTAGTGCTCGGCAGCAGCCCGCACGCGGGCAGTTACGGCGGGGTTATTGTCGAGACAGGGGTAGCCGCGCCGGATTTCCAGCTCGCACACGGCACCCATGCTGGCCGCGAGGCCTTCGCACAGCTGCCGCAGGTGCTGATGGGCTTCGTCGCGCCACTGCTCGTCGAGGGTACGAAACGTGCCTTCGATAAATACCTCGTCGGGAATAACGTTGGTAGCGCCGTTGGCGATGACTTTGCCGAAGCTCAGCACCGACGGCAGCTTGGGGTTGGCGCGGCGGCTCACAATCTGCTGGGCCGCCACGATGAGGTGAGCCGCTACCAGCACGGGGTCGAGGTTGAGCTCGGGCATGGCGCCGTGACCGCCTTTGCCCTTTATTTTCAGATAAAGCTCGTCGGTACTGGCCATGTAGCGGCCCGAGCGCACGCCAATCTGCCCCACCGGCAGGCGCGGAAATACGTGCTGGCCAATAATTTCAGCTGGTGCGGGGTTTTCGAGCACGCCGTCTTTTATCATCAGCGAGGCTCCGCCGGGCAGCAACTCCTCACCGGGCTGAAATAGCAGCTTTACAGTGCCTTTGAAGTGAGCCCGCTGCTCGCTGAGCAGGCGGGCGGCCCCAAGCAGGCAGGTGGTGTGCACGTCGTGCCCGCAAGCGTGCATCACGCCGGCGTTGGCCGACTTATACGGCACCTCACTCAGCTCCTGGATGGGCAGGGCATCCATATCGCCGCGCAACGCCACTACCGGGCCGCCCGGCTGCCCTTCGATGAGCGCCACTACGCCCGTACCCGCCACCCGGTAGGGCTGTAGCCCCATCGCCAGCAGCTGACTGGTAACGAAGGCCGCCGTTTCATTTTCCTGGAACGAGAGCTCGGGGTGAGCGTGCAGGTGGCGGCGCAGGGCCGATAGCTCGGGGGCCAGGGCAGCGGCGCGGGCCCGAATTGTCTGAACCCCAGGCTGGGCGGATTGGTCGGATTTCACGGATTTTGTGGGCGGCTCTTAACCGCAGTACTGAAGCTGTTTAGGAAGCATAGACACGGCTTTACGGATTCTCTACGGAAAAGCAATCGTTTACAAAATTCGTGAAATCCGTTAAAATCCGTGCTAATCAGTGGTCTACGGCACCTTATTGAGCAGCACCTGCATGGGCTCCAGCTCGGCGCGGGGCACAAACTGCCGCACCCGCTGCAAGCCGCGCTCAGCCTCCAGCCGGGTCAGGTAGTCGCCCACGTAGAGCCGGTACACGGGCTGCTTAAAGGTAATGTAGTCGGTTTCGTCGGGGTAGCGGGCAATAATCTGCCGGCGAATGTTCATCACCTGGTCGCGCTCCAGGCCCAGGTAAGCGCGCACGCGGTAGCCGCTGGCATACTTCACATTCTGGTTGGTAAACGCCTGGTCGCGCAGGCGCTGCTCCAGCTGCGCATTTACCTGGTTGGTGGGCGCGGGCGCAGCGGCTTTAGCTGAAGGCGCACCCGGCAGAGCGGCAGCCGGTGTCGGAAGCGGGCCCGTAGCCACGGGCAGCGCAAATACCGGCCGATACTTCGTCAGGTTCTCGACGGGGCCGGCCGGGCTGGGCTTGTGCGTTGTATCAACCGGCGCCTGGGCACGGGCGGTGGGGGCGGCTGGGGCCGTAGCCGCGCAGGCCGCCAGCAGCGGTACACTCAACAGCAGCACAGCTTTACGAAGGCGTAGATTCATCTTCCTGCAAAATTGCCAGACTATTAGAAGTACCTAGCCGGTCGGCCCCGGCGGCCAATAACGCCTCGGCCTGCGCCCGCGTGCGGATGCCCCCACTGGCCTTGATGCGCACCGCCGCCGGCAACACGCGGCGCAGCAGCTCCACATCAGCCACGGAGGCGCCCCGGCTGGCAAAGCCGGTGCTGGTTTTCACAAAATGCGCGCCAGCCTCGGCACAAAGCCGGGCAGCGGTTTCCATCTCCTGTTCGGTAAGCAGGGCCGTTTCGATAATGACCTTGAGCACCGAGCTGTGCACGTCGGCCAGGTCGGCCAGGTCTTCAATTTCGGCCTTCACCGAGTCGAGCTGGCCCGACTTCAGAAGCGAGACATTCAGCACCACATCCAGCTCAGTTGCACCTTCGGCCATCGCAATTTCAGCTTCCCGAAACTTCACCCGGCTGCTGCTGTAGCCCAGCGGAAAGCCAATAACCGTGCACACGGCCACGCCCGAGCCGCTGAGCTCGCGGGCGGCCAGCGCCACGTGGCACGGCGGCACGCAGGCGCTGGCAAAGCCGTACTGCCGGGCCTCCTGGCAGAGCTGAGTTATCTGCGCTTCGGTGCAGTCGGGCCGCAACAGGGTATGGTCGAAGGTAGCGGCGAGGTTCATTCAATAAGAGCTTAAAAGGGCTTAAAGCAGAACGCCATGTCGGGCCGGCTGAATCATCTCGCTTGTGGTAGCAACCAAAACCGCTAAACGATTAAGGTTACTGCGGCCCGCGAGATACATTAGCAGGTCCGGCATGACGTTCTGCTTATTTCTTTAATCTACCAGCACGCAGCGCTGGGCCAGCACGTCCTGCTCTACGGTTTTGTACTTTACGTCGCGCACTACGCGGCCGTCCATGTACTGCACGCTTACCTTATCGTTGCGATTGGCAATTTTCTGGCTACGAGCGGGCTCCTGCCTGATGGGCGGGGCCAGGCCCAGCTCAGCGGCCTGGTCGAGGTCTTCCTGCCCGGCCCGAGCGATACGTCCGACACCGCTTTCTCGGCTTTGAGCTTGGGCATTGGGGCCGGAGCAGGCAGGTCGTCTTCGTAGTAGAACTCGGGCTCGGCAAAACCGGCTTCGGCGGCTACTGGTACATCGGCCTTGAAGAGGAAGCCGGCGGTACCGTGGTTTACCTTGGCCAGCATGCGCTTGAACAGCTCAAAGGCCTCAAACTTGTACACCAGCAGCGGGTCTTTCTGCTCGTACACCGCGTTTTGCACCACCTGCTTAAGGTCGTCCATCTGGCGCAGGTGCTGGGTCCAGGCTTCGTCGATGGTCGAGAGCACGGCGCCTTTCTCCATCTGCCGGATGATGTCGAGGCCGTTGCTGGCCTGAGCCTTACGCAGGTTGGCAATTACCTGGGTGTGCTTGTGGCCATCGGTAAACGGGATGGCGATGTTTTCGTAGGGCGTATTCTGGCTCAGCAGGTCGTTTATCATCGGCAGCGCGTTCTGGCCGATGTGCTCGTTTTTGCTTTCGTAGTAGCCGGTGGCCTCGTCGTAGAGTTTCTGGGTGAGGCGCTCGGCGGGCAGAGCTGCAAATTCCTGGGCCGTGATGTGCGTATCGTAGCCGAAATCCTTGATGATGGACAGCTTGAAATCCTCGTAGTCGTTCGTGATTTTATGACCGGCGGCAATGTCCTCGCTGACGTCATATACCATATTCAATATATCCAACTCCAGGCGCTCGCCGAAGAGGGCGTTGCGGCGGCGGCGGTACACCACCTCGCGCTGGGCGTTCATCACGTCGTCGTACTCGAGCAGGCGCTTGCGGGTGCCGAAGTTATTTTCCTCGACTTTCTTCTGGGCGCGCTCAATACTCGACGTAATCATCGAGTGCTGAATCACTTCGCCTTCTTCCATGCCCATGCGGTCCATGAGCTTAGCAATGCGCTCCGAGCCGAACAGGCGCATCAGGTTGTCTTCGAGCGAGACGAAAAACTGCGACGAGCCGGGGTCGCCCTGGCGGCCGGCGCGGCCCCGCAGCTGGCGGTCGACGCGGCGGCTTTCGTGGCGCTCGGTACCGATGATGGCCAGGCCGCCCGCCTCCTTGGAGGTTTCGCGCAGCTTGATGTCGGTGCCCCGGCCAGCCATATTGGTGGCGATGGTCACAGTGCCGGGGTAGCCGGCAGCGGCTACAATCTCGGCTTCGCGCTGGTTCTGCTTGGCGTTCAACACCTGGTGCTTGATGCCGCGCAAGCGTAGCATCCGGCTTACCTGCTCGGAGATTTCAACCGAGGTCGTACCCACGAGTACCGGCCGGCCGGCCGTTACCAGTTCCTCGATTTCTTTGATGACAGCTGCATACTTCTCACGCACCGTGCGGTACACCTTGTCGTGGTCGTCCTTGCGCGAGATGGGCCGGTTGGTCGGAATCACCACCACGTCGAGCTTATAGATTTCCCATAGCTCGCCCGCCTCGGTTTCGGCTGTGCCCGTCATGCCGGCCAGCTTGTGGTACATGCGGAAGAAGTTCTGCAACGTCACCGTGGCGTAGGTCTGGGTGGCATCCTCGATGCGCACGCCTTCCTTGGCCTCGATGGCCTGGTGCAGGCCGTCGGAGTAGCGGCGGCCTTCCATTACGCGGCCGGTTTGCTCGTCGACAATCATCACCTTGCCTTCCTGGCTCAGGATATACTGGTCGTCGCGCTCAAACAGGGTGTAGGCTTTCAGCAGCTGGTTTACGGTGTGCACCCGCTCGCTCTTCTCCTGGTAGTCCGACATCAGCTGCTCTTTCTGCTGGAGCTTTTCTTCGGCCGTGAGGGCCTCGGCCTTCTCGATGTTGGCGATTTCGACCCCGATATCGGGCATGATAAACAGGTGCGGGTCTTCGCCCTGGGCCGTAATCAGGTCGATGCCTTTCTCGGTCAACTCAATCTGGTTGTTTTTCTCGTCGATGGTGAAGAACAGCGGCTTATCAGCTTCCGGCATCTGGCGCGAGTTGTCTTGCAGGTAGAAGTTCTCGGCCTGCTGCAGAATCACGCGAATGCCGGGTTCCGACAAAAACTTGATGAGCGGCTTGCTTTTGGGCAGGCCGCGGTAGGCACGGAACAGCATAAGACCGCCGTCGCCGGTTTTGCCACCTTCCTCGGCGCCGGTTTTGCCTTCAGCAATGAGCTTGCGGGCCTGCACCAGGTAGTTCTGCACCAGCTTTTTCTGCTCATCCACCAGGCGCTGGATGCGGGGCTTTAGCTGCAGAAACTCGTGCACGTCGCCCTTGGGCACGGGGCCCGAGATGATGAGCGGCGTCCGCGCATCGTCAATCAGTACCGAGTCCACTTCGTCGACCATTGCATAGTGGTGCTTGCGCTGCACCAGCTCCGAAGGGTCGCGGGCCATGTTGTCGCGCAGGTAGTCGAAGCCAAACTCGTTGTTGGTGCCGTAGGTGATGTCGGCCAGGTAGGCGTTGCGGCGCGCATCGGTGTTGGGCTGGTGCTTGTCGATGCAGTCTACGGTGAGGCCGTGAAACTCGAACAGCGGCGCGTTCCACTCCGAGTCGCGCTTGGCCAGGTAGTCGTTCACCGTTACGAGGTGCACGCCGCGCCCGCCCAGCGCATTGAGGAACGCGGGCAGGGTCGACACGAGCGTTTTACCTTCACCAGTGGCCATCTCGGCGATTTTGCCCTGGTGCAGCACCACGCCGCCAATGAGCTGCACATCGTAGTGCACCATGTCCCAGGTAATCTCGGCCCCGGCCGCCAGCCACTTGTTGCTCCACACAGCCTTATCGCCCTGGATGGTCACGTTGGCCTTGGTGCGGGCAATCTCGCGGTCCATATCCGTAGCCGTTACCGTCAGCTGGCCGTTCTGGGCGTAGCGGCGGGCGGTTTCCTTTACAATGGCGAAGGCCTGGGGCAGTACATCGGTCAGAGCGGTTTCGAGCTCTTTGTTGCGCTGCTTTTCGAGCGCGTCAATCTGGTCAAAAATCTGCTCTTTCTTCGTTACATCGAGCTGCGGCTGCGCGTCAATCTGACCCTGCAAACTGGTAAGCTGGCTGTCGATACCCGCCAGCTTGCTATCTACCTGCTGGCGGACTTCCTGGGTGCGCTGGCGCAGTTGGTCGTCGGTCAGGCCGGCCAGTTTGGCATATTCCGCATTAATGAGGGCCACGTAAGGCACCACGTCCTTGAGGTCCTTTTCTGCTTTGGAGCCAAATAGCTTGGCGACGGTTTTGCCGAGGAAATCTAACATTGGGTAAACAAAATAGCTAAAAAGACAGCGCGTATCGGGCAAATTTAAGGCCTACCCGCTAAACCGACCGGCTGGCCTTAAATTATAAAACCCTGCCCTCTCAAAAAGAGTGCAGGGTTTTACAGAACTGAACTATTGGCAGAGAAGTAGCGCGGGCTCTGCGAGTCCGCGCGTGGTATCGTTGCAGGTCGTTCTACGCGCGGACTCGCAGCGTCCACGCTACTACTTTACTCCTTGGCCGGCTCGCGGTTCACGAGCTTTTCCACCAGCGCAGTCGAGCCGGCGATGGCCGGGCGCACAGGCTTGGCGGCTTCTTCCTTCTCAGTCAGCTTCTTGTAGAGCGTAAGGGCCTGAGCCACCACCTGGTCCATATTGTAATATTTATATGTAGCCAGACGCCCTACAAAATGCACGCCCGGTGTTTCGTCGGCGAGCTTTTTGTACTTGGCATACAGCTCGGCGTTTTCGGACATGGGCACGGGGTAGTAGGGGTCGCCCTCGGCCTGCGGGTATTCGTACACGATGGCCGTTTTTGGGTGGCTCTGGCCGGTGAGAGCCTTAAACTCGGTGATGCGGGTGTAGGCGTGCTCGTTGGGGAAGTTCACCACCGGCGCGGCCAGGTGCTGCTCCTTGTTGAGGGTATCGTGCTTGAATTCGAGCGAGCGGTAGGGCAGCTTACCAAACTTGAAGTCGAAATACTCATCGACCGGGCCAGTGAAAATCATCTCCTTGAAGGGGATAAACTTAATCACCTCGTGATAGTCGGTATTGAGCATGATTTTGATGTTCGGGTGGTCGAGCATCTTCTCAAACATGCGGGTGTAGCCGTGCAGCGGCATGGCCTGGTAGGTATCGGTAAAGTACCGGTCGTCGCGGTTGGTACGGGTGGGCACACGGCTCGTCACCGACTTATCCAGCTGCGAGGGGTCGAGGCCCCACTGCTTGTTGGTGTAGTTCTTGAAGAATTTATTATACAGCTCACGCCCTACTTTGCTCACTACCACATCCTCCGACGTTTTGATAACGGGCACTTCTTCAGCCACCGACTCAAAAAACTGCTCTACCTCGAAGCTGGTTAGCTTCAGGCCATAGAGCTTGTTGATAGTGTCAAGGTTAATCGGCATCGGTACCAGCTGGCCGTCAACTGAGGCCAGCACGCGGTGCTCGTAGGGGCGCCAGTCGGTAAAGTTGCCCAGGTAGTCAAAAACATCTTTCGAGTTGGTATGAAAGATGTGCGGACCGTATTTGTGAATCAGAATGCCGTCCTCGTTATAATGGTCATAGGCATTACCCCCAATGTGGCTACGCTTATCAATGATGAGCACTTTTTTGTTGCTGCGGGTGGCTAGCCGCTCGGCCAGCACGCTGCCAGCGAAGCCGGCTCCAACGATGAGATAGTCGAACATGGGGAAATTATTATGAGGATGAGATTTATGTCTGTTTTACGTTGATTCGATTTACGGCGGCCATTTCCGGCCTTAAAGACAGTAGTAGCCTGGTGAAAGACTAGTGCCAGGCTACTGCTATTCAGGCTTTTTTGGCAAGCAGGCGCTTCTGCATCAGGTTCACCATATTTTGCCAAGTGAGGTCCCAGGAGATAGTAGCGAGGTAGTCGTCGGTGCGGGTGCGCCAATCGGCATCTTTCCCCTGCTCCAGGGCGTAGGCGATGGCTTTTCCGAAGTCCTTCGGGTCGTCGGCAATCTGCACCAGGTTGAGGTCGCCGTAGGGCCGCACCACGTCGCGGATGCTGGTGCTTACTACCGGCCGGCCGGCCGCCAGGTATTCGGGCGTTTTGGTGGGCGAGATAAATTCCGTGCTTTCGTTGCGGGCAAAGAGCAGCGTGGCTACGTCCCAGCCGCGCAGATAAGCGGGCAGCTCCTGATAGTTTTTGCCCCCCAGATAGTGAATATTCTCATTATGCGGCAGCGTGGCGGGGTCAATCTTCACTACTGGTCCGATGATAACGAACTGCCACTGGGGATGGTTCGTAGCGAGCTGGCCCAGCAGCTCGATATCGAGGCGCTCATCGACGACGCCAAAGAAGCCAATGCGCGGGTGCGCGATACCGGCCTGGTCGGCCGGCTCAGCCAGCTTGGGGTTGCGGGCCTGGCCGAAGTGCTCTTTGTCGATGCTGCTCGGGAAGGCATGGGCATCGTCGTGCTGCTCGCGCTTGGCTTCGTACAGACGCTGGCCGCCGGTAAAGACGAGGTCGGCCTGCCGAAACAGCTCCTGCTCGCGCTGGCGCAGTGCGGGCGGGGCAAACTTAAACTGGGCCAGCTCATCCATGCAGTCGTACACGGTGAGCACCGGGTGAAACTCCCGCGCCCGGCTCATGGCCATGGGCGTATAAATCCAGAAAGCGTAGGTATCGATGCCGTTATCAGCAAAAAACTTCTTCAGCACCGCTACCTGTGCCTGGTCACTGGCAGTGTCGTCGCCGCGCAGGCGATTGGGTAGATGTACAACCAATACTTTCACGCCATTCTGGCGCTCCTTCACTTCCAGGTGCGGCTCAATGAGGTCGTCGGCATGAAAGAAGGCATCTTCTACGTAAAAAACCCGGCCGTGCTGGGCAAAGCGTGAGAGCAGGTGCTGCGGGCGCTGCCACACAAAATCCCAATGCAGGTGTGCAAAGCAAACCAGGTCGGGCAGTAGATACGTAAAAGGGGTAGCGTCGGCTTGGCCCGCAGCCGGAGCGGTAGCGGCGGCACGCACAGGTGCCTCCGCCGGAGTAGAAAGCGGCATGAAATAAGACAGGAAAGAGCTTCTAAGAGCCTCCGCAACCGGGGAAAATCGTCCGGTGGGTAGCGCCTTGCCTGTTTTACGGAAAGCTCTACTAAAAGGATATGGCGGAGCTTAAAATGGTAGTTTTTCCGCCACTTTACCCCTGCGCACTCAGTATAAGCTGCAATTCGACGGCATTTTCCCAGCCACCCGGGGTATTTTTACGCAGCCAGTCGCGCCGCACGCCTAGCTGCCGAAAGCCCGCTTTCTCAAACAGCCTGATGCTCGGCAGGTTAGTCTCGGCCACGGTGCAGTATAGCTGATGCAGCTGCAAGGCTTGGCGAGCATAGAGCAACAGCAGCTGCAGCGCGGCCTGCGCATAGCCGCGCCGCCGGACGCTTTTCAGGATGGTGATACCCACGCCGGCCCGCTGGTGCAGCGCCGAGTACTCATATAAATCGAGGGTACCAACCGCCTGGCCGGCTTCAGCGTTGATAATCAACCGCATTTGGCCGGCTTCGGCCAGGCTGGCGGTGGCGTGGCGCAGGTATTCGCGCAGGGCGTGGCGCGAAACCGGGGCCGGCAGCACGTCTGACACTGCCCACAGCTCCGGGTCGTTTTCGAGCTGGAATAAAAACTCCAGGTCGTCGGGCTCCAGGGCGCGAAGCGTAACCTGAGCCGGCGGGCCGGGTTCGCAAGGCGGGCCGCCGGGCGCTGGCTGCTTATCCATAAGGCGTTATGCCGGCCAAGCCTGTAAAAACATGTTAAATATCATATATTTCCCTCAAAAACCCGCACGGCCGGGCCGCTCAGCCATACCTCGGTAAAGCGGCCATCGGGGTGCTTCTCGAATGATACTTCGAGCAGGCCGCCGGCAGCTTGCAGCTGCACGGGCGAAACCGCGCCGCGCATCGAGGCGGCCAGTGCTACGGCCGTGACGCCGGTGCCGCAGCTCAGGGTTTCGGCCTCCACGCCGCGCTCGTAGGTGCGCACGGGCCAGGGATGGGTGGGGTCGGCAGGAACCTCCACAAAATTGACGTTGGTGCCGGCCGGGTCATAGGCCTGGTCATAGCGAATATCGTGGCCGTGGCCATACACGTCGAAATCGGCCAGCGTATGCCCCTCTTCGGGGTCAAGAAAATGGATGTGGTGCGGCGAGCCCGTGTGCAGAAACACGTCGTGCTCCCCTACCCCGGCCGGCTGCGCGGCCGCTACGTCTATCATCTTCAGGCGCACGGTGCCATCGGCTTCCACACGCGCCTCGTGCGGGCCATCCACGGCCACAAAATGGGCTTTATTGGTAATGATGCCCAGGAACTTGGCAAAGGCAACCAGGCAGCGGCCACCATTGCCGCACATACTACTAGGGTGGCCGTCGGCATTAAAGTATACCATCTCGAAGTCGTAGCCGGCGCGGTTGCGCAGCAGCATCAGGCCATCGGCCCCGATACCGAAGCGGCGATTGCATAGAAAAGCCACGCGGGCGTGGTCGGTGGTGTCGAACTGCTCGGCCCGGTCGTCGATGATAACAAAGTCGTTGCCGGTGCCCTGGTATTTATGGAAGGTCATGCCGTAAAGTTCGGCAAAGGAACCCTGGCTTGTACTAGTTGCGCAAGCACAATCAATAAGGCTTGGCACAGAGCCATATTTTCACCTCAATCTTTCTTTATAAATTCACTTGTTTTTTATAAGTTTGGCGTCAGCCATGAAATATCCATTCTACCGCACGCTTTTCAGCCCCGACCGACCGGCTGTGTTCGTGCGGCTTATGCGCAGTCATAACGCACCGTTGGTGTTGTGCTTTTTGCAGGAAAGCTTCAAGGAGGGCAATTACTCGCCGGTAATAAGTGGCGAAAAGCTAGCGGGGATGCTAATCGATTTTCTCGATACGAACCAAGTCAGTGCTGAGGAAGGCGAACTTACTACGCTCGGCTTGCCGTATGAAGAACAAGCCACGCAGCTGCTGAAAAAATGGGTGCGTGACGGCTACCTCTCGCTTTACACTGATGAGCACGGGGCTGACCAGCATACGCTTACCCCCGAGCTGGAAAGCGTGCTGGACTGGGTGCATTCGCTGCTCGACAAACCGGCACACGTAGGCACCGAGTCCCGATTTCTGGACATTTTATATAAGCTGCGCGAGCTGGTGCAAAACTCCGGCGACGACTGGCGGGCCAAGGTAGCCGACCTCGAAAAGCAGAAAAGTGACCTCGAAAAGCAAATCCGCGAGTTAAAGCTGACCAAAACAGTGGTGACGTATGACGACGTGCAAATCACGGAGCGCTACCAGAATGTAAACGGACTGGCGCGGGGGCTGCTGCGCGATTTTCGGGAGGTAGAAAGCAATTTCCGCACGATTACGCAGCAGATTTACCAGCAGCAGTCGGCCGCCGGGCACACCAAGGGCAGCCTGCTGGGGCTGGCCCTTGACGCACTCGCTGACTTGCGCGAAACGCCGCAGGGCCGCAGCTTCGAGGCGTTTTACCAGCACCTCACCGACCCGCGCCAGAAAGCCGAGCTGGATGCACTGGTGCAGCAGCTATTCGAGCTGCTGCAAGCGCGGGGGCTGGCGGCGGGCGATGGCTTTCTGCGCAAAATCCGGTTTTATTTGCACGGCGAGGGTCAGAAGGTGAACGACTCGTTTCATGCCCTGGCCCGCAAGCTGGAGAAGATAGTATCGGAGAAAAACATGCGCGAGCGCCGCCGCTCGCTAACCCTAATCCAGGATATTCGCCGCTTGGCTTTCGAGGTGATGGACGCGCCGCCGCAGGACGCTGTTTTCCTGGAAATCAACGGCCGGGCCGACTATCATGCCAGCGAAACCAAAGAAATTCAGGAACTGGAAGAGCGCGAAAGTGGCATTATATACCGGCCGCTGGCGGTGGCGCAACAGGAAGCAACCGATTTTGTGCCCCTGGTGGCACCGCACGTAGTGGACAAAGCGGTGCTGCTGGCCAACATCGACCAGTTGTTGCGTGGCCGGCCGCAGGTAAGCCTACGTCAGGTAGTGGATACCTACGCCTTGCAGCACGGCCTAGCCGAGCTAATGACTTACGGCAGCATCGCGGCCACGTCCGAGAAGCACCTGCTCAACGACGCGCGCACTGAGGTATTCGTACTGGCGCCGGGGAGGGCCTGCGAGTTTCCCGAAATCATTTTCTGCCGCTAGCCTTACCTCAAGCCTATGCCCAAACCTTACGCTTCCGTTATCATCAAGCTGCTGCAAACGCACGCGTTGTACTCCGACGATGACCCGCAGTACTGGCAACATCTGCAAGACCACGAAGTGGCCGTGCGGGCATATTTCGAGCAAATCGGGGTAAGCCTTGACCTGAATCGGACCGATGGCTACGCCCGCCTCACGCAGCCTGCCCCGGTCGAGGACGACCCCACCCCGCCCCTGCGCCTGCTGCGCCGCGTGGGCCTCAGCTACGAGCAAAGCTTACTGTGCGTAGTATTGCGCGAATGGTTGGAAGAGCACGAAGCCAGCGCCCAGACGACTACCCGCCGCCTATTTGCGACACGGGTTGAAATCCGCGAGCGGGTAGAGCTGTTTTTTCACCAGCCTACCAATCGCAAGGCCTGGCTCAGCAAGTTGGATATAGTGATAGAAAAGCTGGAAACGCACGGCTTGCTGAAAGTAAACCGCCGCGACGATGCCCAGCCCGACCAGACGCAGTATGAGATAAAAGCATTGCTCAAGGCCAAAATCTCGCTCGAAAAACTCGAGGAATTCAAAGAAAAGCTGCAACGCCATGCTGAATCTGTTTGAGGAGCTAACCGGACCGTCCGGCTACCGGCTCCAGCGGCTGGAAGTGTTCAACTGGGGCACGTTTCACGAGGGGAGCACGCAAAAAGACATCTGGAGGCTGGAGCCCGGCGGCCAGAACACCCTGCTGACGGGCGCCAACGGCTCGGGCAAAACCACCCTGGTAGATGGCCTGCTAGCCTTGCTGGTGAACCCGGCAAAGCGGTTTTTCAACCAGTCGTCGGGCACGCAGAAGCGCACCGACCGCAGTGAAGAATCTTACGTGGAAGGCCATTACGGTCGCACCCAGGGCGAGGAGCAGCAAAAATCGCGGGTGGAGCAGCTGCGTAAGCGCGAGGGCACATATTCTATCATCCTGAGCGTGTTTACCAGTGCCAACAGCCTGCCCGTGACGCTGGCGCAGGTGCGCTGGTTCAACGCGGGCGGCTTGCAGCGGCGCTACCTCGTAGCCAAGGCCGAGCTAACTATTGCCGAGCACATTCAAGTTGGCTCGGGCGGGCAGTGGGTGAGCCAGCTGAAGAAGAAATTTGCCGACCGCGTGGTAGAGGATTTCGATACTTTCCCGAAGTACGCGGCAGCTTTTCAGCGCTTGTTTGGCATGCGTAGCGACAAGGCATTGACGCTGTTCAACCAAACCGTAGGCATGAAAGTGCTGGGCGACCTCGACGAGTTTATCCGCACCAATATGCTGGAAGAGAGCACCGCTGAAGCGGAGTTTGCGAAGCTGCTCGGCAACTACAATACCCTGCTTACGGCCTACCGTGCCCTCGAAAAAGCCCGCACCCAGCTGCACCTGCTGCAACCCGTGCACGACCAGAGCACCGAGTATGAGCAACTGCGACAGGCGCTGCACCAGCTACGGGCGCAGCAGCGCCTGCTGGAACCGTGGTTTGCAGAGCGGCAAGTGGCCTTGTGGGGCGCGGAAATAGCGCAGCAAGACCGGGGGTTGGACCAGCTCATCGACCTGCTGGGCCAGCAGGAAAGAACCCACGAGGCCACCGACACGCAGCGCGTGACCTTGGAAGTGCAGGTGGCGAATAACCAAGTGGCGCAGCAAATCCGTGACCTGAGCCGCGACATTAGCGAGCTGACCAAAAGCAAGGTTGAGAAGGAAAAAGACCTGCGGCGCTACAACAACCTGGCCCGTAGCCTGAGCTTGGTAGAAAACCCCGACGTGGGCACCTTCGCTGCCAATATCGAGCAGGCGTTACGCTTGCAGCGTGAGCTGCGTCAGACCAAGCAAACGCTGGACGACCAAAAATTTACGGCGCGCTCGACCATCGAAGTCCAGAAAAAAGAATTTGCCGGGCTGGCGGCGGAATTGAAGCAGCTTGAAAACAGCAGCGGCAAAATCACCCGCCGGCCGGCCGAAATCCGGCAGGAGATTCTGGCTGCCGTGGCGGCCAGCGAGGCCGAAATCCCCTTCGTGGCGGAGGTGATGCAGGTGAAGCCTGCCGAGCGCGCTGTATGGAACGACGCACTTGAAAAGCTACTTCACAGCACCGGTCTGAGCCTGCTGGTGCCCGAGCGGCTGTATTCGGGGGTGCGGGCCTACGTGCATGAGCAGCGCGACCTGCACGGCAAAATCGTGTTTCACCACGTGGAGCGCAAGGCCCCGCCCACGCTCTTCTCCGACGAGCGCACGGTGTGGGGCAAGCTCGAATTCAATCCCGACAGCGACTATGCGGCCTGGGTTGAGCACCATATTGCCACCCGCTTCGACCACCTCTGCACCGAAGACGCGGCGACTTTCGAGCGGGCTGATAAGGCACTGCTGCCCTCGGGCCTGGTACGCAACAAAAACCGCCACGAGCGCGACGACAGCCGCCGTCAGGACCATATCCTGGGCTGGGACAACCGCGAGCTGCGCCGCGAGCGCACCCGCCAAGCCCGCGCCTTGAGCGATGTCATCGATAAAGCCGAAGCCGGACTGCGCCGCCTGAACAAGGAAATTGAACAGGCCGAAGAGCAGGAAATCAAGCTCACTAGTTTTCTATTAGCACAGCAGTTTTCTAAAATCGACTGGCAGACCGACGCGCTGCAAATCCAGGAGCTTACTATCCGGCGCGATGCGCTGGAAAATGACAGTACCTCCCTAAAAACCATGCAGGAGCAGCTACGGGCGTTGAAAGAGGAACTGAAGCAGCAGGCCGGTGCCCGCGACCAAACCAAGCAACGGATTACGCGCACGGAGGACCTTCTGAAAACATTGCACCAGCAACGGCAAACGGCGCAGCGACAGCTGGCTTCCTTCGACTCCGAAAGCCTGACGGCTGGATTGACTAGCCTGCAAGAGCTAGCACAGGAGCTGGACGACCGGCTCAGCTATGTGCAGTTTGTAGCACAGAAGCAGCAGTTTGAGCAGGAAATTCAGCGGCGTATCAACAAGCAAAACGACCAGGTGCAGGCGCTGGCCAAGCAGATTTGTGAGGCGATGTACCACTTCCTCCATCCCGGCCCGGCCGTTACCGCCAAGTTCACAGATTGGGAAAGCGACACCCGAGAACTGCGCCCCGACATCGAGCGGCTGCCCGAATACCTTGACCACTACCAGCTTATTAAACACGAAAATCTGGTCGAGCTGGAAAGCCGCTTTCACGATGAGTTTAAGCGTGGCGTGACAAAAGCCCTCAGCGACTTTGTGACCTCGCTGGAAGAGCAGCACGAGCTCATCCGCGACACCATCGACCAGATAAACGAATCGCTGCGCGGCATTGCTTTCAACCTCAATCCTGATACCTACATCCAACTGGAGCGCACCGACTCGCCCCGGCCGCTCATTCATAAGTTTCGCTTCGAGCAGCTCCGAAACTGGCAGCCCGACCTGACCTTGCACGGCTTGGCCAGCAACCAGCGCGAAATCGAGATTGAGCACTTTGCCGCCGTCATTCAGCCCTTCATTCTGGCGCTGCGCGACCAGGAAAAATGGCGGCTTGAAGTAACTGATGTGCGCAACTGGTCGAGTTTCAAGGCCCGCGAATACTACCGGGCCGACAAGACTTCGAAGCAGGTGTACGAGAGCTCTGGCAGCCTCTCGGGCGGCGAGGGCGCGCAGCTGGCCTACACGGTGCTGGGCGCGGCCATCGCCTACCAGTTTGGCATCAACCGCGAAGCGGGCGGGCACCGTTCGTTCCGGTTTATCGTTATCGATGAGGCGTTTAGCAAGCTCGACGAAGACAAATCGGCTTACCTGCTCAAGCTCTGCGCCAGCCTGGGCCTGCAGCTGATGGTGGTGACGCCGCTAACCTCGCTGCACCTGCTGGAAAAAGACGTGCGCGTCATTCACTGGGTCACCAAAGCCAAGCAGGACCCGCGCCGCTCGGTAGTGCGCGACATCCCCATCCGGGTATACCAGGCCGAAAAAGAAGCGCTGCTGGCCGCCGAAGTCCTCCATGATTAGCCTGCCCGAGCTGTGCACCAAAGCCTTGCGCCAATACGTGCCCGTGCTGCGGGCACATTTGGCCGGCGAGAATCCGTTCCCCCTGCCGTTGCGGGCCAGCAAAGCGCTGGACCGCACGCAGGGTAGCGCTCATATTTATGAGCAGCAGGCGGAGCTTCTGGCGCACTCCAAAAACCGCACGGGTTCCGGTTACTGGCTCACTACCAGCCCCAACCGCAAAACCGGCCAGAGTGAAGTCAGCCGCATTGAATTCGAAACCCTGGCCGACTTCCTGAGCTTTATCGATAAGCAAGCGGAGTTCGACCTTTTCGTGGCCAATACCCGTCGCACGACCACCGAGTTGCCCGAGTTGCTGCCGCTGCTGCAACAATCGCCGCGCCTACTGCTGGACCACGCCGCCAACTGGGCCGGGCTGTTGACAGTGTGCGCCTATTTCCGGCAGCACCCGCAGCCCAATGAGTACGTGCGCAGCCTGCCGCTGGCCTTGCCCACCAAGTTTGTGGAGCAACACCAGGCGCCCCTGCGCTCGCTGCTCGACTGGCTGATTCCGGACTATGTGCGGGCAGAAGAAACCGATTTTTTCCGCCGCTTTCACCTGCTGCTGGAAGAGCCGGGCATCAAGCTCCGCTTTCTAGACGCGGCTCAGCGGCTGCACCCGGCCGTATCACAGGTAAGCTTATGGGTCAGCGAGTTTCGGAACCTGAATCTACCCGTGCGGCGGGTGTACATCATTGAGAACCTGACGTCTTTTCTGGCTTTCCCGCTAGCCGAAAAGGCGGTGGCTATCTGGGGCGGTGGCTTTGCCGTGAGTCTACTGGCGGGGGCCGATTGGCTGAGTGGTAAGCAACTTTTTTACTGGGGCGATATTGACGTGCACGGCTTTCAGATTCTGGCGCAGCTACGGGTACACTTTCCCGCCGCGCAGTCACTACTGATGGACGAAGGCACCTTTGCACAGTACCACAGCGGCGGAACAGGTGGGCATTTCACGCCCCAGACACTGGCGGGGCTGACTAGCAGCGAACAGCAGCTCTACCAAACGCTGCTGGCAACGAACGCGCGACTGGAACAGGAAAAACTACCGCTACGGTATGTAGCCATCGCCGTGCAGCAGACAATTACCACTGCCCCACACTAGGCATTACTTCAATGCCCCTGGCTGGCCAAATCGCCGCAGCGCAGCCAGTATTCCCACTTTTTGCGCCGGGGCGCGATTTTGCCGCGCAGGTATTTTTCCATGATGAGGGCGGCGCAGGGAGCCGCCGACAAGCCACCAAAACCAGCGTTTTCAATATATACGGCTACCACGATACGCGGCTGATTGGCCGGAGCAAACCCGGCGAAGGTGGCGTGGTCGTCGCCCTCATCGTTTTGCACCGTGCCGGTTTTGCCGGCCACCACGATGCCCACGTCGGCCAGGCTGGCCAGCTCGGCGGTGCCGCCGCGCTGCATGGCGGCCACCATGCCGGGCACAAGGGCCGCAAAGTTGGCGCTATCGACCAGGGTACGGTGGCGCTCGGTGAAGCGCGGCAGGGGCTGGCCCGTAGTGCCAATAGCCCGCACGAAGTGAGGCGTAATATACCAGCCCCGGTTGGCAATGATAGCCAACACGTTGGCCGTTTGCAAACCCGTGAGATTGATTTCTCCCTGCCCGATGCTGAGCGAGTAGATAGACTTAAACGTCCAATTGCGGGTACGGCGGGCCTTATCGTAATAAGCCGGCGTGGGCAGGAAGCCGGGCTGCTCATGGGCAATATCGACGCCCAGCAGTGTATCGAGGCCAAAAGACCTGACCTGCCGCCGCCAGGCAGCCAGGTGCGCGTGGCGCTGGGCCACGGTATCGGCAGGCGTGGCGGCCGAGTCGGGCCGCGGCTCAACCACCGCCCGCAGCACCTGGTAGAAATATGGGTTGCAGCTATACTTGAGCGCCATCGTGAGGTTGCGGGCGCGCGGGTGCGGGTGCACGCAGTTGATGAGCGACTGGTCGCAGGGAAACGAGGTGTTGGCGCTGGTGGCGCCGAGTTGCAAGGCCACGGCCGCATTGACGAGCTTAAACACCGAGCCGGGCGGGTTGGCCTGCACGGCGGGACGGTTGAGCAGGGGCTGGTCGGCGTTGCGCAGCAGCGCCACGCGCTCGGGGTTGCGGCCGGGCGCGGTGAGCGCGGCGGGGTCATAGGTGGGGGCCGATACGCAGCACAGGATTTCGCCGGTGCGGGGGTCAAGGGCCACGAGGTAGCCGCGGCGCTCGCCCAGCAGGCGCTCGGCATAGGCTTGCAGGTCGGCATCAAGGCTGAGGTGCAGGCTTTGACCAGGGCGGTAAACCGTATCAGCGGCCCAGCGGCCGTGCACGCGGCCGTGGCCGTCGGTAAGCGGATGGTAAGCCCCGCGGTGGCCGGCCAGCAGGCTATTATAATACCCCTCAATGCCGCTGTTGCGCAGACGGTAGTAGCGGCCGCGCTCCAGCTTTTTGGCCAGGTATAAAAACTGCTGGGCGGCGGCCGGCTGGTAGCCCAGCACCGGCGCCGCCACCTGCGTGAGGAAGCGGCGTTCGGGGCGGTGGCGCACTACCAGCCCCGGATACTCGCGGCGATGCCGCCGCAGGCTATCGGCTTCGGGGCGGGTGAGCGCCAGCTCGACCGGCCAGCGCTGGGGCCGGGGCGGCGCAGGGGCAGGCGGCGGCACAACCCCGGTCGAGTCGGGTACCGGGGCCGGCGGCAGCGGGCCGGCGGGCGGCCGGGCGGCGGCTACCCTGGCCTGCAACGCCCCGGCCGGCCAGCGCATTAAGATATTGAAAGCTACCGAATCGAGGGGCGGCCCGTGCGGCAGGCTCAGCGTGTATTGCACCTCATTGGTTACCAGCAGCGTACCGTGGCGGTCGTAGAGCCGGCCGCGCACTGGCTCGTACACTTCGCGGCAGTTCAGGTAGCTTGCGGCCGGGCTGGTGGGCAGAGCGGGCGAGGAGCACGCCGCCAGCCCGGCCAGGAGCAGGGCCAGCAAGCGCAGTATTTTTTGGTGCAAAAAGCCGGGCATCAGGTAAAGCTAGCGCCCTGCTGCCCAGCGCAGCTTAGTTATTCGCCCAAGCCGGGAGCTGGCCTTATGAAAGAAGCCGGTGGCACGGTAGCCGTAACTTGCCTACCATTAAGTAACAGCGCCTTTTCACGCTTTCGCCCTCTACTATGTCGCCTGTTAAATATGTCGCCGCGCTCCTGCTGGCCGCCAGCCTACCGGCCGCCGCCCAGTCGCGCCAGGAAACGCTTCTCAACACGAACTGGAAATTCACCAAAGGCGACCAGCCCGACGGGGCCAAGCCCGAGCTGAACGACGCGCAGTGGCAAACCGTGCGCATCCCCCACGACTGGGCCATCAGCGGGCCGTTTGATGGCAAAAACGATTTGCAGGCCGTTAAGATTGAGCAGAATAACGAGCAGCAGGCCACCCTGAAAGCCGGCCGCACCGGCGGCCTGCCGTTTATCGGGGTGGGCTGGTACCGGCGCCAGCTGGCCGTGCCGGCCTTGGGACCGGGCGGCCAAGCGGTGCTGCTCTTCGATGGCGCAATGAGCAACGCGCACGTGTATATAAATGGCAAAGAAGCTATATTCTGGCCCTACGGCTACAATTCCTTTTCGGTTGATATAACGCCCTACCTGCGCGCCAGCGGCCCCAACACGCTGGCCGTGCGCCTGGAGAATTTTTCGGAAGCCTCACGCTGGTACCCCGGCGCGGGCCTTTACCGCAACGTGCACCTCATCACCACGAAGGGGCCACACATTCCGGTGTGGGGCACTTACCTGACTACCCCGACTGTCACGCCCGCGTCGGCCACGGTGAAGCTGCAAACCAAGGTGCAGGCTACGGCCGGCACCAGGGCGCTGCGGCTGCAGACCGACATCCGCGACGCGGCCGGCAAGGTGGTGGCCAGCACCACGACCCCGCTGCCGGCCAGTGGCAGTGAGTTTAGCCAACGCTTCGCGGTGAAAGCGCCCCGGCTGTGGTCGCCCGAAACGCCGGTGCTCTACACGGCCGAGTCGAAGCTCTATGCAGGCGAGGCCTTGCAGGACACGTACCAGACCCGCTTCGGCATTCGCTCCTTCAAGTTTGAAGCCGGGAAAGGCTTCTCGCTCAACGGGCAGCCGCGCAAGTTTCGGGGCGTGTGCAACCACCACGACCTCGGGCCGCTGGGCTCGGCCGTGAACAAGGCGGCGCTGCGCCACCAGCTCGCACTACTCAAGGAAATGGGCTGCGATGCCATTCGGACTTCGCACAACATGCCCGCCCCCGAGCTGGTGAGCTTATGCGATGAGATGGGCTTTATGCTGATGGTGGAGTCGTTTGATGAGTGGAAATCGCCGAAGGTAAAGAACGGCTACAGTCAGTATTTCGACCAGTGGTCGGAAAAAGACCTGGTGAACATGGTACACCGCGACCGCAACCACCCGAGCGTGATTATGTGGAGCATCGGCAACGAGGTGCCCGATCAGAGCACACCCGAAGGCCCGGCCATTGCCAAGCGCCTGCAGGATATTGTGCACCGCGAAGACCCTACCCGCCCCGTAACGGCCGGCATGGACCGCTTTGACGACGATTTTAAGTATGGCTTTGCCAAAGTGCTCGATATCCCGAGCTTCAACTACAAGCCGCACCGCTACGCCGAAGCCATTGGCAAGCTGCCGCAGGGCTTTTTGCTGGGCTCCGAAACGGCCTCTACAGTCAGTTCACGCGGGGTGTATAAGTTTCCGGTGGTGCTGGCCAAGGATAAGAAATACCCGGACAATCAATCGTCGTCGTACGACCTGGAGGCCTGCAACTGGTCGCAGACGCCCGACGAAGAGTTTGTGGCCCAGGACGACCTGCCCTACGTAGCCGGCGAGTTTGTGTGGACGGGCTTCGACTACCTCGGCGAGCCCACGCCTTATGATGAGAGCTGGCCCTCGCACAGCTCGCTGTTTGGCATGTTTGACCTGGCCGGCCAGCCCAAGGACCGCTACTACCTCTACCGCTCGCGCTGGAACACCGCCAAGCCCACCGTGCACCTGCTGCCGCACTGGACCTGGCCCGGCCGCGAAGGTCAGACCACGCCCGTGTTCTGCTATACCAACTATCCGTCGGCCGAGCTGTTTGTGAATGGCAAAAGCCAGGGCCGCCAGACCAAGAGCCCGGCCGCCACGCCCCAGGCGCGCTACCGCCTCGAATGGAACGATGCAAAGTATGAGGCCGGTACGATTAAGGTAGTGGCTTACGACGCCCAGGGTAAGCCCGCCGGCACCGATGAGATTCATACGGCCGGTGCCCCCGACCATATTCGCCTCGTAGCCGACCGCGCTAAGCTCAGCGCCGATGGCGAAGACCTGGCCTACGTGACGGCCCGCGTGGAAGATGCCCAGGGCAACCTTTGCCCCGATGCCACCAATCAGCTGCATTTTACGGTGAGCGGCGCGGGCCGTTTCCGCGCCGTGGGCAACGGCGATGCCACCTGCCTGGAGCCCTTCCAGGAGCCCCAGATGCACGCCTTTGGAGGGCAGCTGGTGGCGATTGTGCAGGCCGGTGAAACGGCCGGCGCAGTGCAGCTGCAAGCCACTGCGGCCGGACTGAAAAATGGGGTTATTGACCTAAAAATCAGCAAATAAGCCACAGGTAATAAGCTACGTACTGCGCAGAAAAGCGTACGAGCAAAAATAAAAAAAGACTTTCAGCAGCTGCTGAAAGTCTTTTTTGTATTCAGAATAAACTATATTACAAGCAGTACTGCTTCGCCTCTAAAGTAAGTACTCTGCTAGCGCTGTTGCCGGCCTCAGTTTACCTCGCGGGTAGCTTCAAACAGGAACCAGGCGCGGCGCTCGGCCTCGTCGATATATACTTCGAGCAGGCTGGCGGTGGCTACGTCGTTGATATCATCCGCAATCTTGTGGGTATCACGCATGTTCTTGGCCAGGCTGCGGTTTTCGTTCAGCACATCGACCAGCATATCGAGCGGGTTTTCGTACACGTCGTCGTTGTCTTTGACACGCTGCTTGCGGCCAATCTCGCCAATGGAATGCACAGTTGGGAAGCCCAGTTTGCGGACGCGCTCGGCTACGGGGTCAATAATGGCAAAAATCTGGTCGGCCTGTTCATCCAGCAGCAGGTGGTAGTCGCGGAAGTGACGACCATTCATGTGCCAGTGGTAGTTTTTAGTCTTCACATAAAGCGCGAAGAGGTCCGAAACCAAAATGTTAAGGCTATCGCTGAGCTTGGCGCGGCCGGTTTCGCTGAGGTCTGAGGGGGTATGCAGCAGAGCGGGCTTCTTTTGGGCGGTGGTGGGCATAAGATGGGTTTTGAATTAGTTTTTGACTGCCAGTTATTTACTGACAAATCATTTGTAAGCGACCTGTGTACGCAATTGGCGGCGGGTAGTTTAAGAAGACGCCGGCCGCTTTTTCCGTCGGCTGCCCGACCTTTGCAAGTCCTGCCCCAGGGCTGCGCCTACCCAATCTGCTTTTTCTTCGTGTACGACTTTCTCACCACCTCGCCCTGGCCCGACTACGAGTTGCTCGACAGCGGCAATTTCCAGAAGCTGGAGCGCTTCGGCCAGTACGTGCTGGCGCGGCCCGAGCCCCAGGCCATCTGGGATGCGCACCTGCCCGCCAGCGAGTGGGCCCGCGCCGATGCCATATTTGCCCGCGCCCCTGGCAGCACCGAAAAAGGCCAGTGGAGCCTCAAAAAAGGGATGCCCGAGCAGTGGATTATCTCCTACGAGCGGCCGGGCGGGCTGAAGCTGAAGTTCCGGCTGGGCTTGTCGTCGTTTAAGCACGTCGGGCTTTTTCCGGAGCAGGACCCGAACTGGCAATTCATTTATAACCAGACCCGTAAGCGCCAGGCCAGGCTACCGCGCGTGCTCAACCTGTTTGCCTACACCGGCGCGGCCACGCTGGCCGCCCGCGCGGCCGGGGCCGATGTCACACACCTCGACTCGGTGAAACAGGTCAATTTCTGGGCCCGCGACAACATGGAAGCCAGCCAGCTCGACGGCGTGCGCTGGCTGGTGGAAGATGCCATGAAATACGTAC